>NZ_DATNBA010000139.1:0-3721 GCF_035572195.1 Hyphomicrobium sp. | reverse complement strand
CGAGTTGCGGATGAAGAAGCTGTTGACGTCGAACGACACCCAGTTGGCAGGAACGAGCGAGCCCGAACCGTCAACGAGAATGGCCGTGTTGTCCGAAGCCTGCGACTGCTTACCAACCGACACCTTGCCGAGTTGGTCGCTCTTGATGAACCAGAACGACTGCAGCGTGCCGACGCCGTTGCTAGTACCCGTCAAAACCGACGGGCCATCAACGACCAACTGGCTCTGGGTCAAGCTATCCGAGCCCATGGCTTCGAGATGCAGAACGTAACCAGCCGACCATCCGGGAACGATCGTGGCCTGGCCCGTGAACTTCACGTGGCTGCCAAGCGTCGTACCAAGATCGTGGACGTAGACGTTCGATTCTTGTCCGTCATCCCAGAACATGACCTGCTGGCCGACCCAGCCGGACACCGTAAGCGAGACTTTGCGGTTACCCTTGCGGGCCGTCGTTGCTTCGAGTTCCGCGATGCGTTCCTCGAGATCTGCGCAGCAGTTGCCCCCGAGGTCAGCTGCAAATGCGCTGGTGCTGCTGCTGATCGACATGCCGCCTGCCAGCAGGCCTGCCGCCACCAGGGCACTCAGACTATACTTTCTCATAGACCTACTCCCGTCTGAACTTGAGGAATGACGGACGGAACGGAACTGTTCTGCCCAACACTCTTCTTCTATGCGATGTTGTTAACCCGTCCTCAAACCCGTCTTCCGCGGTTACGGGCTCCCCCCGAATCACCGCTCAGGGCGCTGTTTAAAGCAGATAAGATTCGCGGGTGAAATAGGTTTGGCGAAACTGCCTGTGGAATCGCATAGATTTGTGACACAAAAGCCACGAGCGCCGAAGCCGCCACAGCATCGTCATAAGGCCGCCGAAGTTGAAGCGCAGGCGGACCGGTAAATCACTAAACACTAATCAGTTTCGGTGGTTAGTCGTCACGGATGACGTATCGAGCGTCACAGTCGCGGCGGCAAGGTTCGCGTTTGAATGAACCGACGTGAGGCAAAGGCCAGCAGCACAACGAGAAGCGCAGAGGAGTGCGTTAGCAGCACCGTCGCCGGTCGCGTTGCGTAGCTGGCGAGCACAAACTGCTCGTAAAATGCCGGGTGAAAGCGGTCGGCTTGCCCATAATTCCAGCGAAACTGATCCTGCATCGCGTCGAGAAGCAAATAGGTGTGGGCCAGCGCATTGCCGTTGATCCACTCGAAGGCTGCGACGCCAAGTACGGCGAAGAATTTCGCTATCGCATTGAGGTTTTCCACTGCGTGGTCGTAGATAAAGAGGAGTGCGAAGAGGGCGATGTGGACCGTGACGAAGAACTGCCAGAGGAAATCGATCTGGCCGCGCACGGCCATGATGGCTTCAACGAGCGTGCCCTCCTGCAATGGCGCCATTTAACCCTCGAGAAAGATCTGCCTGCACCCCCGGAGCGCCGGTTCTATAAACGAACGAATTGTCAGAGTAAAATTTGTTTGGATCGACATTCGGGCGCCGCGCGTTTTGATTTCGGGGGCCGCCACAATGCGGGCGAACTAGAAAGTCACACGTTTGAACCGCGAGCGAGGAAAATCTGCCACAATCGTTCTCTAGCACCGTCAAATCCGTGTTCGGGGAAGCGCTCGCTGTGGGCGTGCATGGGCTCAATCGCTCAATCCAGGGGTTGGCGGCATACCGGAAATGACAGGTAAATTGTTGGACCGCCGATCGGTGCTTGGACAGGCCGCGGCGGCGACTTACGCACTTGCGGCAGCGAAATGGGCGCTGGCGGTGTCCGCCGCGCAGGCCGAGGGGGAAAGTCCCCGACCGGCGGGCCCGGCAGGTATCGTGTTCAGTCCGAACACCGTCAAAACCGAAGCCAAGCGACTCTCGGACCAGCCGTTTTCGAAGCCGGCGATGGAGTTGCCGAAGCCTTTCGACAAGCTGTCCTACGACCAATATCGCGACATCCGGTTTCGGCCGGAGAAGGCGATCTGGAAGGACGACCACCTCGATTTCCAGGTCCAGCCGTTCGCGATGGGCTGGCTTTACGATATGCCGGTCGATCTGTGGACCGTTGAAAACGGCACAGCGACCCGCCTCATCGCGGATAGCAGACTCTTTTCCTTCGGGCCGCTGATCGGTCCCGGCCCCGATGCGGCTCCCTACGGCTTTTCGGGCTTTCGCATTCATGGTCCGATCAATCGCGCCGATTATTTCGACGAGTATGCCGTATTTCAGGGTGCGAGCTATTTGCGCGCGGTCGGTCGCGATGAGGGCTACGGAGCATCGGCCCGGGGTCTTGCCCTCAATACGGCGCGTCCGGGCGGCGAAGAATTTCCGTTCTTCCGATCATTTTGGCTCGAAAAGCCGAAGCCCGGTGCAACCGAAATTGTCGTCCATGCGTTGCTGGACAGCCAGTCGACCACGGGGGCCTATCGCTTTGTGATCGCGCCCGGTGAAATCACCACAATGGATGTTGAGGCAATTTTGTATCCGCGTACCGCTCTTCAACATGTCGGCATCGCGCCACTGACAAGCATGTTTCTGCACGGTCAGGGAAGCCAACGTTCATCAAACGACTTCCGTCCCGCCGTCCATGACAGCGAGGGCTTGGCGATGGTAAACGGCAGCGGAGAGCGTATCTGGCGGCCGCTCAATAACCCCAAGACGCTGCAAGTCAGCGCTTTCATGGACAAAAGTCCGATGGGTTTCGGGTTCTGGCAGCGCGACCGATCTTTCAGCAATTTCGAAGATCTCGAGGCGCACTACGAGCGGCGTCCGAGTGTCTGGGTCGAACCCAAAGGATCGTGGGGCGACGGGTTCGTCGAGCTCATCGAGATTCCGGCGGACGACGAGATTCATGACAACGTCGTCGCTTATTGGAAACCTGCGGGGGATCTCGCCGCCGGTGGTCCGCACCTTTTTGCCTACAAGTTGTCGTGGGGCGAAGACGTTCCGCCGGCGTGGTCCGGCGCGCGCGTTCTCAAGACCCGGATCGGCGCATCCAAAAAACCGCATACCGTTTTATTCGTCATCGATCTGACAGGTCCGTCGGTCAAAGATGCTCGTGATTTGCCCGTGGCCGATGTCTCGGGCAGCGCGGGGAAAATCAAAAACGTCGTCGTGCAGCGCAATCCCGAGATTTCGGGTGTGCGGGTGTTGTTCGAGTTGGTACCCGGCGAAGCCGATCTCGTCGAGCTGCGTTTCGTTTTGAAGGCTGGTGCACAAGCGGTTTCGGAGACCTGGCTTTACAGATGGACGAAGCCGTAAACGAAAACTTCAAGGACGGAACGCTGCAGGCGTCTTTGCATCCGTTGCCTCCGCTTGACGCTGGTCCCTGGTCGTCGTTGCCGCCCGGGGCGCCGCTCGACATGCCGGAGCAGAACTTCGCGGCTCGCATCGAGCGCGTCCGCGAGCCGAGGCGGCGCGGATACTGGGTGCCGCGCGCAGCGATATTCACCGGCGCTGCCGTGCTGACGGCAGCATTTGCGCACGAGCTTTTCAGCATCCTGGCATTCGTCGTCATCACGCCGGTGCAGTTCCTCTTTCTCATTCTCTCAACGATTGCGTTCGGCTGGATTGCGGTCGGGAGCCTTAGCGCAGCGTTGGGCTTTCTGCCGCTTTTCGCCGGCGAGCATCCCGACACGATCGAGCCGCCGTTGCCGAGCTTGCCGCTCGAGCCGCGAACGGCGCTGCTGTTTCCCGTCTATCACGAGGAGCCGGCGCGGATCGCGGGAGCCATCGAAG
>NZ_DATNBA010000138.1:0-58765 GCF_035572195.1 Hyphomicrobium sp. | reverse complement strand
GTGGATGCCTCTCTCGCAGGCGCTTTCAAGAAGCTGAATGTGGCGGACTATCGGATATACGAACATGCCCTCTGCACATTCGCGCGGCAACGTCACATGTATCGTAGAGATCTAGAAACCGTCGATTCCGAGAACGGCAGAAGCACCTCTTGAACAGAGTTTCCGCCGGTTTTAGGGACGTGAATGTAAATCCAGTTATGGGGAGTCGATAGCATTTTACTTTGCCGCCGCGACGTAATCGACGAAGCGAAGGGTGCTCTCGAAGGCCTTCATAATCCTATCTTTCTGAGCAGCGTTACGCATGACAGTCGCAAACTCAGGAACCCTGTGTCGAAAACCGGCCTTCTCGAAGACAGTGAGCTCAGCCCCAGAAACGCCGATTTCGGCGCAGACGTCTTTGATTGACTGCGCTAGCTCTTCGTACTTGTAGATTCGGTCAACGAGTAAGTTCCCGCCCTCATCCGTGTAAATCGGTGAATTGTTCGGGAAGACTCCGCGTTCTAAATAATCTTCCCACGTCTTCGGATTGCCTTCGGCTTGATGACCGGGAGAATTCAGCAGCATGGCAAAATGCGACAGACACTTGTCAATCGGATGTCGCTCAAAGCAGAATTTGAAAAATGTCGAGAACTGTTCTGGCTCCAACGCTTGCCTAATCTCGACGGCGGGCATGTGATTGTAGAAGGTGGTCGCGCCTTGTGAGGTGAAGTTGCAAGGAACGTGGCTTGGATTTGCAGGAAATATCGGAGTTACAATGTCGGCGCCGGAGCAATATTGAGACAGAAAAACCTCAATTGAAGTTCCGGCGGTCTTCGCCGTCTTTACGAAGATAAACTTCTTTGAGAACGATACTATCGCCACGGTGAACCCCATCTCCCAGAATTCGTCTGCTACCACCAGACGCCGCACGCGTCTACGCGTACTGCCCTCCCGTCGCGGTTGAGCCCGCCGAGTTGCCTGGAAAATAATTCGCACTCCCGCTGCTAAACGAATTGACAACGCCATTGAGCGTTGCTGAGTAGCGAACGCCCGTCGCACTCCCGCTGAATGTTACTAAGCCCGCGGAACATTGGACCGCGCCGATAGTCGTCACAGCCGCGAACGCTGAGGAGAACGCCGGGGTTCCCACAAGAGTAATTGTCAGAGAATTTGTAACAGCATTGATGTTTCCGAAGGTATTGGCAATAAAGTGCCTTACCGCGCCACCTGTTATAGAATAGTCGCCTTCGATATTAATTGAGCCGCCCAACGACACACGTAACTGATCCGACAAACCAGAACCTAGAACGATTTTTCTTATCCAGATGACGGAGGTCCCATCGACGTATATTCCATGATTGGTCGCCGTTGACTGCAACGTGACGCCGCGAACGCGATAAGTGGTTTTGAGTGACGGGAATGCGAGCAAACCAGCCGCCGAACCAAGTGCCGTGGAACTTGTGATTACGACATTGCCGGGGGTCGTTTCATTGCCGACAAGCCAAATCTCGCCTGCGCCCACGGCAGACTTACCGAGGATCGGCGAGATTATCGTGTAGGTGCCGTCAGCGATCGAAATCGTGACGTTGTAAATCGAAATATCGAGCGTGGCGGCGGTATCGATTGCCTTTTGTATCGTCAGAAATGCGCCGCCCGATGTGTTCGTGAGCCCGTTGTTACTGTCGCTTCCGTCGGTACGGACGTAGTAGGTGCGGTTTGCCGTCAGCAGTTCGCGAGCCGCGCCCGCAGCGGGGAACGATACTTTACCCGTCGTGCGATCGATCCGGATGCTGTCGAACCATGCGGAGCCGTCGGGGCTCACCTTGAAATGAAAGTCGTCGTCGCCGGTCAGGCCGATTTCGGCGCGGCCAGAGAAGCCGTCCTGAAACAGGAATGACGCTGTATCCGACCCCGAGTTCTTGTTGATCTTAACCTGGTGGCCGTTGCCGTCGTGATTGAACAGCGAAGCTGGGCTCGACACCGCAAGCCTGTTGGTCGTATCGGCGGCCGAGTTGACGCCGAGAGTGACCGGATCAATCGGGGTATAGCGGGCATCGCCTCGACCCTCGGTGAGATACTGCAGGTGATCGTCGTCCGCTAGACCCGTCAACATGCCATGATCCGTGACGCCACCTCCGCCGCCTCCACCGCCCGTCGTGACCGGCGACCAAGTCGCAGAATCGTAGACGATCAGGATGTTCTCGCTGGCGACCCAAGCGATCCAGCCATCCTTCGGCGCGTAGAAGGACCAGCCGCCGTCCTGGAAGGCTGCGATCTTATCGCTCTCGCCCGCCCACGCACCGCTAGCGCCGGCTGCAACCACGTACCGGCTGCCTTCTACGGGGGAAGCCGGCGGACCCGTCAGAACCCGGCTTTCAACCGAGAGCTGCACCAGGCAATCGAGGGCGCGGATGGCTTCATTGTGCGTGACATGCTTCTGGGCCTGGGAAGCAAGAATGTAGGGCAGTGAGAGGTTCGCCGTTTCGTTCATGCGTACGCAAAATCCTGATCGAACCTCCCTCCGCCTAAGATAAAGCGGCTGCGACCTGCGGGGATAAGTTTTTTGCGATCGGTTTCTGTGCGGCCGTTCACCCACTCAAAACCGCGACAGTGAGACCACATGCCGCCGCCGTGACCCGGCCTCTGATTGACAGCGCCGGTGGAGCGGCTAAACCGCGAGAAGGACTTCAGTTCTTTGCCCACCACGTATCTGACCGCCTGCGAACGCGGGCTGGCGAGGATCAGCACTATGAAATTTCTGGTTACGGGAGCCGCCGGCTTCATCGGCTTTCATACGGCTGTGCGCCTGCTCGATCGCGGCGAAACCGTCGTCGGCGTCGATAACCTCAATGGCTACTACGACCCGAGCCTCAAAGAAGCGCGGCTAGCAATCCTTCAAGGCCGGAAAGGCTTCACGTTTTATCGCCAGGACATTGCCGACCGCGGCGCGATGGCGAAACTGTTCAACTCGGAGCGCCCGGACAAAGTCATCCACCTCGCGGCGCAGGCGGGCGTTCGTCCCGGTAGCGCCGACGCCAACGCCTATATCGATTCCAACATCGTCGGGACGCAGAACGTCCTCGAAGGCTGCCGCCACACGAACGTGCAGCATCTCGTGCTGGCGTCATCGAGTTCGGTCTACGGCGCCAATACCGCCATGCCGTTCAGCGTGCACGACAATGTCGACCACCCCTTGAGCCTCTACGGCGCGACGAAGAAATCGAACGAACTCGCTGCACACGCTTACGCGCATCTCTATGGGCTTCCGGTGACGGGCCTGCGCTTCTTCACCGTCTACGGACCGTGGGGCCGGCCGGACATGGCGCTCTTTCGCTTCACCCAGAAAATTCTCGCAGGCGAGCCGATCGAGGTTTTCAACCACGGCCATCATGCGCGCGATTTTACTTACATCGACGACATCGTCGACGGCGTATTGCGCACGGCGGACAAGATAGCCGAACCCAATCAGAACTGGAACGGCGACGCGCCCGACCCGGCAACGTCGTCGGCTCCCTACCGGCTTTACAATATCGGCAACAACAATCCGGTCGAGCTGATGGATTTCATCGCCGCGATCGAGACGGCGCTCGGCCGTGAAGCCAAGAAAGTCTTTCTGCCGATGCAGCCGGGCGACGTGCCGAAGACGTTCGCTAACATCGATGATCTCGTTCACAACGTCGGCTTCAGGCCTTCGACGCCGCTGACCGAGGGCATCGAACGCTTCGTCGCCTGGTATCGGTCCTACTACAAGTAAAGCTGACGCGTGACTTCAAGTGCCGCGCGGCTTGGCCCGTGTCGTCGGCGCGGCATGAGCCGGGTCGTCCGGCCAAACGTGCTTTGGATATTGGCCGCGCATATCGGATCGAACCGCCGCCCAGGACCCGGACCAGAAGCCCGGCAGATCGCGCGTAATCTGAATGGGCCGATGCGACGGCGACAAAAGATAGAGCGTCAGCGGGAGACGCCCGCGCGCGATGGCCGGGTGCTGTTTCAAACCGTAAAGTTCTTGGACGCGAATGTGCAGCGCCGGCGCGCCGGCTCCCTCGTAGTCGAGCGCGAACCGGTTGCCGGTCGGCGCTTCGAAGTGCGTCGGAGCCTCGGCGTCGAGCCGTTGCCGCATCGGCCAAGTCAGAAGGCCATTCAGTGCTTGGTCGAGCACGGCTGCGTCGACGTCGGAGAGGCGTGTCTTACCGGCAAGATAAGGGCCGAGCCATTGATCGAGGCTTGCCGTCAATGCCCGATCCGAAAGGTCGGGCCATTCGCTGTCGCCGGCACTGAGAAACGCAACGCGGTTGCGGAGCTGAAGTTGGGTCTTTGACCACGGCAAGGCGTTGGCTCCAAGCGCCGCAATACCGCGGACAAGAACCGCTGAGACGTCTTCGCCGGTGCGAAGCCGCCGCGCTTCGCTCGAGAGCGCGATGGCCCCGAGCCGGCGCACCCGGCGCGCCCTGACCGCACGCGCTTCGGCATCGAAGAGCACCTCATCGCTCGTCTCGATACGATCGGCGGCGAAGGTTGCGATCTCCGCTTCATCTGTCCCGATGGCGAGTACGATCCGCGTCGCGGCCGCCCGTCCCTGAAGTTCCGCGACGACCAGATACGGCGCCGCGGCGAGAGGATGAGCCAAATCGAGAATGCCCGCGCGCCCGTTGGCTAAAAGAAAGCTGCCGCGCTTGCCGCGATTCTTCGCAATACGCTCCGGATAAGCCAGCGCCAGCAGCGCGGCGGGCGACGCGGGGGTGGCATCGCTTTCGACTGGCGTTGCGGCGGCGCGGGCCCACTGCCGTGACAGCGCGCGCATGTTTTCCGCGCGTCGTGAGCGATCGCGGCGGAAGTTTTCTAGCCGAACGCCAAGGTCGGCATCGTTGCCTCCGATACCTCGCTCGACGAGGATGGCCGCAAGATCGGCTGCCGTCGCGGCCGCACCCTGCTCGCCGGACTTGAGCACCATTCGGGCCAGCCTTGGCGGCAGCGGCAAAGCTCTGAGGCGGCGGCCTTCCTCGGTGATGCGCCCCGCGTCGTCGAGCGCGCCGATGTCCTGAAGGCCCGAACGTGCCGCGGCAAGAACGCCCTCCGCCGGCGGATCGAGCCATGCGAGCGAACGCGGGTCGTTGGTTCCCCACTCGGCGCAATCGAGCAAAAGCCCCGACAAATCCGCCGACCTGATCTCGGGCTCGGCGAACGGCACGAGACCCTGCGTCTCGGGCTCGTCCCAAAGCCGGTAGCAGACGCCAGGCTCTGTCCTGCCGGCACGGCCCCGCCGCTGATCAGCCGAAGCGCGCGAAACACGGACCGTCTCCAGCCGCGTAATGCCGACGTCCGGTTCGAAGCGCGGTACGCGCGCGAGGCCGCTGTCGATCACGACGCGAACGCCTTCAATGGTGATCGAGGTCTCGGCGATCGACGTCGCAAGAACGATTTTGCGGCGTCCGGTTTCAGCCGCGGCGATGGCGCGGTCCTGCACCGTGGGATCGAGAGCGCCATAAAGCGGCACGACGTCGATCGACGGCGAAAGTGACTGCTCGGACAGGCGTTCCGCAACGCGATTGATCTCGCCCTGTCCGGGCAGGAAGACGAGTATCGAACCCGTCTCATGCGCGACGGCGCGCCGGATCGTGTCGACGATATCGTCCTCGATGCGCTGACCGCGCCGGCCCGCATAGCGCGTCTCAATGGGGAAGGCGCGGCCTTCGCTCACCACCACCGGCGCGTCGCCGAGCAGCTTTGCAACCCGCGCCGCTTCCAGCGTCGCCGACATCACGAGAATTTTGAGATCTGGGCGCAGCGCGGCGCGCGTGTCGAGCGCCAGCGCCAAGCCGAGGTCGGCGTCGAGGGAGCGCTCGTGAAATTCATCGAAGAGAACCGCCGCGACGCCTTTCAGCTCGGGATCGTCAAGAATCATTCGCGTGAATACGCCTTCGGTAATGACTTCGACGGCGACGCGCGCACTGGTCTTCGACGACAGCCGGGCTCTGAGACCAATGTCGTCGCCGAGGCGGCTGCCGAGCGTGGCAGCCATTCGCTCGGCCGCGGCACGCGCCGCAATTCTACGCGGCTCCAAAACCAGAATTTTTTGCTTCCCCCGCCACGGCTCATCGAGAAGTGCGAGGGGCACGCGCGTCGTCTTGCCAGCTCCGGGCGCCGCGACGAGGACGGCTGCTCCATTGGCGCGGAGCACGCCGCGCACGTCATCGAGCACGGCATCGATCGGCAACGGCGCTGAAAAGCTAGGTCGGTTCATGGCGTCTCGAAATGCGCGCCGGCGAATTTCAAGGCCGGGCGGTGCTCACCCAGCTTTTGCCGCCTTGCGAATGGCGCCGATATTGGCCGCGTAGCTGGCTTCGGTTCCACCTTTGAACACGGCCGATCCGGCGACGAGAACGTTGGCTCCGGCTTTGACGACGAGCGGCGCGGTCTCGGGTGTCACCCCGCCATCGACTTCGATATCGATTGGGCGCGCACCGACGAGCGCCTTCACCTGGTGGATTTTTTCGAGCATGACCGAGATGAATGATTGGCCGCCGAATCCGGGATTGACCGTCATCAGCAGAATGAGATCGACGCGATCCAGCACATGCTCGATGGCACTGGCGGGCGTTGACGGATTGAGCGAGACGCCGGCTTTCTTGCCCAGCGCACGAATGGCCTGCAGCGAGCGATCGAGGTGTGGACCGGCTTCGGCGTGTACGGTGATGATGTCGGAACCGGCCGCCGCAAAGTCCGCCAGGAAAGGATCGGCCGGCGCGATCATCAGATGCACGTCGAAGATCTTCTTTGAGGCGCCGCGCACGGATTTGATAACGGGCGCCCCGAACGTGATGTTCGGCACGAAATGCCCATCCATCACATCGCAGTGGATCCAATCGGCCCCGGCGGCGTCGACCGCGCGGATTTCGTCGGCGAGCTTGCCGAAATCGGCAGACAGGATCGATGGAGCGATCAGCAATGGGCGCGTCACGGGCAAACCTTTCAACCTTACTTCGAGAGCGTCACGTCACGAGACGCGGCGGCGGCGTTCGACGAGCTGCAGAATGAGTGGCGTCAAGATCAGCTGCATCGCAAGATCGAGCTTGCTGCCGGGGATCACGATCGAATTGGCACGCGACATAAAGCTGTCGGGGAGCATCGACAAGAGATAAGCGAAATCGATGCCACGCGGCTCCTTGAAACGGATGATAACCATGGATTCGTCCGGTGTCGGAATCCAGCGAGCAACGAAGGGGTTCGACGTATCGACCGTCGGAATTCTCTGGAAGTTGATGTCGGTTTGGGTGAACTGCGGACAGATGTACTTAACATAGTCCGGCATGCGCCTCAAAATCGCTTCCGTCACTTCTTCCGTCGTGTAGCCGCGCTCGGTACGATCCCGCTGGATTTTTTGAATCCACTCGAGATTGATGACCGGCACCACGCCGATTTTCAGATCAGCGTGCTGGGCGATGTTGGTATCGCCGGTCACGACGGCGCCGTGCAGGCCCTCATAAAGCAGAAGATCGGTTTCCGGTTCGATTTCGGTCCACGGCGTGAAGGAGCCGATCGCGGCACCGATGGCGCGCGCCTCCTCGACATCGTGGACATAGAGGCGCGTCATTCCCGTGCCGTTTTCGGCATAGGTGCGGAAAAGCTTCTCGAGTTCATCGAGCATATTGGCATCGGCGCCGAAGTGACTGAAATTCAGATTGCCGCGTTTGGCCGCCAGCTCCATGGCCTTTTCCATGCCGCAGCGATCGTAGCGATGGAACGCATCGCCCTGCACGAACGCGGCCCTAACGTGCTCGCGCCGGAAAATCTGATCGAAGGTCTGACGGACAGACGTTGTGCCTGAGCCTGACGAGCCGGTGACGGAAATGATTGGATGCTTGATCGACATCGAACTTGGCTCAATACCTCTCTGCTGGGGACACGGAACTGGCGATCATGGGAGCGCCCGGAACAAGCCGCGGCGGCCGAACAACGGTGAGCGTTCGCCCTTGAATTCCTGACCACTGTAGATGCGCATGACGCGATCGACTTCCTCGCGCGAGCCGCATATCAACGGTGTTTTCTGGTGCAAAGCGACCGGCACAACGTCGAGCACGCGTTCCTTTCCGGCCGATGCGCGCCCGCCTGCCTGCTCGATGATCCAGCTCAATGGATTGGCTTCATAGATCAGCCGAATGCGTCCCTGCTGAAAACCTTTGCGCCGGTCACCCGGGTAGAGATAGATGCCGCCGCGACTGAGGATGCGATAGATGTCGGCGACGGGCGAACCCGTCCATCGCATGTTGAAGTCCCGCCCGCGCGGACCGTTGGCGCCGTTCTCGCAGTCGTGGATGTAGATGCGGATGGGCTCGTCCCAATGCCGGGCGTTGGACGAGTTGATCGCGTACTCGTTGGTCTCGGGCGGCACGGCAACGCTGCGCGCCGTCATGTGGTAGGTGCGCGTCGCCTTATCGAGGGTGAACACGTGCGTGCCAGTGCCGACTGTCAACACCAGCACCGTTTGCGGCCCATAAACGAAGAAGCCTGCCGCAAGCTGGTGAGAGCCGGGGCGAAGAAACGCGGCTTCGCCAGAGGACGTCGGATGGCTCGGCAAGATCGAGAAGATCGTACCGACCGAGACGTTGGCGTCGACGTTCGAGGATCCGTCGAACGGATCGATCGCAACCAGCAACGGCGCGTCGGCTTGCAAAGCTCTCGGCAGTAATTCTTCTTCCGATGCCAAAGCTGCGACCGGCGCCGATTTCAGCGCCTCGGCGATCATGTTGTTGGCCACAACGTCGATTTCTTTTTGCTCGTCGCTTTCTCCGGCCCGCGCGACGACCCGGCCCAGTTTGCCACCGAGCGCGCCGCGCCCGACAAACTCGGAAAGTCTGGTACTTGTCTCCGCCAGTGCGAGGACCGTTTCCGCAACCGCGCCGCGCGTGCGGCCCTCCAGCGTCCAGTCCGTCAAAAACTCTTTAAGCGTCGCGAGACCCATTACACCCTTCCACCGGCCAACCGGCGCCGTGCGTCAGTCCGTCTATCTAAGCCTACTTAAGTCGGATAAGCGAGCCGGCAGCGCCACGCTCGTGCGCTATGCATAGACAAGTCTGTCGCGCATTTTGCTGGACTGCAACATAGCCGGCGGCGACGCCGAGAGGCAGGACCGGAAGTCCTGACCATTTTTATCACCAACGGCGAAATCGGCCGCTTCGCCCCCGACGGATGGGTCATTGCTCCAGACTAGACCTTGAATTCCTCGATTTTCGAGACCGCTTGCCTCAGCGCCTCGGACCAAGCTGACGAGAGATTGCGGAAATACTCGTCATCAGCGCCGACCCGCTTGCCGCGCGTGACGTTGAAAGAGTCACGCTCATAGATCAGCACGTCGATCGGCATGCCGACGGAGAGGTTCGATCGCAGCGTCGAGTCGAACGACAGCAGCATCAGCTTGGCCGCTTCGCCAAGGCGCATGTCGGCGCGCGCCACACGATCGAGGATCGGCTTGCCGTACTTGTGTTCGCCAATTTGCAAAAACGGCGTGTCGTCGGTTGCCTCGATGAAGTTGCCCTCCGGATAGATCTGGAACAGGCGCGGGCGCTCGCCCTTGATCTGACCGCCGAAGATGAAGCTCGCCGAAAATCCGAGCTTGCTGGCTTCGAGCGCCGCTCCGTCGATGCGCCGACCCTCGCGGAGCGCATCACCCACCACACGCGCCGCACGATACATATTCGGAGCATTGAGAAGTGTGGCGACGCCTTCGCTAGGCTCCGCCGCCATGGCCTCATCGAGCAGGCTGACAACAGATTGCGTCAGCGCGAGATTGCCGGAGCCCAAGAGCACGAGGACGCGATCGCCCTCGATGCACCAGAGCTGCAGCTTGCGGTACTGCGCAATATTGTCGATGCCGGCATTGGTGCGCGTGTCTGCCGCGAACACCAAGCCGTGCTCGAGCCTGAGCGCCACGGCATAGGTCATTCTTCTTTCGTCCTCGGTAAGGCAGGCGCCCTAGAACAAGCCTTGAATCTGGCCCTTGTCGTCCAGGTGGATCGAGTCAGCAGATGGCACGCGCGGCAAGCCCGGCATCGTCATGATCTCGCCCGTGACGACAACGATGAACTCGGCGCCGGCCGACAGCCGCAACTCGCGGATGGGCACGATGTGACCCGTCGGCGCGCCGCGCTTCGTCGGGTCGGTCGTGAACGAATACTGCGTCTTCGCCATGCAAACGGGAAAATGGCCGAAGCCGGCGGCTTCGAAATCCCTGAACTGGCTTTCGACGGTGGCATCGCAAGAGATATCCGCGGCGCGGTAGATTTCCTGTGCGATCGTCTTCACTTTGTCACGCAGCTTCATGTCGTCGGGATAAAGCGGTTTGAAGTTCGCCTTACCCTCATCGATGACCTTGACGACGTGGTGGGCGAGTTGCTCGGTGCCTTTGCCACCGTCGGACCAGTGCGTGCACAGGAACGCCTTTGTTCCCATGCTCTCGGCGGCCTTTTGGACTTCCGCGACTTCCGCGTCTGTGTCGGTGATGAATTTGTTGACCGCGACGACAGCCGGAACGCCGAACTTGTTGACGTTCTCGATGTGACGCTTCAGGTTGTCGCAACCTTTTGCAACAGCGGCCGCGTTCTCAGCCTTCAGATCATCCTTGGCGACACCGCCGTGCATCTTCAGAGCGCGGACCGTCGCAACGATGACGACGGCGGATGGTGCGATGCCGGCCTTGCGACACTTGATGTCGAAGAATTTCTCGGCCCCGAGGTCGGCACCAAAACCGGCTTCGGTCACCACGTAATCGGCAAGCTTCAGAGCCGTTTTCGTCGCCAGCACCGAATTGCAACCATGCGCGATGTTGGCAAACGGCCCGCCGTGAACGAAGACGGGGTTGTTCTCGAGCGTCTGCACGAGGTTCGGCGCCAGCGCATCCTTCAGCAGAACCGTCATGGCGCCGTCACCTTTCAACTCGCGGGCGCGGACCGGTTTCTTGTCTCGCGTATAGGCGACGATGATATTGCCGAGGCGGTTCTCGAGATCCTTCAAATCCTTCGACAGACAGAAAATGGCCATCACTTCCGAGGCAACCGTGATGTCGAAGCCGTCCTGGCGCGGAAAGCCGTTCGAGACGCCGCCGAGCGAGTTCACGATCGAGCGGAGCGCGCGATCGTTGACGTCGAGCACGCGCTTCCAGGTGACGCGGCGCTCGTCGATGCCAAGGGCATTGCCCCAGTAGATATGATTGTCGATCAGCGCCGACAGCAAATTGTGGGCGCTCGTTATGGCGTGAAAGTCGCCGGTGAAGTGCAGGTTGATATCTTCCATCGGCACAACCTGGGCGTAGCCGCCGCCCGCCGCGCCGCCTTTGCTGCCGAAGCAGGGGCCGAGCGACGGTTCACGAAGTGCGATGATGGCGCGCTTGCCGATGCGGTTCAGGCCGTCGCCGAGGCCGACCGAAGTCGTCGTCTTGCCTTCGCCGGCCGGCGTTGGGCTGATGGCCGTAACGAGGATCAGCTTGCCGTCCTTGTTTCCCTGGATCTGGTTAATGTAGTCGAAGGTAAGCTTGGCCTTGGTCCAACCGTAGGGGACGAGCGCCTGAGCCGGCACGCCCATTTTGGCTGCCACATCAGCGATCGGCTTTAATTTTGCTTCGCGCGCAATTTCGATGTCAGACTTCACGGCCACAGGTATTTTCCTCCAGGGGATTGCAGTTGGCGGGCGGACGAGCCGGGGCGGCGGGATATTGGACTGTCGTGAGGGGCGCGCCAAGCACCTGCGCCAAAAAATCCGACGCCAGAGCGATCTGGCAGGAACGGTGGCACGGGAAGGGAGTTGCCTCTGCCCTGGGGCGATGAGCTGGAAACTCTCGATGCAGCCCGGAACAGACCCGCGAATGGCGGAAACGCGGCAACCGGACTTGCGCGGCCATTGATGGGGATGGCAAGTTAAAGCATTCGATTGCCACTTTGGCCCGCCTTCTAGCACTTGCCCGAGGAGGACTTCGTCCCATTGGCGGATGACCTAATCCCTGAGAACCTCCGTGACTTCATCCTCAGGCATATCGATTCGATTGCTCAGCTCGAGGCACTGCTGTTGCTCCGCCGAAATCCCGAAGAGACTTGGACGGCCGAGGCCGCCGCGAAGCGGTTGTATATCAGCGAAGCCGATGCCGCGAATGTGCTTGATCGTCTCTGCACCGACGGACTCCTCCACTGCAACGACCATCTCTACCGCTTCGCGGGACAGTCCGACGAGCAGCGCCAGATGGTCGACCGTCTCGCCGACACCTATTCTCGCCATCTCATTCAGGTGACGAACTTGATCCATACAAAGCCGCGCCGGCTCCGAGAATTTGCCGATGCCTTCAAAATTCGGAAGGAGCGCTCGTGATGGCTGCGATCATTTATGGCTTATGTGCCCTGACCGCGCTGACTTGCGCCTACCTTCTGCTGCAAGGCTACCGCCGCGGCGGATACCGGCTCCTGCTGTGGAGCGGACTTTGCTTTGTTGGACTGACGATCAACAATTTGCTGTTGGTCGTCGACAAGCTGATCCTTCCCGCCGATATCGACTTATCGCTCTGGCGCAACGCCACCGTGCTCCTGTCGATGGCGGTTCTCCTTTATGGTCTCATATGGGATACGGAATGACGACAGAGCTCAATCCGGTGATGCTTGGCGCGGCCGCAACGGCATCGCTTGTTGCGGCACTCTTCTTCCTGCGCTTCTGGCGACAGTCACGCGACAGTTTGTTTCTTTGGTTTTCCGTGGCATTCGCGATGGACGCGCTGACGCGTCTTGCCCTTAGCCTCGGCCATATCTCCGATGAACACCAGCCGTTCTTCTATCTTGCGCGGCTTGCGACATTCATCGTGATTATCTTCGCCATTGCGCAAAAGAACTGGCCTCGCAAGCTCGACAAATGAGACGCGGCGTTTTCGCTGGTGTCGCAGAGCTAGGCTTGCCCGCAAAAAAAAGCAGCGGGTTTGCGGACCCGCTGCTTCGGTGCAATTGAAATGGGTTGAGCTTACTTTTTCACGCAAGACTTCGTCGTCTTGTCCCACTTCATGTCTTTCGCTTTCTTGCAATCTGCTTTCGTCTTCGGAGCATCGGCGGCAACAGCCACGATCGGAGCCGCGACGGACAACATGAAGCCGGCGAGCAGTGCGCCACTGAGAATCTTGGAAATCATATGTATTTCTCCTTCGCTTTTCACGGTTATGACAACCGTTGAGCAGGGGTAAATACCTGAAGCCCTTTGCCGGTTTCTGACGGCGGGCATACATTTCCGTAAGCTAGACCGGCTCTCGCCGGATATCCGCCGCGATCAAATTGAGCCTAAGACAATGAACGCCGATTGCTTCACGCAACCGGTCTGACGACGAGCACGGTGGCGTTGTCCTGATAGGGTTCGCGCAGTGCTTCGATCGCACGAATAATGGCGTTGGCGACCGCGGCCGCGCCGTCCGTCGCATAGCCTTGGATTACGCGAGCCAGTTCGGCCGGCTCCAGCGTCGCGATGCCGTCGCTAGCGAGCACCACGTAGTCACCGGCTTCGAGCGCCAGCGGCTGGCGCGAGACATCGATGAGGTCGATCTCTTCTCCGGTCACGGCCGAACGCAGCATGTGACGGCGCGGATCGCGACGCGCTTCCTTTTCTGTCAGCCGCCCTTCCGCAACGAGACGGTCGAGTTCGGGAGCAAGTGAGTGGTCTTCGTTCAGCACGGCGACCTCACCGCGACGAAAGAGAAACAGCGGACTGTCGCCGACGCTGACCCATTCCACGCCGCTTGCGCCGAAGGCCGTGCCGACCAGCGTCGACCCCATGCCGGCGAGCAGCGGGCTTTCCTCGATCTTCGCGGCGATGGCGCCGTTCGCTGCACGTAACGCAGCCATTAAACGGTCGGTGACGGAGCCCGAATGATCGGCGGCGGACTTGAGAAAATTCTCACACACCATGCGGCTTGCAACGGCGCCGCCGGCGTGACCGCCCATGCCATCCGCGAGAACGGCAAAGCCGCCCTGATCATAGCTCGGACCGTCGCTCGACAAACGCACGGCCTCGCCGCCATCCGGCCAGAAGGCAGCGGTGTCTTCCTGATAGTCGCGGGCTCCGCGCGTTGCGGCGACAGCATGCTCGAACGGCGGCATTCGATCCTTAGGTTTCGGATATCTCGGACCAGTCGAAGTCGGCCCCGCAGAACGGCAGGAACGCGACCTGCGTGCGTCCGATCGTGATGACGTCCATCGGCTGCAACGGCACAGGACCCGTCGGGCGCTTGTCGTTCACGGAGACGACGTTGGTTTTAGCAAGGTTTGGTACAAAGAGGAAAGACCGATCATTCGAATCGTAGCGAATGTAGGCCTGAGCCTCGTTTGAGATCGCGTCATCGCCGAAATCGAGCGGGATGCGATTTTCAGTTGACCGGCCAACGGTGTTATTGCCTTCGAAGATCGGGCGGAATGACCCGAGACCAGGGCCGCCGACAAGGACCAGGAAGCCGACCGCGGGGTCGCGTTCAAAGGCACTATGCGCGATTTTTTGCCGTCCTCGTACCAGCACCGTGCGAGGCGGGGCTTCAGCCTCTTCGAGCTTTTCAACCTTTTTACCGGCCGGGCGGACGACACGGGTCGTCGGTGGGGAGTCGAGTTCGACAACAGCGGACGGCTGGGCATTTTCAATTTTCGGCGCCGGTTCAAGGCGCGCCAAGCGAGCCGCTTCTTCGGCGCTCGGGCTCGCGGGCTTCGCAGGCGCCGGAACGGCAATCTTGTCGTCGCTCGCACCATTGGCCGGCAGGGCTGGCGGCACCGCCGGTGGCACGGCGGTATCTTCGCGGCCGGCGGCCATAAGCGCATCTTTCAGGGAACCAAGAAATTTGTGCGCCTTCATGCCTTTTGCCTCATTGCCGGCAGTCGTCTCGCGCCGCTCGATGGCCATGCTACCGTCTCCTCATGCTTTGAAAGGCACGAGCCACCCCGTGCCGGGAAAAGTGCGATGTCACGCAAACGCATGGATACGAACCTGGGACAAGTGTCGGCAAAGCGGCGCGTCAGGCGAAGCCGTCTCGAAAGCGAAGCCGGCCAGGTCCAAGCTGGATCAGATCGCCGTCGGTGAGGCGGGCCTCGCAGCAGCGCCGGCCGTTGACGATGAGCCCATTGCCTTCGACGCCCGAAAGATCCGTTATGTGCCAGTCGTCATATTCTTCGCGATGGATTGCGGCGTGATAGCGGTGGATTGAACCGTTCGGGATGCGAATGTCGTTATCATCCTCGCGGCCGATGCGCAGCATATCGCGCTGAATGGCACAGCGCATGCCCGTACCGCCGGCCTCGATCTCGACGAACGGGTGACCGCCGCGACCATTCGTTGCTGTTGCGATTTTGGCGTCTAAATCTTTATCGCGCCCCGGCCTATAGCGGCGAGTCGCGTCGCGGGAACGGGTCAGAGGCCGAGTGATTCGCGCCAAGAGGGTAAGCATCGGAAATCCGATTGCGAGAGCGAGACCAAGCATCAGCGCCGGAGCGGCGCGATAGCCTTCGAAAATCGCGGCGGTCGAAATTTTCGTAAGCGTCTCGCTGATCTCTCGTGCACTTACCGTGTCGAAGGCATAAGCCGGAGAAGTCAAGACTGCTACTGCAAGCAGAATCGACGTAATTGCCATCACGTTTGCAAATTTCAGCCGACGCGCGTGCGTCATGATTCGTGTCCCGGTCGCGCTGTTGCGATTTGGCTTATTGATGGCGGCGGTAACATGGCCGGAAAGAGACACATTCGGGATTTATTCATCTTGGGTTCATCGCCCGTCGAGCCGCCACATTCTTCCGGCATGCGGGCAATGCGGAGAATACGAGATTCAGGCTGGCGGGCCGTCAACGGTCTGGCATCAGGGACACATAACCGAAGCGCACGGAACAATCGCGCACGGGGACCATGACGCAGCTTGTCGCTTTACCTGACGGCACTGAGCTTGCGGGCGATTATAAAATCGTGCGCGTCCTCGGCGCGGGCGGCTTCGGCGTCACTTATCTCGCCGATGAGACAGCACTGTCGCGCAAGGTCAGCATCAAGGAGTATTTCCCGAGCGACTTCGCGGTGAGGTCACAAAACCTCAAGGCGACGCCCCGGTCGAACGGTTGCACAAGCGACTACAACTGGGGACTCGATCGTTTCGAAGACGAGGCGCAGACGCTCGCGCGGTTCAATCACGGCAACATCGTCAAGGTGCATCGGATTTTCCGGGCGAACAACACCGCCTACATGGTGCTGCATTTCGAGGAAGGTCAGAGCCTCAAGTCGTGGCTGAAGACGCTGGGGCGCGCGCCGCGGCAGAAAGAACTCGACGCGATCGTCGCGCCGCTGCTCGACGCACTCGAAACAATTCACAAAGCCGACTTCCTGCATCGTGATATTGCGCCCGACAACATCATCATCCGCAGCGCCGGCGATCCGGTGCTGATCGATTTCGGTGCAGCGCGCAGCGACATCGCCGCGCATTCAAAAACCAAAACCGTGTCGGCCCTCGTCAAGCCCGGCTACAGCCCTTACGAGCAGTACGCCGAGACGAGCCGTCAGCAGGGTCCGTGGACCGACATCTACGCCTTTGCGGCGACGCTTTATCACGCCGTCACAGGCAAGCGGCCGCCCGATTCACCGTCCCGTATGCTGAAGGACGAGATGGTGCCGGTTCGCGAAGCGGCGCTCGGCGGTTATCGCGCCTCGTTCCTCGACGCCATCCAGCAAGCCCTGGCGCTCGCCGTCGACAGTCGGCCAAAATCGGTCGCGGCATGGCGCGCCACTTTGCTGGCGCCGGAGCCTGAAAAGCCCGGCATCCTCCAGCGCTTCAAGGAAAAGACGGAAGTACGCCGCCGCCGGGATCAGGCGCAGCGTGCGGCTGAGCCAATTACCGCTGGTGCGGTTCCACCGCCACCGGATGCACCCGGCCCGAAAGGCGGCCTTCTCGATTTTGTCGACGCGCTGAAGAAGCCGCTCTCGAACGGGCCGCCTTCTTCGCCGCCGCCGGTCGTTGCGAAGAAATCGCCGACCGCCGACAAGTCGAAAGTCGAGAAACCCAAACTCGAAAAACCAAAGGTCGAAAAGCCGAAGCCTGAAAAGGCCAAAGCGCCCGACAAGATTTTAGCGCTTCCGCCACCGCGAGTGGCGGCAGAAAAACTGCGCTCGAAACCACGGCTGCGACCGAAACCGGACGTATCGCGAAGCCGCCCGCTGACGCGTGGCCTCAGGACCAAGCTCATTGTTGCGATGGCATTGGCTGGCGTCGTGATCGCATTCCATGACCGGTTGGCGCGAATTCTCGCTGTTCCGGGCACGGCTGGCATCACCACCGGCGCCATTTCGACCACCACCGCAAACGTCGATCTGTCACTGACGGAATCCGCCGAGATCAAGGCATACGACGGCCCGGTCGAAAGCTTAAGCCTCACTGGCGACGGCCGCTTGATCGTCACGACGTCGCGCCAGCCTGAACTCAAACTCTGGTCGTTCGATACGCACGACGCAAAAGGCACGATAGCGCTCGAAGACGGACCCGCGACGTCGCTGGTGGTGCGCAACAATCGCGCCATTACCGGACACGCCAACGGCACCGTCGCTCTCTACGATCTCGACACGAAGCAACGGCTCTACCGCTTCAAGCGCAACGACGCGCGGATCTGGGCGGCGGCGTTCATCGGCTCGGAGGATCGTATTGCGGCCGCCAGCCACGACTGGACCGTGGCGCTCTGGGAGACGTCGTCGGAAAGCCAACCGGCAGCGCTGCTCGAAGGTCATGAAAGCGCGGTACAAGCTCTCGCCGTCGATCACTCAGGCCACTGGCTCGCATCAGGCAGCGCCGACCGCACCGTCCGGTTGTGGAATCTCGACACACGCGAGACACGGCGTACGTATCGCAACAGCTCCGATTTTCTTTCGGCGTTAACCTTCTCGCCCGACGACGCGACGCTGGCGGCCGGTAGCCTCGACGGCACAATCAAGCTGCTGTCGGTCAATTCGTATCGCGTGCAACGCACGCTCAGCGGACATGACACGCGCATCACCGCGCTGGCGTTTTCGAGCTATGACGACCTTTTGGCGTCAGCGTCCGAGGACGGTGTGGTGCGGCTTAGAAGCCTGAAGCGGCCGCACTCATTCTGGTCCCTCAACGGCATCGGCTCCGGCGCCACAGTGCTGACCTTCACTAACGATGGCCGCACGCTGGTTACAGGCGGCCAGGATGGCGTCATCCGGCTTTGGTCTCTCCCGGACCCGCAGATCGCGCAAGGCAACTGATTTCTTTGGCATAACGCCGCCGGGGTGCCTCGACGGGCCGATCGGATCGCTGCATGATGCGGTCCCGCTTCGAGTCTCAGGAGGACTTCCCTTATGGACGTCGATGCCATCATGCTGGCGCGCATCCAGTTCGGCTTCACGATCACCTTTCATATCATCTTCCCGAGCTTCACGATTGGCTTGGCCGCGTTCATCGCGACGCTGCTCGTGCGCTGGCGGATGACCGGACAGGATCATTTCCATCGCCTGGCGCGCTTCTGGACGAAGATTTTTGCCGTATCGTTCGCCATGGGCGTCGTCTCCGGCATCGTGCTGTCCTATCAGATCGGGACGAACTGGAGCCGCTTTTCCGTGGTCGCGGGCAATATCATCGGCCCGCTTCTCGGATACGAGGTGATGATGGCCTTCTTTCTGGAAGCCACGTTCCTCGGCATCATGCTGTTCGGCTGGAAGCGCGTGCCGCCGAATCTGCACGTGCTTTCGGCCATCCTGGTGGCGGTCGGCACGTCGCTCTCGGCTTTCTGGATTCTTTCCGCCAACAGCTGGATGCAGACGCCGACGGGATATGAGATGAGAGACGGCATCGCCTATCCGCTCAGCTGGTACGAAATCGTCTTCAATCCGAGTTTCCCGTACCGTTTCGCGCACATGTTTACGGCGGCGTATCTGACGACATCGCTCGTCGTGCTCTCGGTCGGAGCGCGCTATCTTGTTGCGAAGCGTTTCGAACAAGAAGCGAAGACCATGATACGGATGGGGCTCGGCATGGTTGCAATTCTCGCGCCATTGCAGCTCTTTATCGGCGACCAGCACGGCCTCAATACGGCGGAACATCAGCCGGCCAAGGTCGCCGCAATGGAAGCGCACTGGGATGGCAGCAAGCCCGCGCCTCTCATACTTTTTGCCTGGCCCGATGCAAAGGCCGAGACCAACCATTTGGAATTGGCGATACCAAACCTCGGCAGTCTGATCATCAGGCATGATCCGAATGGGCTTTTCAAAGGCCTGAAGGACTTCAAGCCCGAGGACCGGCCGCCACTGTTGCCGGTCTTCTTCGCCTTCCGTGGGATGGTCGGCATTGGGCTTCTGATGATCACCATCGGCGCCATCGGCGCCTTCCTGTGGTGGCGGCGCAAGCTCTTCGATGCGACCTGGTTTTTGCAGCCGCTGACGTATGCCTGGCCGCTCGGGTTCATTGCCATCATTTGCGGGTGGTGGGTGACTGAGACCGGACGGCAACCCTATGTCGTCTACGGCGTATTGCGGACCGTCGATGCGGTGTCGCCCGTCGCCTTTGGTGCGGTGCTGACCTCGCTCATCCTATTCGTGCTCATCTATTCGAGCGTTTTCTCGATGGGCATTCTCTACATCAACAGGTTGATCGAGAAAGGCCCCGAAGGAAAGGCCATCGAGCCCGATACCCATCCGGAAGATACTCTCGGATCGCGGCCCCTCGCCGCTGCGCAGGAAGCCACCCGTAGCGCCTTGAGACCAGGGAAGTAACTCATGGATCTTTTAGCATACTGGCTGCCGCTCGTCTGGGCCGCAATTCTCGCAGTCGCCGTGACGCTCTACGTCATCCTTGACGGCTTCGGGCTTGGCCTTGGCATTCTCTTTCATGTCGAGCCGCGGGAAGAACGGCGCGACGTGATCATGAACACCATCGCGCCGTTCTGGGACGGCAATCAGACGTGGCTCGTCATGGGCGGCGCCGGATTGTTCGTCGCTTTTCCGAAGGCCTACGCCATCATCATGTCGGGGCTCTATATTCCAATCATCGTAATGCTGCTGGCCCTGGTCTTCCGCGGCGTCGCGTTCGAATTCCGATGGGTGTCGAAACCCAAGAACGAGTTCTGGGATTTGGCGTTCGCGTGGGGCGCGCTTGTCGCCACCTTCGCGCAAGGCGTCGTGCTTGGCGGGCTTCTGCAAGGCATTACCGTTCAAGACCAGCACTTCGCCGGTGGTACGTTCGACTGGCTGACGCCGTTTGCACTATTTTGCGGCTTGGGGCTTGTCGCCGCGTACGCACTGCTCGGCACAACGTGGCTGATCTACAAGACCGACGGCGACTTGCAAGACTGGGCGAGGAATGCCGCCAAACCGGCACTGATGCTCATGCTGGCGTCGATTGTCGCCATCAGCCTTTGGACGCCCTACTCGGTACCGCGTATCGCGGAACGCTGGTTCGCTTGGCCCAATATCCTCTATCTTGCACCAATTCCATTGCTGACTTTGGCTGCGGCGCGATACTGCTGGCAAGGCATAGAAAACATCTCCTTCGATGCGCAGCCGTTCATATCGGCGGTCGCGCTGTTTCTGCTCGGGCTGCTTGGTCTTCTGATTTCGAACGTGCCGTATCTCGTGCCCGACTCGCTCACCGTCTGGCAGGCGGCCGCAGCCCCCAGCTCACAGATGTTCATGCTGGTTGGGACCTTGCTGCTGCTGCCAATCATCCTTGGCTATACGATTTTTGTGTATTGGACGTTCCGGGGCAAGGTGCGCCAGGGCGAGGGATACCACTGACGCGCCTCGCAATTCCGCATCAGACGCGCAATCGCAGGGTAGCGCCCACGTTTGCGACAAAGGTCTGCCATCATTCTTTCCAGAATGATCGAACGCGAATCACGCTGGGAGAAACTTGATGTTCGGCTGGCGCAGACGCAGCGAAGGCTTCGAGTGGCGCGAATACGTGCGGACAACGATTCTCGTTCGCCGCGCCGATCGCCAGCGCCGTGTCGAGGATGTGCGTGTTGCGGCACTGGAAAAGGTCAAGCACGCACGCGACGCCGGCGTTGACGCCGGCCGTGCCGGCGCTGCATTTGCCGGTTCGCAATTTTCAAAGTTCTTATCTTTCATTGGGTCAGCGTTGCTCGACCTGCTCGTCGCCGTCTTCTATGCCGCGACGCGCTGGTCCAAGTTCGCAATGGCCGTGCTTTCCGATGCGCTGAGCCGCGTCGCCGGCCCGTTAGTCGATGCCGCGCGGGGTCCGGCGAATGTGGCGCGCGACAAGATCCGGGCAATGCCCGACGTCGCGCGCAAGCTGCCTGTCAAATCGAAACACGTCATCGGGGCTGCAACCGTCTTGGGGCTCATCTATTTGGGCGGACCGATCCTCAGAAGCGCGGATGGCGTTGCCGTTGCAAAGATTACGCCCGGAACCGCACCCACCGCGTCGGAAATTTCCGGCAGAGCCACGGCAATAACCGGCGATCTGATGCGCGTCGGCGGAAAGCTCGTGCGTCTCGATGGCGTCGAGGCGCCGGCGCCTAGTCAACCCTGCTATCGTTCGAACGGCCGTCGCTGGGGATGCGCCGCCGCAGCGCGCGCCGGTCTCCGCAAGATCGTTCGCCGCAAGGCCGTAACCTGCACGCCGTCCGGCAAGGGCGAATCTGGTTACGTCCTGGCCCGATGCGTTATCGACGGAACCAAAGACGTCGCAGCTGAACTCGTGCGAAACGGCCACGTGTTCGCGACGAGCTCTTTCTTCAATTCGCTGAGCAGCGAAGAGGATGAGGCACGAAACGCCAAAGCCGGTATCTGGCAGGGCGAAGTTGCACGACCGCAGGAGTGGCGCGAACATGCCTGGGCCGATGCGAAGCGCGACGCGCCGGACGGTTGCCCGATCAAGGGACTCGTGCGCGCCTCGTCCAAGCAATACGAATTGCCTTGGTTTGCCGATTATGGGCGCGCCAAAGTCCGCACGGAAAGAGGCGAGCGCTGGTTCTGTAGCGAAGACGAGGCAAAGGCCGCGGGCTTTCAGCCGTCAGACCAGTCCTAGAGAGTGCAATTGGCACCCATCCGGCCAAAAAAACCCGCGGTCGGGGGAGACCGCGGGCGAAATAGAACTTGCGCCATTTGGGGGATGTGGGACGGCGCTGAAGCTCTAGGCTCTCAATACAGCTCACAGTCGCAACCGTTTCAAGTGCGCGGGCGACGTGATTCGCGTTTTGTTGTCAATCTGTGCCTTCTTGGCAAGCGCTAATGGCCGAATTGCAACGCTTTGATTGGGCTGAATAAAGGCCTCAGGCCGCGACTATTGCCATTGTACAACAAACGGCGACACCTTCAGAGTGACCGGATCGCCCGCCGAATGCGCGTAGCCAATGTCCGCCACGACGCCGGAAAAGCCTGGGCTCGAATCCGATTTGAGTGCCAATGAGCGGTTTTCGATCCGCAATTTTCCGTCGATCCAGAGTCGCAATATGCCGTCCCCGGCGCCTTTCGAATTGAGTGCGATCTCCTGCTCCACGGGGACCCAACGTCCCAGTGGCCATGGTCCTGACTCCACCGTCGCGCCTTGCCACAAAGTACCAGCGCCGACTGAACGAACCTCGACGCCGCTGCCGCCGCCCTGGGCCCATCCGACTCGCGCAACGTAGCCGTCCGATGGCGTCTTGGCATCGAGTTCGGCGATGTCAGAAGCGGCGTAGAGACCGGGCAAGTAACCTGGTTTGGCAAAGGCGAACGAGGCTGGCAGAAATACCCGATAGGACAGGCACGCAGAGGTTGCTTTTGCGAGCTCGGCAGATTGCCAGGTGAAGCCGACGCCGTTGCGCGCGGTCTCATCGTCGACATCGGTCGACGCAAGGCTGACTTGCATGACGGCGTCGTTGCCGGCGCCAGAACCGAGTATCTGAGCGTTTGTCAAAATCCCCCACTCGCGTGACCCGGCGCGGCCTTGCAATTCGATCGGTGTGAGGAGATTGCCGCGTTGGCTGTCGAGCGCAAACTGCTTGCCGGCGGGATAGCGCGCCGTGCATGGCGCAACGATATCGGTATGAAAGAACGCAAATCCCATATAGGCGAAAACAGTAATCAGGATTGCGCCACCAGATAAGTTGAAGACTATGGCGCCGCTGTTGATGTCACGCATAACGAGGCCTCAATTGAACGGCATTTTTTAAGTCCCGAACCCAGTACAACGATAAGCTGCCAATCCTCGTGCGCGGAGACCAACACGCACATACCTTAAATAATGTTTCTAAAATTTCAGTTGCTCGCCTTTGAATAGGCGAGGCAGCCGCTGGGGCGGTCCCGATATAAAGCGGTCGAACTGACGATCAGGGATTGCGGCCTACACCCCTTCACGCGGCGAATGCCGGATCGCCCCTGTGGAAAAAAAACGCAGGCTGAAAGCTTATGCCAAGGCCCATTACACAACGCCCATACGGATCCGCCGTAAGTTTATGTTGCAGATTCACACCATAGGCCGCCGCTAAAGTTTCCGGATTGGTCTCTTCGCTGCCTTTTCCATTCCGTGCCGCTAGAGTGCCGCTCGCTGAGGGGCACGCGTCAGGTCAGCGGAGGGGTGCGTTTAATGTTTCGTAGTTTGCTATTGGGGCTGTGCGCCGTGTTGGCGACAAGCGTCTGGACGAGCGCTGAGGCTCGCTACAGACACCATCGGCATTATCACCATAACTATTCCGATAGCCGTGATCAGCTCATTATCATTTCCGAACAAGACGTCGACCTGTCACTCGATCGATTTACGATCGATGTTAGACAGGCGAAGGGAGCCTACAAAGGTATTCGCGTCAAAAACGCGATGGGCAAGTTGTTCGATCTGCAGCGGGTCCAGATCGTCTACAGCGATGGCACGGTTCATAACGAAGATCGCCAGATCGATATGTATTGGGGCGAGCGCAGCCGTCCAATCAATGAAACGCCCGACAGCCGTTTTATCGACCAGATCAACATCACGCAGGAACCGGGCCCCGGCCGCGGGCGCCTGCAGGTGATCGGGATCCAGGACGGTGAAGGACGCAGAATGGACCGCTCCGGACGAGGCGGCGGCTCGTACACGACTTCATCGCCACGACCGTCGCGGCCATCGAGCAGTTCGGACTCGGAGGTCTCGAGCGATATGCCCGTAAGGCCAACGGTTCCCGAACCGACGCAAACGGCGCCCGGTCAAGAAACCGCCGGCGGAGACGTTTTGTTCGGCGCGCAGTACGTCGGTTTCCTAACCGATCGCGACGTCATCCGCGTCGGCAACGAAGTCGGTAAGTTCGCGAAGATCCGGCTACGCATTCTCGACAACGACATTCACATCAACGAACTGAAGGTCGTCTACAACAACGGCGAAAGCGACACGCTTGCCATTGATGCCGACATCCCGAAAAATTCTCGTACAGGTTGGATCGACCTGCGAGGAGACCGGTTCATCAAAGAGATCCAGATGGTCTACCGCTCGCGGCCGAACTTCAACGGCCAAGCGCGGGTCGAAATCTTCGGCAAATATGCGCCAGGCTGGCTTGGACCCCACGGCGAAGGCCGGAAGTACAATCAGGGCTGGGTGCTACTTGGAGCACACACGGCAGGCTTCGTCGGCTTCGACAAGGACTCCATTCCTGTCGGAAGCAACGAAGGCGGCTTCAGGCGAATTCGCGTCACGGTTCGTGATCGCGCCATCACCTTGAACGAAGTCAAGGTCGTCTATTCCGATGGCGTGGAAGAGACGATACCGGTGCGTACGCGCGTCGACGCAGGCGGTACTTATGGACCGATCGATCTGAAAGGCGAGAGGCGCCAGCCCATCGATCACATCGAAGCCAAGTACCGGTCGCGTTTCTTCGACGCCTCCGCCAAGGGCAAGGGCTCGGCGATCGTCGAGGTCTGGGCCCAGCATTACTGAGGCTTCGGACCAGACGTGACGCATTTTCGAAAATGGAGGGGGCCGGCGATTGTCGGCCCTCTTTTTTCGATTGCTGGCGCCACGTGTCCGTTATTTCATGCGACACAGAGCAAAACGCGCCACAACACACGCATTTCTGACGCAAATGGCATCGACTCAGTTTCCCGAAACGAGTGGAATATGCTACGCGACGCCGATCGGCGGACGGCATTCGATTCCACTCCTGGGGGACCCAAGCCTTGAACTTGAGAATTCAGCAACCGCTTCATGCAGAGAGCCGCGTCGACATTCTCGCACGTGAGCCGCGTCCAGCGCAGGTCATCGGTTCCGATCCGATGCCCGAGACGCAAAAGCAGCGCGTCCGCCGCCTTGCTGCACATTGTCAGAAATATCGCGGCTCGGTGCCGAAGCTTGCCGTACGCCAATTGATCACGACGTTGGTACCTCTCGTCGTCGTCATCGGCGCGATGTTTGCGACGGTCGAATCCGCTTATTGGGCGACGCTGCTTCTGGCGCTGCCCGCAGCCGGCCTGCTGGTCCGCGCCTTCATCATCCAGCACGATTGCGGCCACGGTTCATTCTTCGCCTCGCGTACGGCCAACGACTTTGTCGGCAGATGTATGAGCGTGCTGACGTTCGCGCCATATGCGGTCTGGCGGCGCGAACATGCGCATCATCATGCATCGTCAGGCAATCTCGACCGCCGCGGCGCCGGCGACATCGACACCATTACTGTCCGTGAATATCTTCAGCTCTCCAAGCTAAGGAAGCTGCGCTACAGGCTCTACCGGCATCCGCTTTTTCTCTTTGGGCTCGGCGTACCGGCTTATTTCGTCATCCTTCAGAGACTGCCTTGGCTTCACGCTCTGCCGCCGCGCGACACGTGGCGCAGCGTCGTCGGATTGAACATCGGGCTCGTCGCGTTCTATCTGCCGCTCATCTATATCTTCGGCTTTTCCAACGTGCTTTGGGTCGGATTGCCGGTTCTACACATTGCGTCGGCTACGGGCGGTTGGCTGTTCTTCATTCAGCATCAGTTCGAGGAGACGACCTGGGACAAAGCCGAGGGCTGGGACTTCCAGGTCGCGGCACTCCTCGGATCGTCCTACTATAAAATGCCCAGGGTGCTGAACTGGTTCACCGGCAACATAGGTCTACACCACATTCATCACTTGAACAGCATGATCCCGAACTACCGGCTCCACGACTGCCTTGCCGCCAGTCCCGAACTGAAGTCGATCAATCGGCTCACATTGCGCGACAGCATCAAATGTGCGCGGTTGAAATTGTGGGACGAAAGTCAGCGCCGCCTGATCGGCTTCAACGAGCTTCCGGCGTACGCCTGAAGCGGTGCACGTGGGACAATGGTCCCGGGCAGCGAGATTTTATTTCGGAAGACAACGGGGCTCGCCGCAAGGCGGGCCCTTTCCAGTTGATCTTCACGCATTGCGCCGCATGACCTTGCTAAGCTGCACGCAGGCTGCAACACGTAGTCCGCAATAACGCTCCAGCGCACGTGCGATCCAGACCCGAAAACCATGACAAAGAACGACGAACGAGGCCTGCCTGACGAGCTGATAACAGTTCGCGATTGGCTGAGATACGCCGTCACGTCGATGACGCGCGCCAAGCTCGTCTACGGTCACGGCACCACGAACGCCGTTGACGAAGCCGCTTTTCTGGTCCTAGCGACGCTTGACCTGCCGATCGACAACATCGATCCCTGGCTCGACGCGCGGCTGACCGCAACAGAACGCCAGGCCGTTGCCGCCATCATTTCAAAGCGTATCGAAACGCGCAAGCCCGCCGCCTATTTGACGAATGCGGCTTACATCCAGGGCCGCAGGTTTTATGTCGATGACCGCGTGATCGTTCCGCGCTCGCTTATTGGAGAACTCCTGGCGCAGGATCATCTTGCAGCGATCGTTCCCGATCCGATGGCCATCAATCGCGTGCTCGATCTTTGCACGGGCTCGGGGTGTCTCGCGATCCTCGCCGCTGAGGCATTCCCGGCCGCGGAAATTCACGCATGCGATATTTCGGACGATGCGCTCGCGGTCGCCGATCGCAACGTCCGCGACTATCGGCTGAAGGCGCGTGTTCGCACCTTCAAGACCGATCTCTTCGATGGGCTTCCTTCCGGCGCCTACGATCTCATCATCTCGAATCCGCCGTACGTAAGCGCGAAGGCCGTCGAGGCGTTTCCGCCGGAGTATCGGGCCGAGCCGCAGATCGCGCATCTCGGCGGCGCCGATGGTCTCGACCTCGTCCGCCGTATTCTTGACAGTGCCGGCAGCCGCCTGGCGCCCAACGGAACTCTCATCGTCGAAGTCGGGACTGGAAAGAGGAAGCTCGAAGCGGCGCGGCCAGACTTGCCCTTCTTATGGCTCGACACGGAAGACAACGAAGCCGAGGTCTTCACGCTCCGGGCCGGAGACCTGAAACCGTCACGATCCCGCAAAGGGAAGTTGACGCGGTGATCCGCGCAAGGCGGAGAACCTCGCGCGCCGCCAGCAGGACCACCGCGTGTGTCGAACGGTGTGCGTCAGCCGAATGCGCCGAAGTGATGCGCAATGCCGGTGCCGATCTCGCGCATGAATTCGTAGGACGATTCCATCGACGTCAAGATTTCGGTTTCAAGGCGCGCATAGTCGTCAATGCCGCGCGGCCGGTAGCTCGCTTCTTCATCGAAGTCGGGCGAGCCTTTTCCACCAAGGTTCTTGGCATCGTGCGGGAAAGCCTTGCGCATGATGCTCACGACTTCCGGAATTTCGAGGCTCAGAGCCATGTCCAAAACCACGCTGTGGGATAGGCCGTCTTGCGGCGTAAAGCGCGGAAGCTGCGCTGCAAGAATATAGATGCGCATGATCAGCGCCAGCCTGATCGCCTGCAACAGATCAAGTTCAAGGCGGGTGGCATCCGGAACCTTGCCGCCCTCGATGTTTTGATCTTCGAGAATGGAGTGCAGGTCGATGGCGTCAAGCCGCAGAAGATGAACGAGTTCGGAAATGGCGCCCTGCCGGTCATCGGGCAACAGGTGCGTCGCAAGCGTGCGGAATGCGGCGTTCAACGTCTGCTCGCGACCCCACGATGCGCGCGCCGCCCATAGTCCGGCATCGAACACCTTGGCATTCGCCGCCATCGCATTGAGGCTCGAGATCGTCTTGGCGTAGGCAATCATCGCAAGCAGAGACTGCAAGCGCTTCGACGACTTCGCCAGTTTGTTGAACCGGTCGAGGTCGCTTCCGACGGCGGTTCCGAGGCCCGCAACGACGTTGGCGATATAGCCGAACTGCTGCAGGATCGCATTATTCGGAATGGCGCGCATGCGTGCCGGATTGCCACGATCCGATGTGTGCTCGCCTTGCCGCTTCACGGGCCGCGAACCGGTCTTGAACAACAGGTTCGGCCCGAAAGCGCCGAGCACCGCCCGGTACCCGTCATGCGCAAAGAGCTTCTGCTGGAAGGCCCTGAGCCGCAGGAAGAAATCCAGACTGAAATTCTGTTCGGAATAGAAAGGATCGTTTTCGACGCGCGGAATTTCGCCGTCCATGACGACGGTCGCCAAGGCGCGCGTCGTCAGGGCACGGTTGCCGAAATACATGTAACCGTCGCCGCCCTGGAAGCTCGTCTCGTGCTTCACGGGTATCTTGGCATCGGCGAAACGGTGACGCGACTCGTCCGTCATCAAGTAGTGAAGCCGCGTATAGAGAGTGCCCGGATGCGCTCCGCGGCCTACCGACTCTCCGTGCGTCGAGAAGATCAGCGTCTCGACTCCGTCGAGCTTCGCCTTATCAACGAGCGCCGCAAGACCGTTATAGTACCGCTCAATCGCCAACGTTGCCGGAATCTGGCCGATGAAGCGGCCGGCGTCCGAGAACCCCGTTTGGATGCTGAGCCGCTTACGGCCACCAACATATTCCCGGTAGGCTTCCTCCTCGACCAGGCGCTCCATGATGCGTGCGCCATTCTCGAGGCCCGACGGTGTTTCGAACAGCGGCGAGATGTCAGTGATATTGTCGACGCCGAATAGTTTGGCGAAGAACACCGCGATCAGGATCGTTGCAGGCGATTCAGCCTCGGCGATCAAAAATCGGATCGGAGTTTCCTTGTCGACATGCTTTTGGATTTGGGCCGTCAGCGCGAACTGGCGAATGGCCGTCGCCGTTTCGAGATCGAGAGTGGCGAAGTTGACCGTCTCGCGCGGGCAGTTCTTGATCATCTCGACAATGCGAGCGAGCGACTGGCTCTCTGTTAGATCGCGAGTCCATGGTTCGTGCACGTAGGCGCGGAAGGCGTTATTCAATTGCAGAGCGTTTATGCGCAAATGGATATGCGCCGTGCCGAGGCCCGTGGCGGCGACGAGCCCGGCCAACGCCGCAATGGCGCGCTTCATCTGCGGCGCTTCAACCGCATCGATCAGGTTGTCGAACAGCGTCTGCAACGGCTCGACCGTCAGCAGATTGTAGCCGTCAGTTTTGGTAATGACGTTGGCGGCTTTCGCAAGGCCTGTGGGATCATTCGCGAAATTCTCGAGGGCTTTTATCTGCTCATCGACTGCGGCTATGCCGAGATCTAGTTTGCCGACGATCTGGCGTGCGATGCGTTGCGTCGCGTCGCCACCTTCGAGCTTGTGCTTCAGAACAACAAACCGTTCGCGGATATCTGCAAGCGCCGCACGCTTTTCCAGCAACCGCACCTGGAAGGAGAATGTCCATGCAATGTCGTTGCGGCCGTCGAGGTCATAGCCGACCCATGACGCGAAGGTCGTGAGTTTCGGCCGCAGCTTGAATGCCGCGTCGCCAAATTTCTGCGCGGCGACGCTGAAGAACCCATGCAGCAATTCTTCGTAGGCGTTGCGCAGATTGCCAATCGCGCCTTGCACGCACTTGTGCTCGTGCTGCAGCGTCAACGTCTCTTCGGGACGGTGGGGCAAGCCGATCGTCACGTCCTTGGCAGGCGTGTCGGAGACGGCAATTTCGACCATCCGGCGATAGAGCGCGTCGGAAAGACCGAAGGTTGGATGCGCGGTCAGAACGATGCCGGTGCGCGCCCGAGACCAGCGTTCGGCAAACGCCTCGATGGACCCAGCTTCGTTCGCGGTTTTTTCGACATACGTCGTGAAATCTTTAAGCGTCGATGCCTGGTCGACGTAACCGACCTTCTCGCGAAGGCGGCGCGCCCGGCGAACGCAAGCGCGATCCATCAACCGGCCGGCGAGGGCTTTCATCTCGTCGAAAGACACGGCTCCCGATTCAAGCCGGCGCGACAATTCGAAGGCGACGTTCAAAATCGGATTGAGCGATGGGTTGTCAGGGATTTGCGTTCTGAGACGCTTCAATTCCTCGATCAGCTGGCTCTCATCGAGTTTAATCGAGCTTGCAGCTGGCGTCCTGTCCTGCATTAAACCTAACCTCCACGTCCCCGTGCGGGGGACAGAATGCGAGCGCCGTTCAGAGAACTCCGCGGCGAAGACCGGAGCGGCGACGCGCTCCGGTCGGCACCGAAATCAAGCTACCTTCTTCATCCGCCCGAGAACTTGCGCGACAGTCGAACCCATTTCCGAAGGCGTTGGCGCAATCGTCACGCCGCAACCTTTGAGGATCTCGACCTTCTCGGCAGCAGACTCACCGAATGCCGACACGATAGCGCCGGCATGGCCCATGCGGCGACCTTTCGGAGCCGACAGACCCGCGATGTAGGCAATCACTGGCTTCTTCATGTGTTCCTTGGCAAACAATCCGGCTTCGGCTTCCTGCGGCCCGCCGATCTCGCCGACCATCAACACGGCGTCGGTCTCGGGGTCGTTCTCGAATGCCTCGAGCACGTCGCGATGCGACGACCCATTGATGGGATCGCCACCGATGCCGACCGACGTCGAGACGCCGATACCGAGCGCCTTCATTTGTTCCGCCGCTTCATATCCAAGCGTACCAGAGCGCCCGACGATGCCGACGCGACCAGCAAGATAGATATGACCCGGCATGATGCCGAGCATCGCCTTTCCAGGCGAAATCGTGCCGGCGCAGTTCGGCCCGGTCAGCACCATGCGGCTCTCTTTCTTGTAGCGCCGCATGTAGCGCTTAACGCGGATCATATCCTGGGCAGGTATGCCATCCGTAATGCAGACGCAGTATTTAATGCCCGCGTCCGCTGCTTCCATGATCGCATCGGCGGCGAACGGCGGTGGCACGAATACGATCGATGCCTCCGCGCCCGTTTCGTCGACAGCGCCCTTGACGGTGTTGAACACCGGCCTGCCGAGATGCGATGAACCGCCTTTGCCCGGCGTCACACCACCCACGACGTTAGAGCCGTAGTCGATCATTTCCTGAGCGTGGAACGTGCCGATGCGTCCGGTGAAGCCCTGGATCAGGATCGGCGTTTTCTCGTTGATGAAGATTGCCATTGCTGCGTCTCCCGACTAGGCCGATTTTTTCGCTGCGGCGACCGCTTTCTTGGCGGCATCGGCGAGCGTTTCCGCACTGATGACTGCCAAGCCGCTATTGTCGATGATCTTGCGTCCTTCTTCGACGTTCGTGCCTGCGAGGCGAACCACGATCGGCATCGTAATTTCGAGTTCCTTGACGGCGTCGACAACACCTTTCGCGACCCAGTCGCAGCGGTTGATGCCGGCGAAGACGTTGACGAGAATGGCCTTTACGTTCCTATCACGAAGAACTGCCTTGAACGACTTCGTGACGCGTTCCGGTGACGCGCCGCCGCCGATGTCGAGGAAGTTTGCGGGCTCCCCACCGGCCAATTTGATCATATCGAGCGTCGCCATCGCAAGTCCCGCACCGTTGACGATGCAGCCGATGTCGCCGTCGAGGCCGACGTAGGCAAGTCCGCGATCCGACGCGTAGGTTTCGCGCGGGTCTTCCTGGCTCTTGTCGCGAAGCTCGGCAATGTGCGGCCGCCGGAACAGCGCGTTTTCGTCGAACGACATTTTCGCGTCGAGCGCCACAACCTGCTTTTCCTTGGTTATGACGAGCGGATTGACCTCAACCATCATCGCATCGAGATCGCGGAAGGCGCGATAGCAACCCATGATCGCGGGCACGAGCTTGTTGACGATCTCGGGATCAACGCCGAGCCCAAAAGCGATTTCGCGGGCTTGGAACTGCTGCATGCCGACTGCCGGGTCGACACTGACGCGGATGATCGTATCGGGCTGTGACGCCGAGATTTCCTCGATGTCCATGCCGCCCGCGGCTGAGGCCACCACGACGATGCGTTCGGAAGCACGATCCATCACGAAGCCGAGATAGATCTCCTTGTCGATATTCGTCGCTTCCTCGATGTAGAGGCGCGACACCAGCTTGCCTGCAGGGCCTGTCTGATGCGTCACGAGTTTGCGGCCGAGAAGAAACTCGGCCGCATCGGCGATTTCCTGCTCGTTCTTGCAGACCTTGACGCCACCAGCCTTGCCGCGGGCGCCGGAGTGGATCTGCGCCTTCACGACGACGGCGCCGCCAAGCTCGCTGGCGCGGTAGGTTGCCTGCTCGGGGCTGTATGCGAGGCCACCGCGCGGGATCGGCACGCCGAACTTCGAAAGAAGCTCCTTGGCCTGATACTCATGAATGTCCATGTCTTGGACCTCCTTGGGATAAGTCTTGCGTTTCCAGCGTGTCTTATTTCTTGTGGGCTGCGTCGGATGCCTTGATGGCCGCGGACGTGACCAGAAGGTTTTTCGCCATCTTCTCCGATGCGGCGTCAATCATCTTGCCGTCAAGTGAAGCAGCGCCCTTGCCCTGGGCTTCGGCTTCTTTCAGCGCTACGAGGATTCGTTCGGCGCGCTCGATTTCTTTCGGCGTCGGCGAGAAGACGTCGTTGCAAAGTTCGATCTGTGAGGGGTGGATAGCCCATTTGCCTTCGACGCCGAGCGCTGCTGCGCGGCGAGCGCCCGCCTTGAAGCCATCGGGATCGTCGATGCCGCCGAACGGGCCATCGATCGGCCGCAGGCCATAAGCGCGGCAGGCGACGGTCATGCGCGACAGAGCGAAGTGCCACTGATCGCCGGGATAGTCCGGATTGAGACCGCCGATGACGACGGTGCGCGCCTTGTTGAAGGCTGCGTAATCGGCGACGCCGAAATGCAGCGCCTCGAGGCGGCTCGGGGCAGAGGCAATTGCTTCGACGTTAGCCATGCCGAGCGGCGTCTCGATGAGCGCTTCGGTGCCGACCCTGTTCTTATAACCCTTGGCTTCCTCGATCTGGCTGACGATGCATTCAACGACATAAACGTCGGCCGGTACGCCAACCTTCGGGATCATGAACGTGTCGAGTTTTGACCCAGCCTGCTCCATGATGTCGACGACGTCGCGATACATGTAGTGCGTGTCGAGGCCGTTGATGCGAACGCAAACCGTCTTACCCGCGCCCTTCCAGTTGAGATCGTTCAGCGCCTGGATGATGTTTTTTCTTGCCTGCTCTTTTTCCGGCGGCGCGACTGCGTCTTCGCAGTCGAGGAAGACATAATCGGCGGCGCTCTTGATGGCGCGATCGATCATGGTCGGGTTGGAACCCGGAACCGCCAGCGTCGAACGCTGCAGTCTTTGCTTGCGGAGCGGGTAAAGCGTGTAACTCATTGGCGTTGCCTTCCTGGCGTTTGTTCGTTGGCACGATGATTGTTGGAGGATGCGGGCACGCGGCATTTTCCGCGAACCGGAACATTCTAAAAATGCTTCGCCCAGCCCTTGCGGGCTGGGCGTTGAATTCAAGCTGCTTTGGCTTTTACCGGCTCGGCGCTGGTCGCCGACTTGACCGCATGCTTGGTGAAGTACTCAGCTGCAGCGCCCGTACCCGAACCGAGCTTGACGGGAACACCGCAGTCCTTGAGCGCCATTTCGACTGCGAAGAGAGCGCCGCCGACCATAAACTCGTCGAGCGCGCCGAGGTGGCCGATGCGGAAGACTTTACCGGCGACCTTGTTGAGGCCGAGGCCAAGAGACGTGTTGTAGCGATAGTAAGCCGTTTTCGTCACGGCGTTGCTGTCGATGCCTTCGGGAACGAGAACGGCCGACACGGTGTCGGAGTACCATTTCGGTTCCTTGGCGCAAAGCTTGAGGCCCCACGCGTGAACGCCGGCGCGTACGCCCGACGCCAGACGATGATGGCGCGCCACGACGTTGTCGATGCCTTCGCCGAGCAGAAGATCGAGGGACGTGCGTAGTCCGCGGATCAACTGGGTCGCAGGCGTATAAGGAAAGTATCCCTGATCGTTCGTCTTGATCATGTCCTCGAATGCGAAGAAGCAGCGGTTCATGCGGCCGTTCTGGTTCTTGTTTGCATCGAGAGCCTTCTGGCTGACGGCGAGAATGCCGAGGCCCGTCGGTAGCATGAAGCCCTTCTGCGAACCCGAGACGCAGCAGTCGACGCCCCAGTCGCCCATGCGCATCTCAAGCGAACCAACCGACGACACACCGTCGACCATCAGCAGTGCGGGATGCTTTGCGGCATCGAGAGCCTTGCGCACGCCAGCGACGTCACTTGCGACGCCGGTCGCCGTTTCGTTCTGCGTGACGAATACGGCCTTGATTTCGTGGCTCTTATCCTTGGCAAGGATGTCGGCATACTTCTCGACGGGAACGCCAACGCCCCACTCTTCATCGCAAACTTCAACTTTGAGGCCGAGACGTTCGGCCATATCGACCCAGAGCAACGAGAACTGGCCGAAGCGGCTCATCAAAACCTTATCGCCGACGGCAAGAGTATTCTCGATTGCCGATTCCCAAGCGCCCGTTCCGGACGAGGGGAAAATGAAAACGCGGCCGTCCTTCATCTTGAAGACCTTCTTCAGGTCCTCGAACACCGGCAGCGTGAATTTCGGAAATTCCGGCGAGCGCATGTCTTCCATCGGAAGATTCATCGATATGCGCACGGCGTCTGGAATCGTCGTCGGGCCGGGAATAAAAAGATGAGGCATAACCGTCATGAGCGTTTCTCCGCAGTGCTTTGAGCCAAGCCGACGACCCCCAAAGTCTGCTGGGGAAACGGTCCGGCGTGCTTTTGCTGATCCTTCCGCCCTATCGCAGATACGGGCGTTGCTCTTTAACTAGCAGGTGGACAGTGAGAGTGGGAACGAAAAAGTCACAACACCCTGTTGGGCAGGTGCGCGGGTAGTCGCACCTACCCACCTCCGGACGTTCGATGCCGTAACAACTTTCTTAGTCATCGTTGCGGTTAACCGAAACGTGCAGCGCAACAGCCATCGCGCGGTTCGACACGCCAAGCTTGTCGTATAAATTTTTTAAATGATATTTCACTGTGTTGCGCGAAATACCGGTGCGCGCCGCGATTTGCAGATTGGTCCAACCGTTCGCAAGTGCAGCAAGAAGTTCGCGTTCGCGCGCCGTCAAACCTTCGAGTGGATCATGATTCAACAAGTCGATGTCGACGTAAGGCAGCGACAAGCGGCCGCGCGCGACGGAAACGACGGCTTCGAGAAGAACCTGCGGATCTTCCGTCTTCGACACGAAGCCCCAGGCGCCGCCCTTCACCGAACTTTTGAGAACGTCGTTACTGCGCTCGCCGGTATAGATGACGATGCGCGTCTGCCACTTTTCCTGCTTCACGCGCGCCAGCACGGCGCCGCCGGTCATATCCGGAAGCGTCCAGCCGACGATCGCTATTTCGACGGGTTTTGCCCGCAACGCTTCGATCAGCGCGGTGCCGCTGTCGTGCACGCCGCAGACCTTGAAGCGTCCGTCGCGCTGCACGAGGGATTCAAGACCTGCTCGAACGAACGGGTTCTGATCGGCAATCGCAACTTCAATCTTGGCGGCCATTGGTGCCACGATCCTTAAGAAGCGGCTGCTGCCATGATCTGCCGCAAGTCTCTCCCAGCCGCGTCCGGAACTAATCGCCAGGCCCGACTCGCAAACGTAATCTTCACACAAGGATGCAAATTATTTGAGCAAAAGCGGCTGACAGGTCGTGGCTTTTCGCCCTTGGAATGTTCAGCAACCATTCACCCTGACGGGCGTTTTTTAGCTCAAAGCTATGTATGGAGGCGATGCGATGAAAACGCTGCTTTGCATTCTTACAACTTTCGCACTTGCCGGCATTGCGCCGAGCGTCGCGTCGGCTGCCGATCTAGGCCGCGATTATTACGAAGAGTCGGAGGCGTACGTCGAAAGACCCGTGCCACCGGTTCGCGTCGAGCGCCGGTACTATGAGCCCGACTACTATTACGACGATCCGCCGATCGTAACGTATTATCGCCGCCCGTATCCGTACTACGCTGCCGGCTTTTATCCTTACTGGGGCCCGCGTCGCGGCTACTGGCGTGGCGGTTGGGGGCATGGTGGTTGGGGGCATCGCGGCTGGGGACACCGCGGCCGCTGGTAAGCTTCCGGAAGAGCTTTGGCGACCCCGGCGTGATTCGAACACGCGACCTACGGTTTAGGAAACCGTTGCTCTATCCAGCTGAGCTACGGGGCCAAGCTCGGCGGCGCCTGATACCGGGCGCGGCGAGCGCGAAAACCTATGCGGTCCACATGGCAGCAGGTCAAGCATTGCCGCCCATCGGAGCTGTGCGCTGAACCCCGGCGCCCGAAACAATCTCCGCGTGCCGAAACGCGGGCATCGAACGCCGTTCACCACTTGAGATTGAAAATGTCAGCAATGTGATTTATCTTGAATTGTGGCCGCGAGCGTGCGGGTAAAAAGCCAATCGGCTTAGCGGGGCCCGTGAGTTGGGCCGCTCGCGGCCAATCGCCCCGGCAGGCACCAGCTAAATCAATTCTGCGATAAGTCGCTCCGTGGTTGGTTCGACAACCGCCTCGACGATTGGCGTGCGATTTTCACTCGTCATGCAGTCGGGCTCTTGGCGCTCGCCCGCGTCTGTGGTCTGAATTTCAATCATGGGGCGGTTGGTTTTGAGTGTTGTTGCCGGAGCGGCGAGCCTGTTGGCGCCGGCACTCTCGGCGCATGCCGATGACGCCAAAACAATCGAACCCTGCACGCTCGATCCCGGACCGGCGCGGACGGTTGCTCGCATTCTCGATGGCGAAACGTTGACGCTCGATGACGGCAGTGTGGTTCGCCTCATCGGCGCTCTTGCACCCCGGGCGCGCGATGCCGGTGCCGCGGCGGGCGCCTGGCCGCCGGAAACTGATGCCGTCAAAGCGCTTTCCGATCTGGTGCTCGGCAGACGTGTGAAGCTCGCCTTCGGAGGACGCCATAAGGATCGATACGGCCGCTATCTCGCGCACGTCTTTCTCGAAGAAACCTCCGGCGATGAATGGGTGCAGGGCGATTTGCTTGCCGGTGGCCATGCCCGCGTCTACGGCCTGCCGGAAAGTTTTGTCTGTGCGCGCGAGTTGTTGGCGCACGAAGCCGAAGCGCGGCGCAAACACTTGGGGCTTTGGAACAACGGCGTTTACGGCACGAAGCCCGCGAACGTCCCGGCTGCGCTAATGGCGCTGCGCGGAAAATACGAGCGCGTGATCGGAACCGTTGCTTCGGTCGGCCGTACGAAAAGTGCGACCTATCTCAACTTCGGCACGGACTATCGTTCCGATTTCACGGCGCGCGTCGGAAAAAACGTTCTCGCCGCCCATCCGGATTTGGCGCGCACGCTCGACGGCGTTGCAGCGAAAACGGTGATCGTCCGTGGCTGGATCGAACGGCGAAACGGCCCGCTGATCGACGTCGCCGATCCATCCGAGATCGAGGTGATCGATGACGCGGAGGAGCCCTCCGCTGTCAGCGAACGAAGCACGCCCGGGGAAGCGCAACCGGCCCGTGCTCCTGTCGAAGCATCACCCGATTCCGAGCCCCCCAAAAACTTGCGCCCGGCTCCGACGGAAGAAGCGGAACCGGGCGCGGTAAACTTGTAGCGCTAAAGCTTGGCTTTTCGCGTTTATGCGGCGGCCTCGCCCGCTGCTTCACTTTCGGCCAGTCGACGGCCTTTGGCGCTCTTCGACAGGATCTCCGTGATGCGTTGCACGGCGCCCCTCTCGTCGAGCTTTTCGACGGCGGCGAGTTCACGTGCCATGCGATCAAGCGCGTCCTCATAAAGCTGGCGCTCAGAGTACGACTGTTCGGGCTGAGCCTCGGAGCGGAAGAGATCGCGCACGACTTCGGCGATCGAAATCAAATCGCCGGAGTTGATCTTCGCGACATACTCCTGGGCCCTGCGGCTCCACATCGTACGTTTGATGCGTGCCCGGCCTTTGAGCGTATCCATCGCCTTCTTGACCAGCGCCTCGTCGGCGAGCTTGCGCATACCGACGCTTGCAAGCTTGCCGGTCGGCACGCGCAGCGTCAGCTTCTCCTTGTCAAAGGTGATGACAAAGAGTTCAAGCGACATGCCGGCGATTTCCTGCTCCTCGATGCCGACGATGCGGCCGACACCGTGCGCCGGATAGACGATAAATTCGTTGGCCTTGAAACCGTGACGCTGGCTGACGGGCTTCTTTTGAACGGCGAGAATCTGACGCGCGGCGGCGGCCTTTTCCGCGATCGCCTTCGGCGTCGCGGGCCGGTGAGCCGATGCGACGGAAGCGGTCAGCTTCTGGCTGGCCGACTTATGCGCCGAGGCCGGAACGGCCATCGCACGCTGAGGGGCGGGGGCTGCCTTCATCGCGAGATTCGCCGGCGCTGCCGGTTTTTTTGCAGCAATAACGGGCCCAGTTTTTGCAACACCCTTCGCAGCAATCGGCTGGGACTTCTTCAAGGATTTGACAACGGCCGCCGGCTGCGCAACCTTGGCCTTCGCAAGCGACGGCTTCGGAGCGGTTTCAATCTTCGCTTTGACGGCTTGCTTGGCGGATTTCAGGGCGCTAGCGGCAACCTTCAGCGGGACGGCCTTGCGAACGGCCGGCTTGGCTGCGGACTTGGGGCTGACCGGAGCTTTTTTCTTCTGAGCCATATCGTTTTTCTCACTCTCGCATACTGCGCGTGACCGGAATGACCGGCTCCGCCAAGGTCCGCCTTTGTTAAGGCGGGACATCCGTGCCGCGGGCGAAACTCCGCCCACAACACGCGCGCACTGATCCGAGCCTACTCTTTACGAGAGGCTGTCCCCTGCGCGCTCTATTGTGGCCTAACTTTGCAAATCCCGACCGGCTCTGAATTGGCCCAGTGACGCCCCATAAAGTCTCTTTGAGAGATGCCTTTCAGAGCCAGGCACCCCTTTTTTGTTCACGGCCGTTCCGGATTTGTGCGCACTAAATGTCATCGCGATAGACACTAACACAATCTTGATGGCAAATGAAGGGTCGGAGCCTGAGACAATCTGGTCGCGCTTAACTCTTGGCTAAGAGCTGGGCAGCCGATTAGCGCCTCATATGGGTCAAATTTTTCCCATTTCAATGATTATGAAGCGCCGTAGACGCCCCTAGTCGCCGGAACCCGGGTTGGGGGAGAAATATTTTTCGAATTTTGCCTGTTCATCTTTGAAGCTATCGGCATCGGCTGGCGCAGGTTTCTTCGCGGTAATGTTGGGCCAACTGTCGGCAAACTTCCGGTTCACTTCCAGCCATTTTTCAAGATTGGGCTCGGTGTCCGGCTTAATGGCCTCAACCGGGCACTCCGGTTCGCAGACGCCGCAGTCGATGCACTCGTCGGGGTGGATGACGAGCATGTTCTCGCCTTCATAGAAACAATCGACGGGACAGACCTCGACGCAGTCGGTGTATTTGCACTTTATGCACTTTTCGTTGACGACGTAGGTCATGCGGCTTCCTGGTCCGGGCAGTCCTTGATGGGCATCGCGATGATGGGCATCGCGATCGATTGATCTGCCCTATTCGTTGGCGCCCTTATTAGCATAGGCATCGTGGCTGCCTAGGTGGAGCGGCGTCACAGCGGTCTCTAGCGTCCTTTGAGTTTGTCTGTCTGCCGACGCTCGCGCTTTGTCGGCCTTCCGGCACCGTCCAGCCTGACAGCCTGCGCCGCAACAGCCTCATTCGGATTGCGCGTTCCAGAGATGGCCCGAGACGGCGGCGGCGCAAGGTCACGATATAACAGTTGCGCCTCGCTCGCCGGTCCGCGGCGGGTGCCGATCGCTAGAATCTCAAGGACGCGAATGGTCGGGCCCAGTGTCAGCGTCAGGACATCGCCCGGCTTCACAGTCGCGCTCGGCTTTTCCAAGCGGTTGCGGTTGATGCGAACCTTACCGCGGGCAATGAGCGCTTGCGCCAAAGTCCGCGACTTGGCGACCCGAGCAAACCAGAGCCACTGATCGACGCGTTGGATCGTGTCAACGGCCGTTGCGATCATCAGTTCGAGCCGGAGTCTTCGCTCCGCTTTTCCATCATCGCTTTCAACGCAGCAAGCGCTGCAAATGGCGAACTGTCGCCGGCCGCGGGTTTCGGCGGGGCTGCGGTGATCATCTGCGGAGATCTGCGCGGCTCGTCGCGCCGGCGGCCTTCTCCCTGTCTCCTATCGCGATTATCGCGATCACGGCGCGGCCGGTTCGCGTCGTCTTTCCTTGGGCCACGGTCACTTCGGCCTTCGCCGCCACGGTTTTCATGGCGTGGCCGGTCGCCGCGATCCTGACGTTGATCTTGCCGCTGATCTGGCACCTTTTCATTCGCTACGCCAGCGACTGCCGCCGTCGCCGTACCAGGCTCTGCGGGCGCTGCGGCGGGCGCAACTCGAGGTTCACGAGGCTTACGGCGATCACGGCCATGATCGCGGCGGGCCGCGTCACGGTGCTCGCTGCGCTGATGCCGTCGCGGCCGCCAGACGTCTTCAAATTTCTCATGCTCGGCTGGTGCGGTCTCCATGGGCGCGGCCTCTGCCGGCGTTGCGCTCACCTCGGCGACAGTCGGGCTTTCGGTTGCGGCGACGGTTTCGGGCGCCGCTTCAGGCGTGGTGGGCGAGGCCACCACTTCCGCTTCGGTCGTCACGGCGAGTTCTGCGGTTTCGCTTGGCGCAACGACGGCTTCCGCATCCGATGGCGATTTGGCGGTGGCCTCCTGAGCCACTACCGGCTTGGCAACGACCGGCCGCTTCTCCAACCGGAAGCCGAGCGCTTTCAGGACTTCACCGAGTTCTTCCGCCGAGCAGCCGAGGATCGACATCATCTCATCGGTCAGCTTGAAGCCGCCATCGCCGGTCGAACCTTTGGGCGGCGTACCGGACTTGTCGGGCGTTGGCCGCCAAGCGAGCAGTGGCCGGATCAGATCGGCGAGCCGTTCCAGAATGTCGAGCCTGATGGCCCGCGGGCCGCAGACGTGAAAACCGTGAGCGCGATACAGAGCATCGGGCGTCGCCGGATCGGTAGCCGACGACGTCAAACCCGGACGCGGCAGTTGCGGCACGACGTCGTTCGCGGCGCCGCCGTTCTTGAGCAGCCACAGCGTCGCGGCGAGGTCTGCGGCAGCGGGTTTCAGCATGATCGGGAAAAAGATATTGAAGGCTCCGAACCGCAAGCCGTACTTGCGGAGTTCAGCGCGCGCCGGTTGATCGAGAGCATTGATTTCGTCGGCGACAGCCTCGCGCTTGAGGGCTCCGAGATTTTCCTTCAGCTGGAAAGCAATACCCCGCGCCAAGCCCTGCAGATCACCGGCCCGCGACATTTCCGCGAGCGGCTTCAGCTTCTCGGCGATCGTCTCGTCAAGCCAGATCTTCAGTCGTGCCTGTACCTTTTCGCGGTCGGCTTCGCTGATGCGTTCGTCGACAAGAAGCGACAACCCCGGCTGCAGCGGATCGTCGGAGCGCTCGAGCTTTCCGATCTCATCATCGCGCCAAAGAATGCTGCCGCCGCGCGTCAGCTTGAACGCATCGTTGTTGGCTGCCGCCACGCGACGGGCGCGCATGCCGAGCTCACGCGCCACGACCTGCATCGCAGCTTGGCGCGTGGCTTTCTCGTGAATGCCATCGCCTGCGGAGTCGAGCGTGAAGAGAAAACCCTTCAAGCGGCCGACGAAATGGTTTTCGACCGTGATGCCGCCATCGTCGGCGATGTCGGCAGTCAGCTCGTCTTTGTCCCGCATACCCTTCATCAAGGCGCTTGTCCGCCGATCGACGAAGCGCTGCGTCAGGCATTCGTGGAGCGCGTCGGAGAGGCTGTCCTCGATGGCGCGGGCTCGTTCCTGCCAGTGGGTGGGATCGGTGAGCCAGTCGGGACGATTGGCGACGAACGTCCACGTCCGGATGTGCGCTATACGCGTTGCCAGCGTATCGATATCGCCGTCGGTGCGGTCGGCCAAAGCGACTTGCTTGGCGAACCAGTCCTCGGGAAGGCGATGATTTCCGCTGGTCAAATGCCGGTAGAGGCTAGCGACGAGTTCGGCGTGGTTCTGGCCAGATATCTTGCGATAGTCGGGGACCTGGCAGACATCCCAAAGCAGCTCGACGTTGGCCGGAGTCGTGGCGATGTCCGCGATGTCGCGATCGGCGCTCAATGCTTCGAGGGCGGCGACGTCATCGGCGGTGCGGGCGCGCGCCAGGCGGTGTTCACGCGGTAATTCCCGAAGCGACTCGTGCAAATTCGCGAGCGAACTGAAATCGAGCTTGCGGTTACGCCATTGCAACGTTTTGACGCTGTCGAAGCTGTGCGTCTCAAGACGTTCGATGGTGTCGGCGTCGATGGATTCGGTGCCACCCGTCACGCCGAACGTTCCGTCATTCATGTGGCGTCCGGCGCGGCCTGCAATCTGCCCGATCTCGCCAGGCGTCAAATTGCGATGATTCTGTCCGTCGAATTTCCTCAATGCAGAAAACGCGACGTGATCGAGATCTAGGTTGAGACCCATGCCGATGGCGTCGGTCGCGACGAGAAACTCGACGTCGCCCGATTGATAGAGGGCGACCTGGGCGTTGCGCGTTCTCGGTGACAGGGCGCCGAGTACGACGGCCGCGCCACCGCGCTGGCGGCGGATCAACTCGGCGACGGCGTAAACGTCCTGCGCCGAAAAAGCGATGATCGCCGATCGCGCAGGCAGCCGCGTAATCTTTTTCTCGCCGCTGTACGTCAGCTTCGAAAGTCGCGGCCGCGAAATGAAGTTGGCGCCCGGAATCAGATCGCTGATCGCATCGCGCATGGTCTGCGCGCCAAGCAGCAACGTTTCCGAGCGTCCGCGCGCGTACAACAGCCGGTCGGTGAAGACGTGTCCGCGCTCGGGATCGCCGGCGAGCTGAATTTCATCGATCGCAAGAAAATCAACATCGATATCGCGTGGCATCGCCTCGACGGTCGATACCCAGTACCGCGCCTTCTCGGGTTTGATCTTCTCCTCGCCCGTGATCAGCGCGACCTTGTCGGCGCCGACCCTGGACTTGATCTTGTCGTAGACTTCTCGCGCGAGAAGCCGCAACGGCAGACCAATCATCCCGCTTTCGTGGCCGAGCATACGCTCGATCGCGAGATGCGTTTTACCTGTGTTCGTCGGTCCGAGCACCGCGGTCACGTTACGAATGCGGGCCTCGAGATCACTTACCATGTCGTGCTTGACTCCGGATCAAGCCCTGGCATTGCAGAGCGGGGCTTTGAGATCAAGGATTTATTCCGCTCATTCCGGCCAGTATCGTACTGCTGCGGCGGCCGGGCCGCGCTGCGTCACTGCCTCAACGCAATCTGCGTGTTGTTCGCGGCGGTGATGTTGATGCTTTGCGCGGCCATCACGGCCGGTCCGATCGTCGAGGGGACGGTGACGCGATAGGGCACGTAAATGCCGGCGGTTGGGATCGCACGGAGTGCAATTTCAATGTGGTCGTAGTCAATCCACGGATTGACGAAATCCTTGGGCTTGTGGCCTGCGATCGGAATGTACTTAACGCGGCAAACGACGAGTTCGGCCGGCTGTCCGGTCGGGTGCTTGTCCTTGATCGCTTCGCGGCCCTTGAACGACAGCTTGAGATCGAAACGCGCCTTGCCGTCAAATATCGGGATTGTTCGATTGCAGGCCTCCGGCGCGTTCGTGCTCGAAATGGCCAGCGTCGCCGCCATCGGATCAAAAACGTTCTTGAGATTGTCGGGCTTCAAGCGGACAGCATCCTCACGCGGTGGCTTATTCGGCTCCAACGCGACAGATGAAACACCCGTTCCATCGAAACCGATCTTTACCGACGTCGTTTTCGATTTCGACTTGGACGTCATTTGATAGCTTGCCGGATGCGGTGCGCCGCCGTCGATGGAGCCGCTGCCTGCAAAATTGCCGCTCCATTTGAAAGCGCCGAAGAGTGCCGATATTTGTGTCTTTCCGGTCGCGGAATAGGAGTTGCCGTTGAAGCGCGACGTGAAGTCGTACGATCCGACCTCGATGCCATTGAACTGCAGCCGATAGCGCGCCTGGACCTGGTTCGGCCACGCGGCGTCGGCCGTGCTGGCCGGCTGGGCCGTCCAAATCGTCATCGCTGTCGCGATAGCTAAAGCAATCGAGCTGCGGACCGCGCCGCGCCGGTGCGCTTCGGCTTTCAACATGGCAATAGCTCTTCCCTGACAACCCCGATTGCCAAGTCTTGCGATAGGCCGCCTTTGCGACGATTCTTGGACTTTGGCGGCCGTTGCCGACAGGCTGGGAGGCGCACCCTGGCGCCCTTGGGCGGCTCTCGGGCGGTGTGGTATGGGGCCACCTGCGACCAGGGCCGCTTGACGGGCATCCCGCGCCTCAACTATACACCGCTCCGAGACCCCGTGAGCCCCGCTGACGGGGCGCATTTTTTGCTGCAACAGCAAGCTTTCATAAGACCGCTCCCGCCTGACGGGCCCGCGGCATAGGAGACGACTATGACCAGGCGCTGCGAGCTGACCGGCACCCTGCCGCTGTCAGGCAACCTCAGAAGCCACGCCGAGAACAAGACGAAGCGCAAGTTCCGGCCGAACCTGTGCCACGTGACCTTGATGAGCGACGTGCTCGGCAGGAAGTATCGGCTGCGCGTTTCGGCGCGGGCTTTGAAGACAGTCGAACATCGCGGCGGCCTCGACGCCTACTTGCTGAAGGCGAGCAACGACGAGCTTTCGCCGACGTGCTTGAAGATCAAGCGCGATGTTCAGAAGGCCCAGAGCGCCAAGGCTGCCGCCTAAACGGTGTTCCGGCGACTAGATTCCATCAAGCCCGGCGCCGGGTCAGTCCTGCGGCCGGGCTTTTGCTTGCCTGCCGTCTTTGACGACGAATTGCAGCAAAACCGTCCGCTGCAGCACGTGGCTGAAATTATCATCCGAGATCATCGTGATCAGCACGCTGCCGTCCTTCAACCGCGTCGCGGCCAAGCCCTCCATGTTGTCGATTTCATCATTGAGGTCGGCTTCGAGTAGCGTTTCTCCGACGGCGGTACCACCGGGCTGCAACGCGCCGGGTGCCAACATCCTGAGCCGGATCTTCAAGCCCTCGAGCCAGCGGAAGCGACGCTCCAGAACGAAGAGCGTGCCGTCATCGAGACTGGCGAGGTCCGTCAGATCATAGTCGCCGATATTTTTGAGATGCACGGTTGCCGGCGCTTTGCCGGTCCATAGCCAGCCGGTGTGATCGCGAGACGCATCATAAAGTCGTTCCGAGAATGCGATCAGCGATCCCTTGTAGGGTCCGCCCTCCATCACCGTCATCGCCTCAAGGCCTTGCGTGCGCCGCATCCGTTTGGCGGCGGCCGGAAGCTCGACGGCGCCCCGATCGGCCGAAAGTCCATTAGCTGATAGATCGTACCGTTCGATGCGATGCCGGCCCTCGAAGCCGACGAACACTGAACCCCGCTGCAGCGTACCGCTTTCAAGCGCCACCGATTCAGAATCACGGTCGCGGAGGCGGCGGAGCGGCACGCCTTTACGATCGAGCAGCGGGCCGAGGCGAGCATTCTCGATGCCGGATGGCTGCGTGCCGTCGTACGTCAGTTTGCCGGTCATCCAGACGCCCGAGTCGGAAATGGCCAGAAGGGATTTGGCGTCGGCGTCGAGAACAAGCCCCGACCAGCCGCCGAAGTGGCGCGATGGCGACGTCAGCACCAAGCCGCCGCGAAACGTGAGCTTGTCCAGGGGTTCGTCAGCGCCGCCAAAGCGTTTGAAGGTTCGGATCGGCGTCGCCTTGACGGTGATGGGGCCTGCCTCGATGCCGGCGATGTCGGGCTTCGGGTCCGCCAATGCAATGCCGGCGCAGAAGGCGAGAGCAGCGATGGGCAGGACGGCGCGTCGATATTTTTCGAAAATCAAGCGCTCGCCTCAATGCACACGTGGGCGCGGTGCGGCTCGATGGTCCACGTCATCGAATTTGCCGTTTTCTTCGAACAGCTCGACCAGTTTTTCAGTCATGGCGCCGGCGAGCTCGGAAGCGTCCGTGATCGTGACCGCGCGGCGATAGTAGCGGGTGACGTCGTGGCCGATGCCGATGGCAATAAGTTCCACCGGGGAGTGCGTCTCGATCTCGTGGATCACCTGGCGGAGATGCTGTTCGAGATAGCTGCCGGTATTGACGGACAGGGTTGAATCATCGACCGGCGCGCCATCGGAGATCATCATCAGGATGCGGCGCTGCTCGGGCCGATTGACGAGACGCGAATGCGCCCAAGCCAATGCTTCGCCATCGATGTTTTCTTTGAGCAAGCCTTCGCGCATCATCAACGCCAAGGCATTCTTCGACCGGCGCCAGGGCGCGTCGGCCGTCTTGTAAATGATGTGGCGCAGATCGTTCAGTCGTCCGGGCGCCGGCGGCTTGCCGACGGCGAGCCATTCCTCGCGCGCTTGACCGCCCTTCCAGGCCTTCGTCGTAAAACCCAGAATCTCGACCTTCACACCACAGCGTTCGAGTGTCCGCGCCAGGATATCGGCGCAGCAAGCGGCGACCATGATCGGCCGGCCACGCATCGAGCCCGAATTATCGAGAAGCAACGTCACGACCGTGTCGCGGAAATCCATTTCGCGTTCGCGTTTATAGGAGAGCGCGCCGGTCGGATCGGTGATGATGCGGGTGAGGCGCGCCGCATCGAGCACGCCTTCCTCGAGATCGAAATCCCAGCCGCGGTTCTGCTGCGCCAGCAGCCGGCGCTGCAGCTTGTTCGCAAGCTTCGCGACGGCGGCCGACAATGTTTTCAGTTCCTTGTCGAGGAACGCGCGTAGCCGCTCGAGCTCTTCCGGAGATGACAGTCCCTCGGCGCCGATTTCTTCGTCGTGCGCGCGTGAAAAGATCTTGTATCCAAACGCTTCCGGATTATCGAGCACCGTCATGTTCGGACGCCACGGCGCCGGCGTCTCTTCCTCGTCGAGATCGCCATCGTCCATGTCTTGCTGATCGGGGTCGCCGGAGTCGGTCGTCTCGTCGGTATCGGAGAGGTCACCTTCCGAGTTCTGTTCCTCGCTACTCTGATCCTGGCCTTCGGCGCTTTCGTCGTTCTTTTGCTCAGACTCCTCAGCGCCCGCTTCGGTGACGTTTTCATCACCCTCATCTTCATTCTGGTTCGGTTGCGGTTCGCCGGACTGATCGATCAACTCGAGAACTTTCAGAAGATCTCGAATCTGGCGGCCGAACTGCTCCTGATTTTCGCAGAGCCCTTCAAGTCGGCTCAGCAGCTTGCTGCCGCGCGCCTCGATCACCGGGCGCCAGAGATCGACAAGCCCTTTCGTCGACGGTGGGGGCGGCAAGCCCGTCAAACGTTCACGGATGAGCAACGCCAGCGCGTCTTCGAGCGGCGCTTCAGCGCGGTCGCGCACCAATCTGAAACGGTCATGGCTATATTGGTCTTCAAGACGCGCGGTAAGATTGCAGGCCATGCCCGGCATTCGCGACGAGCCCAGCCCCTCGACGCGGGCGCGTTCAGCTGCCTCGAATACGGCGCGCGCCGGGCCAGCCGGGGGCGCGAGGCGGCGATGAATTCTGGCGTCGTGGCAGCCGATGCGCAGCGCCAAGCTATCCGCCCATCCACGCGCCAGCGCGATATCCTTGGCGGACGGCGTGCGCGGTGGTTCCGGAATAATGACGGATTTGCCGGCGACTTCGCCCTTACCGGGCCCGAAATCGACCTCGATTTCACCGTCGCCGGCGATGGCGCGCACGGTCGGCCCGAGGACGCGCTTCAGCGGCTCGGATGGCGCTTCGCGGCGTTTGTTTGGCGGGACGGCCATTTGAGTGGGGCCTCAGCTTAGCGCGACGTTGGCCGTGCTTTCCGCCAACTCTTCGCCGAAGCAGCGCTGATAAAATTCGGCAACCAGCGGCTTTTCGAGATCGTCACACTTGTTCAGGAACGTCACGCGAAACGCAAAGCCGAGGTCGCCGAAGATTTCGGCGTTCTCGGCCCACGTCATGACAGTACGCGGGCTCATCACGGTCGAGAGATCGCCGTTCATGAAAGCCGACCGCGTCAGATCGGCGACGCGCACCATATGCGAGACCTGCTTGCGTTTGACGTCCGTTTTGGCGAACGCCTTGACCTTCGACAACACGATCCTGGCCTCGTCGTCGTGCGGCAGATAGTTCAGCGTCGCGACGATCGACCAGCGGTCCATCTGACCTTGATTGATCTGCTGCGTACCGTGATAAAGGCCGGACGTATCGCCAAGTCCGATGGTGTTCGTCGTCGAGAACAGGCGGAACGCCGGATGCGGGCGAATAACCTTGGACTGATCGAGCAGCGTCAGCTTACCCGAGACTTCGAGAACGCGCTGAATGACGAACATCACGTCGGGACGGCCTGCGTCGTACTCATCGAAGCAGAGAGCGATATTGCTCTGCAACGCCCAAGGTAAAATACCCTCCTTGAACTCCGTCACCTGCTTGCCGTCCTTGAGCACGATCGCGTCCTTGCCGACGAGATCGATACGGCTGACATGACTATCGAGATTGACGCGCACGCAAGGCCAGTTGAGCCGCGACGCCACTTGCTCGACGTGCGTCGACTTGCCGGTGCCGTGGTAGCCCTGGATCATCACGCGGCGGTTGTGTTTGAAGCCGGCGAGAATGGCGAGCGTAACGTCACGATTGAAGAGGTAGTCCGGATCGATATCCGGCACGTGCTCGTCGGCCTTGGAGTAGGCTGGAACCTCGAGATCGCTGTCGATTCCGAAGACCTGACGCACGGACAATTTCATGTCTGGCAGATTGCCGGCTTGCGCGCCCGCAGCGCTTGGTGTCGTGCGCATATCGCGTGAATTCCCGATCATTGGCCCCCATCGCCGTTATCGGCTTGGACCGGTGCGAACTGGGGGCTGACGCGCACGCGGCTCAGAAGTGGTCGACTAGGCCAAGCCTGATTGTTTCAAGTGATTATAGGCTTGGAGGATTTCGCGCAACTTTTCCTCGGACCGGCTATCGCCGCCGTTTGCGTCGGGGTGATGCATCTTCACCAGTTCCTTGAACCGCGACTTGATGTCCTCGCGCGTTGCCTGCTCGCCAAGATCGAGCGTGTGTAATGCCTTTCTCTCGAGCGGCTTCAACTGGCGGCGGAACGTCGGCGCCTCCGTGCGGGACGATCTCGCCCGGCGCGTCATCTTTTGAGTGCTGGCGGCAACTCGCTCCGCGGCTTCGGCGGTTCTGACGCCGTCGCGCGTGCCGTGTGCCCAGGCATTGGCGCCGGCTTTCCACGTCGGCCGGTGGCCCGTCAGAGCATCTTTGCGGAAATTATTGACCTCCGCATCGCTCATGCCGTCGAAATAATTGTACTCGTGATTGTACTGCCGGACGTGATCCATGCAGAAGTGGAAGTACTCGCCGTCGCGGCCACGGCCTTTCGGCGCCTTATGGGAACCGGGCTTGTCACAGCCCTTCCACTGGCAGCCATTGGCGCGCGGTTCCTTCTTGGCGCCTTGCTGGCGCCGCGAGGACACGCGGATGCTGTCAAAGAATTTGGAGTCCAGTTTCATCGATTCATCAGTATGATCATTCGTTTCGATGGAAACAAGGCGGCAAGAAAGCGGCTTGATTTCCTTTCCGACTGTGCCGGCAATCTTTTAACAGGCCGTTTCGCGATTTCCCGTCCGCCCTCAAAACCGTGCCGAGTGCAAGAGAAAGACTGACCATGTCCGTAGCAGACCGCATTAAGGAAAAACTCTTAACCGCACTCCACCCGACGCGGCTTGATGTGATCAACGAATCCGAACTTCATGCCGGACACCGTACGTCGCCCGGTACTGGCGACAGCCATTTTCGCGTGCTCGTCGTATCGGCCGCTTTCACGGGCAAGTCGCGCGTCGAACGCCACCGCATCGTCAACGATCTCCTCAAGGACGAACTTGCCGGAGGTGTCCACGCGCTGGCGCTATCGACTCTGGCGCCGGGTGAACCGCTTCCGACAACTGCCGCCGGCGGCGGCTGATCGTCAGCCGAGCGCCGCATTCGATACTGTTCCTCCGCCGTCGGCGCCGGGCGTTTTCGGCAGCGGCTTGATGCGGATCGCGGTGATCTTGTTGCGGCTTTTACGCAGGATTTCGAAACGATAGCCGTGAAAGGTGAAAACCTGACCCGGCTCCGGAATCGTTTGCGCCTCGTGAATGACGAGCCCGGCGATCGTGGTCGCCTCGTCATCCGGCAGATCCCAGTCTAGATGGCGATTGAGATCGCGGATCGCAACCGTGCCGTCGACGTTGACGGTGCCGTCCGACTGCAAGCGGATGTGGCTGTCGGGATTGTCGTGCTCATCGGTGATCTGGCCGACGATCTCCTCGAGAATATCTTCAAGCGTGATGAGGCCCTGCACCTCGCCGTACTCATCGACGACAAGCGCCATCTGGATTTTCTTTTTCAGGAATTGGTTGAGCTGGTCTTTGACGCTGGTCGTGTCGGGAACGAACCAAGGCTCGCTCGCCGACGACATGATATCGAGGCTTTCTGGATCCCAGCCGGTGCGGGAGAGGGCAAGCAGCAGATCCTTGGTGTGGACGACGCCGACGATATTCTCCGGCTCCTCCTTCCAGACCGGAACGCGCGTGTACTGCGAACGCAAGAGTTGGTCGAGAATCTTGGACGGCGGATCGTCGGCGTTGATCATTTCCATCTTGGTGCGGTGAACCATGATGTCGGCGACCTGCAAATCGCGAAGATCGAGGATGCCGCCGAGCATTTCCGCATCGCCCCTGGCCACGGTCCCTTCCTTGGCCTGAAGATCGATGGTGCCGCGAATTTCCTCATGCGCGGCAAGAATGTTGGCGGCATCGTCGGCTTTGCCGGGCGTCAGCTTCAGCATCTGCCGGACGACGAATTCGATGGCCTTGGTGAAAGGCGTCAGGATGTAGATGAGACCGCGCATGATCGGCGCCACGATCAGCGCCACGCGATCGGCATAGGCGAGCGCATAGGTCTTCGGCAGCACGGCTGCAAAAATCACGATCAGGATGGTGATCGCAGCCGTCGCGTAAGCAACGCCAACTTCGCCATAGAGATCCACAGCGACCTTCGACGCCAGTGCCGCGGCGAGCACGTCGACGAGCGTATTGCCGAGCAGCACAGTGCCGATCATTTTCTCGGGCCGTGACAGCACCACGTTGACGAGCGTCGCGGCCATGTTGCCGTCTTCCTGCAACGCGTGCATGCGGGCCCGAGAGGCGGCCGTCAGCGAGGTTTCGCTGGCGTTGAAAAACGCCGACAGGATGATCAGCAAGAAAATCGCAAAAAGGCTAATGGCTATGGTCATGAGTGCGTGCAGGCGTCCTTTGTCCAGATTGTGGGGCGCAGCACTCTAGCACAAATATTGCGCGCTACCCCTCAGAGGGCAATTTCACGGCCCAGAAACGCTTTGACCGTTTCGGGCACGACCTCGCGCGTTACAAATGCCTGTCCGATGTCTCGCACCAGGATGAACGTCGCCTTGCCGCCGCGGACTTTTTTGTCCTGGCCCATCAGTTTCAGCAGTTCGCCTGCGTTCGCACGGCCTCCCGGAATGTCGCCGATTTTGGTGGGAAGGCCGACGGCTTTTAAATGTTTTACCACACGGTCGGCCCGGCCACGCGGACAGATTCCAATATTTTCCGACAGGCGGAACGCCATGCACATGCCAATCGCGACGCCTTCGCCGTGCAGCAGGCGATCTGAATAGCCGGTCCATGCCTCGAGTGCGTGGCCGAAGGTATGGCCGAGGTTGAGAAGTGCCCGCTCACCGGTCTCCGTTTCGTCGCGCGCTACGATCGCCGCCTTCGCCGCCACGCTCGTTTCGATGGCCTTGGTCAGCGCCGGGCCGTTGTTTCCGAAGACGCCCTGCCAGTTGGCTTCGAGCCAGGCAAAAAATTGCGCGTCGCCGAGAAGGCCGTATTTCGCAACTTCCGCGTAGCCGGCGCGCATCTGACGCGGCGGCAGGGTCGTCAGCACCGCAGTATCCGCGATGACGAGACTTGGCTGATGAAAGACGCCGATGAGATTCTTGCCTTGCGGCGTGTTGATGCCTGTCTTGCCGCCGACCGAACTGTCGACCTGCGCAAGCAGCGACGTCGGGATCTGAACGAAGCGAATACCGCGTCGCAGGATGCCGGCGGCAAAGCCGGCAAGATCGCCGATGACGCCGCCGCCGAACGGCACGACGAGGTCGCCGCGTTCAAGACCCAGTTCCAGCAGCCGCTCCGACAACGTTGCGAGATCGCGAAAGCTCTTCGTCGCCTCGCCGGGCTTCATCACGATCGAACCGGCAAAGAGGCCTTCCGCCTTGAGACTTTCTTCGAGCGTCGCGAGATGGTGGCGCGCAACGTTTTCGTCTGTCACGACACCGCACTTCACCGCCCCGAGACGCGCCTTGATCAACGCGCCGGCGTCGCGCAACAGGCCGCTCGCGATCAGCACGTCGTAGGATCGGTCGCCGAGTTCGACGCTGACGGACCGCGATGGTGCGGCGCCTTGAGAGGTTCTCGCTTGCGCCGTCGATGGCGCGGCGAGCCTGTTCAAAATTTCCGCGACGATGATGTCGTGCGGTTCGTCACGGCTTTCGACCGTCATGTCAGCCTCAGCATAGACCGGATAGCGAGCCTCGATGAGTTTCTGCATCGTGGCTTCGGGATTACCTTCGCGCAGCAGCGGGCGCGTGTCGCGTTTCATCACCCGGCGCATCAGGACCGGCAACTCTGCCCGAAGCCAGATCGAAATGCCGTTTTCCCGCACGCTCTGACGCGTCTCGGCGTGCATGTAAGCGCCACCGCCGGTTGCGAGCACTTGCGGCCCGTTGCGGAGCAGGCGTGCAATGACCTTGCGCTCGCCGTCGCGAAACAGCGCTTCTCCGTGATCGGCGAAAATCTCATTGATGCTCTTGGCGGCCGCCCGTTCGATCTCGTCATCGGCATCGACGAACGGCAGCCCGAGCTTGAACGCCAAACGCTTGCCGACCGACGACTTGCCGCAGCCCATCAGGCCGACCAGCACGATGGAGCGCCGGCCGAGGCGCTTCTTGACGATCTCGATATCTTCGGATTCCGTCATCTCGATCTCGGGTCTTCGTCGATCAGTCGAGCGAATCGGCTAGGTTCTGTGGTGGGCGGCCGCGGCGGGTTCATCATTGCGCGCCGTCATGCCACGAACCGAAATGGCTCGCAAATCAGAAACTTGCCGTTAAGACATGACGGCACGCCGCGTTTACGACGGCCAGTCAAGCAAGCCCTCATCGGCAATATGCGAGGCGAGTCATAATCGCGCCACCAAGGATGGCCACGTAACGACCGGGAGGGGAATCGATAAATGCCGAGCCTTTTCCGGTTATTGTTCGTACTTGGTTCGTTGAGCGCGGTCGTCTTCGGTGGCCTTTACGTGCTCGCGACCCGATTCGAACCCGAGCAGCAGACGATCAGCAAGCCCGTCTCGGGCGTCAAAATCCGGCGCTAGACAGCCATGATGCATGACGAGCGCTTTCGTCGGAAGTCAGCAGCGGGCGCGGCAACGGCGCTGAGTTTGTTGATGCTGGCCGTTGGGGGTTCGTTGTGCTCTCCGGCCATTGCGCAGGACGCGCCATCCGACAATCCTTACGCCACTCCCGAAACGACAGAACCGCGTCGCCGCGGAAAAGCCGATGACGCCTATTCGCCACCGCCGGACAAGCGGAGCTATTTGCCGACTATGGGAGCACCGGCCGCCGATCCGAATGCTCCCAGACCATGGCGCCGCGAAGCGCCCGGAGGCCCGGTATCTCCACCCTCGGGCTACGACAGTGGTCGAGGGCCCGGTCCCAGCGCTTCGCCGCAGAATGCGGTCGTGCGCGGCGTCATACCGGAGACCGTCGAGAAAGGCGACCTTGCGCCCGTCATGTCAAACGACGGCTCTGGGTTGCCGTACGAACTGTGGCGGGGTGTGGACGTCCCAGCGCTGGAAAAACTTATTGCAAGCATCGAAATTCCGCCGCGCTCGCCGGCCCTCCATGAGTTGTGGAAGCGATTGATCACGTCGGCGGCAGGTGATGCATCGAACGCAGCATTCACCGCATTGCGTCTCGAAGCACTCTTCCGGTCCGGTCTGGCGCGGGCCGCTGCGGCCGAGATCGCGAAGAACCCGGGCGCCAATAACGATCCGCTGCTCATGTCGCTCGAGGCGCGCAACGAACTCGCCGCCGGCCATCCCGACAAGGCCTGCGAAATGGTGACGCGCGCCGCCGCCCAAAAGGGCAACATTCCGGCACGCCTCAAGGGCCAAGTGATCCTTATGGCCGGTTACTGCTCTGCAATTCACAACGACACCGCCGCTGCCGGTCTCGCCGCCGACATGGCGCGCGAAGAAGGCGTCGAGGCGTCGCCCGGCCTTCAGGCTCTCGATGCGCTGTCGATCAATTCCAAGCCGAAATTCAAGGCGGCCAAAGAGGTATCGCTTCTCGATTACCGTATTGCCGAACGCGTCGGCGGTCTTCCAGTGAAGATGGTCCTTGAAAAAGGCGAGCCGGCGCTGCTCGTCGCTTTGGCGACGGATCCATCAACACCGATCGATCTCGGTCTGCCGGCTACGGAAGCCGCCGCTCGTCTCAACGCCCTGACACCAAATGGACTTGCGGGCATCTACCGTGCCAATGCGGAGGCAATCGCTCCCGACGTCTTGCTTTCGGGTCAGGGACCGAAAGGAATCGCGCGCCGCGCCGCACTTTTCAAAGCCGCCGAGGCCGAGCAAACGCCTATGCGAAAGACGCGCCTGATACGCGCCTTTCTCGATGATGCCAAGCATGAGGGTCTGTCGATCATTTCCGCCAAGATGATCGCGCCGGTGGCGGCGGCCGTGCAGCCGGCGCCCGAAATCAGCTGGTTTGCGGAGACGGGTGTCGAAATCGGTTTGGCATCGGGACGCTACGACATGGCGCGTAATTGGATCGGCCTCAGTAACGAACCGGGCCGGACTTCGGAAGGTCTCGACTACTGGCGGGCCCTGGTCGATATCGCCGACCCGAACGAGCCCCAGCGCGGCAAGAGCCTGGCGAGCCTCGAAACCTATGCCGTCGGTGGAAAATTCGCGCCCGGAACTCTGCAACGGCTCGCGACGGTGCTGGAAGCTCTCGACTACCTCGTACCGATCCCTCTTTGGGAGGCTGCAAACCGCGCCCCACAAACGAATTCGGGATATCTGCCGGAAACCGGCGTTCTAACCGAACTACAGGACGCGTCGAAGAAACAGGAGTTCGGCCGCACGGTGCTGCTGGTCATGAAGGCCCTTGGCCCCAATGGCGCTGAAGATGCGCATCTGTTAGCCCTCGGTGACAGCATTCGCGCTCTGAAGCGCGCCGGGCTCGAGCCTGACGCGCGACGGCTCGGCCTCGAAGCTCTGCTTCCGACCTGGCCGCGCACCGAAACGAACTGAGGGCTCATGGCGCCGGTCGCGACAACGGAAAGCCATGTTGCGGACTTCCTCGACATGCTGACGTCAGAGCGCGGCGCGTCGCAAAACACGATCGATGCCTACACCAGCGATCTCGAGGGCTACTTCGGCTTTCTTTCGGAACGTACCGTCGAAGCGCTCGACGCGGGAGCCAAAGACATTCAGGCCTATCTCGCCATGTTGACGAACGCCGGGCAAGCTCCGGCGTCGCGTTCGCGGAGGCTGTCGGCAGTCAAGCAGTACTACAGGTTCCTGCTTGCTGAAGGTTTCATCGAAGCCGATCCGACGTCGGGGTTGCAGGGACCCAAAAAGCAGCGCGCACTGCCGAAGGTGCTGAGCATCGCCGAGGTCGACCGCTTGCTGCAAACCTCGGAGCAGCGCTGCGAAGGCCTGGAGGGCCGCGCGTATTTCCGGGCTTTGCGCTTTCATTGCCTGCTCGAAATTCTTTACGCGACGGGTATGCGCGTCTCCGAACTCGTCGGGCTGCCGCGTGCCGTGCTGCGCGGCGACAAGCGCCTTTTTTCAATAAAGGGAAAAGGGGGGCGCGAACGCCTCGTGCCGCTCAATGCGACCGCACGTGCGGCACTGGAGCGATTTCTCGAAGTTTCCGGGCGCCTCGACAATTCTCCGTGGCTCTTTCCGGCACGCACGGCACTCGGCCACGTTACGCGGCAGGGCTTCGCGCAGGACTTGAAGGCCATTGCAACGGACTCCGGCATACACGCCACGCGTGTTTCGCCGCATGTTCTGCGTCATGCCTTCGCAAGCCACCTGCTCGACCGCGGTGCCGATCTCAGAGCCGTGCAGCAGTTGCTCGGACATGCTGACATTTCGACGACGGAGATCTATACGCATGTGCTGCAAGAACGGTTGAAGACGCTCGTCAACGCCCATCATCCGCTCGCAAAAATAAAGCCTGGCTAAAACATAAAGCTGCGCGGGGCCGCGTAAGAAGCGAAACAGAAGGGAGCCTGAGATGAGCCGTCTATACGGAGACATTCACCGCGCCATGCAGATGGCGTTCGACACGCGCACCCTCGCCGATCGTCTCGAGGGGATGATCGTCAAACCTGAATTGGATGACGTCGCGAGCGCGTTCATCGCAAGCCGCGACATGTTTTTCCTCACGACGATCGACCATCAGGGCCGGCCGACTGTTTCGTATAAAGGCGGCTCACCCGGTTTCGTGCGCGTACTCAATGCGACAACCTTGCTGTTTCCGAGCTACGATGGCAACGGCATGTATCTGTCGATGGGCAACGTCTCGGCCAATCCCGAGATCGGCATGCTGTTCATGGATTTCGAGAAGCCGTTTCGTCTGAGAGCGCAGGGCCGCGCCGAGTTGATCGTCAGCGGACCCGAGCTCGACGGGTTCAAGGATGCGGAGATGGCGGTCAAGGTCACCATTCACGAAACGTGGATGAACTGCCCGCGCTACGTGCATCGCTTCAAGAAGCTCGAAACGTCGCGTTACGCGCCGGGCGTCGAAGCCGAAACTCCTTTTTGCGAATGGAAACGCATCGATTCTATGCAGGACGTCGTGCGGCCCGCGGAGCGCTCGAAGGTTGAGGCGATCGGCACGACGACGATCGACGAGTGGATGGGCAAGGTGATGAGCGGTGACAAGGGCGTGTGAGGCTCTTGCGTGCGGACCGTCAACCATGCGCTGATAAGCCATGATCGCTAGCGCTGCAGTATTGCGCCTGCGAGGGCTAAGGCTAGGGCTTCAGTCGCATCCCCCTGGCCTCGCGGGACTGTATTTTACCGAGTTGTGGGAGCGTTTCTCGTACTACGGGATGCGAGCGCTACTGACGTTGTTCATGGTGGCGCCTGCCGCCGCCGGCGGCTTGGGCTTCAAGACGGCCACCGCCGGCAGCATCTATGGCACCTACACGATGGCCGTGTACCTGCTCGCCGTGCCGGGCGGGTTCATCGCTGATCGTATTCTCGGTGCAAAACGTAGTGTGCTGATTGGCGGAACGGCGATCGCCGCGGGTCACTACGCTCTCGCCGTGCCATCGCTCGCGACATTTTATGCGGGGCTGGCCCTGATTGCTTTGGGGACCGGCCTCTTCAAGCCCAACATCTCGGCCCTTGTCGGCGCCCTCTACGGACGTGACGACGTGCGTCGCGATGCCGGATTCTCGCTGTTTTACATGGGCATCAACATCGGCGCGTTTTTCGCACCGCTAGTCACCGGCTTTCTGGCTCAAAGCGCGCTCTTCAAAGGCTGGCTCGCAACGGCGGGCTTCGATCCCGCTAATAGCTGGCATTGGGGGTTTGGAGCGGCGGGCATCGGCATGACGATCTCGATGCTGTTTTTCGCGCGGAATGCGGCAGGCCTGAAAGACCCCGATCCTCCGTTGCCGGCACAGAGCCGGCAAAGCGCGACATTCACACGCGATGGACTCATGGTTGCGATTGGGACTTTGGCGCTGCTGGCTCTGGCGCTTCTTTCCGATGTCGAAGGCTTTACGTGGCTGCGCTGGATGTACCTCATCCTGCCTTTGACCGCGATTTTTTATGGCTCGGCCCAGCAAAGCCCGGATGCCCGGCGGCTCGCCGCCGTCGGCATCTATTTCATTGCGGCAATGATCTTCTGGGCGGTTTTCGAGCAGGCCGGGACGACGCTATCGCTGTTCGCCGATACGCTGACGGAAAATCAGGTTCTTGGACTTTCGTTTCCGTCGTCTTGGTTCCAATCCGCCAATCCGGTGTTCGTCATCCTGCTGACGCCCTTCGTGGCTGCGCTGTGGCTGAGACTCGGACATCGTCAGCCATCCTCGCCCATCAAGTTCGCGCTCGGTCTGGTTTTTCTCGCGGCTGGGTTTCTTCTGATGGTCCCCGCCGCCGGCTTCGCCTCGGATGGACGCGTCTCGCCTCTCTGGCTGATCGGTCTCTACCTGCTGTTTACCGTCGGCGAATTGATGCTGAGCCCGGTGGGTTTGTCGACGATGACGCGGATCGCGCCGAAGAGAATGACCGGCTTCGTGCTCGGCCTTTGGTTCCTGGCGGCGGCCTTCGGCAACAAGCTGGCGGGCGATATCGGAGGCGCCTTCACGGCAAGCGATCCAGACATGCTGGTGCTTTCATTCCTGGCGCAAGCGGCCCTTGTCGCCGTCGCCGCCACTTTCATGTTTGCGGTTGCGCCGATCGTGAACAGGCTAGCAGACGGAAATAATTAATAAATTTAGCGTTTTGGCAGTAGACCAGCGCATCCCGTCACCTTGACACCCGGCGGGCCTCAAGGCGAATGTTGCGGATCGGGTGC
>NZ_DATNBA010000137.1:0-29023 GCF_035572195.1 Hyphomicrobium sp. | reverse complement strand
CCCGATCATGGAACGGCATTCGGGATCGCGGGCAAAGGCATAGCCTCCGCGGCGAGTCTTATCGCGGCGTTGAAGCTCGCGGCAGACATGAGCGCACGCAGGTTTCGCGCGGCCACGGCATGAGCCCGACCGCCGGACCTGACGGCTTGCCGCCGCTGCGAGACATCATCGAGCGGCATGGCCTGAACGCCAAAAAATCATTGGGCCAGAATTTCCTGCTCGATCTCAATTTGACGCGCAAGATCGCCCGTCTCTCAGGTAACCTCGATCATCGCACGATCGTCGAGATCGGACCGGGCCCCGGTGGCTTGACGCGAGCGTTGCTGATGGAAGGCGCAAAGCGTGTCATCGCGGTGGAACGCGATGCGAGGTGCTTGCCGGCGCTCGAAGAAATCGCGGCGCATTATCCGGGTCGTTTGGCGGTGCATCCCGGCGATGCGCTCGAGGCTGATTGGCCGGCGCTTATCGCCGGTTCGGAGCCGGTGACGATTGCCGCCAACCTGCCTTACGGCATCGCCTCCCTGCTGCTTGTCCGCTGGCTCGAGACGGAGCCATGGCCGCCGTGGTTCGACCGCATGGTGTTGATGTTTCAGCGCGAGGTTGCAGATCGCATCGTTGCCGCGCCGCGCACGAAAGCCTATGGCCGCCTCTCGGTTCTTGCGCAGTGGCGGACGCGCGCCAAGGTCGTCATGTCGCTGCCGCCCGAAGCGTTCACGCCGGCGCCGAAAGTTGCGTCCGCCGTCGTCGAATTTACTCCGATTCCGATGCCGGAGCCGCAATGCCGGGTCTCGACGCTCGCTCGCGTTACGGCGTCGGCTTTCGGGCAGCGTCGAAAGATGCTGCGCTCGAGCCTCAAGCAATTGACTCCCATGCCAGAGCTTCTGTTGCGAGAAGCGGGAATCGCGCCGGAGCGACGGGCCGAAGAGCTGACGGTTTCGGAATTTGCTACTCTGGCGAGCATCGTCGAGCGCGGCGATCAAGCGTCCGCTTAAAGCACGGCCCGCATATCGCGCACGAACGCCGAAAGGCCGAGAAGGCGGGCGCGTTTGAGACGTTCCGCGGTCAGGATCGCCAGCGCCGAATTTACGCTCGTTTCGAGATCGCTGTTGACGATCACGTAGTCGTACTCAGGCCAGTGGCTGATTTCGGACGACGCAGCCGCCATGCGCCGCGCCACCGTTTCCGGCGAATCTTGTGCGCGCACCCTGAGCCGCTCCTCGAGCACGGGCCCCGAAGGCGGCAGCACGAACACGCGGACGACATCACCCGGCATTTTCTCCGACAGCTGCTGGGCGCCTTGCCAGTCGATGTCGAAGAGCACGTCCTTTCCGGCGAGGATTGCCGCCTCGACAGGGGCGCGCGGCGTGCCGTAGTGATTGTCGAACACGCGGGCCCATTCGAGCAGTTCGCCGCGTTCCTTCATGCTCTCAAACCCATCGGCATCGACAAAGCGATAGTCGACACCGTCGCGTTCGCCGGGGCGCGCCGGGCGCGTCGTTACCGAAACCGACATCGCGATGTTGCGATCGGCGGCGAGCAGGCGTCTTGCCAGCGTCGTCTTGCCGGCGCCCGAAGGCGAGGAGATGATGTAAAGCAGTCCGCGCCGCGCCATGTGGAGCTCTGCGTTGGCATCCGTCGTGCTGTCTGGTTGTTTTCTGGTCATGCTACTCGACGTTTTGCACTTGTTCGCGGAACTGGTCGATGACCGTTTTGAGTTGCAGGCCGAGCCGCGTGACGTCGACGGCGTTGGCCTTCGAACAGAGGGTGTTGGCCTCGCGGTTAAACTCCTGAGCAAGGAAGTCGAGCTTGCGTCCGACCGCACCCGGTTCATTCAAAATGTCGCGCGCTGCCCCAACATGTGACGCAAGCCTTTGCAGCTCTTCTTCGACATCGGCGCGGGTTGCGAGCAGCACCGCTTCCTGATGCAGCCGATCACCATCCAGCGCGGCCGTCGTATCGAGCAGCCGCGCGATGTTATCCTTGAGGCGGGCCAGGATCGCCTCCGGAGCCCGGGACGGTGAGGCTCTGACGTCGGCGGCGTAGCGTTCGATCTGCGTCAGCTGATCCTTAATGACATCGGCGAGGCGGGCTCCCTCGGCGCGCCGCGCCTCACTCAATTTTTCCAGCGCCGCCTCGAGGCTCTCGATTAGAGCTCGCTCGCGCTTCGTGCGCGCCTCTGCATCCTCCGGGCCTTGATCTGCAGTCTCAAGCACGCCTTTGATCATTAGAAGTTGCGCCGCATCGGGACGGGTTGCGCCACACAACGTGGAAATGCGGTCGACGACCTTGATGACCTCGGCCAGCACGGTCTCGTTCAAGCGGATCGCGCCGTTGGTTTGCTGCTTCTCGATCGCCAGCGCCACCGCGATATTGCCACGCGAGAAGCGTTTGGCGACAGCGTCCCGCGCCGGTATTTCGAGCGCCTCGTTGCCGGGCGGCAGACGCAAGCGAACGTCGAGGCCGCGTCCGTTGACGCTGCGCGCTTCCCAAGTCCACGTCAGGCCGTCGGCCGTGCCATCGGTGCGTGCAAACCCGGTCATGCTCGAAATGTTCATCAGGGAGGCTTCTCGTTGCGGGATTGTAGCGGCGCGCAACTTAACGGGTCGGAGGGTATCCGCCAACCGCCGATACGGCAGGCGACGTTTGCCGCACTATTGCTTTTTCGGTTTGCGGACCGGGAGGGGAACGTCAGTCGTGTTGGCGGGAAGCGCCGTAGCGGCCGGTTCTGAGCCCCCGGCTGTCGTGTCGCTATCGTCGCCGCTGCTCTCGGGGGTGGCTGTCGATGCTGCCTTGGCCGCCTTAGCGGCTTTTGAGCCCTTCGCTGGCTTCGTCGAACCGGCACTGGCCTTTTTGGCCGGAGCGTCGTTCGCATTCGTCGGTATCGGAGCCCGGTTGGCGTCGCTAGCGGCCTCGGCCGCATCCTGCTTTGCCTTCGCCTGCTTTTCGACGCCACGCCACTTCTGGACGGCTGAATTGTGCTCCTTCAGCGTCTCGGAAAACGCGTGACCTCCGCTGCCGTCAGCAACAAAGAACAGATCCGCGGTTTTGGCCGGATGCAACGCCGCTTGCAGAGCGGACTTGCCGGGATTGCAGATCGGGCCCGGCGGCAGGCCGTTGATCTGATACGTGTTGTATGGCGACTTCGCCTCGATGTCGGCCTTCGTGATGCCGCGGCCGAGCATCCCCTGCCCGCCGACGAGGCCGTAGATAATCGTCGGGTCCGACTGCAGCCGCATGCCCTTTTTCAACCGGTTATAGAAAACGGCGGCGACGCGGTCGCGCTCGTCGACGCGGCCGGTTTCCCTTTCGACGATTGACGCGAACGTCACCAGTTCTTCGGTTGATCTGAGCGGCAGATCGGCGTCTCGTCCCTCCCAAAGTTCGGCAAGCGTCTTCTGCATCGCCTCTTGCATGCGATCGATGATCTCCGCGCGCGAGGTACCTTTGGAGAAATAATACGTGTCGGGAAGAAGCGTGCCTTCCGCAGGAACACTCGAGATTTCGCCGCTCAAAGTGTGCTCGGCCTTCAGACGTTCGACGATCTGCTCGCTGGTCAGGCCTTCCGGCAGCGTCGCTTTGTAGAGAATGGATTTGCCGTCCTCGAGGGTCTCGATCACCTCACGCATCGAAGCGTGTTCCTTGATCTCATACTCGCCGGCCTTCAGGTCGCTGCTTTTCTTGGGACCAAAAAAGGCCTGCAGCAAATGCCCGCCGACGAAGGTCCATCTGTTTGTGATGACTCCTTCCTTCTCGAGTCGCTCGGCGATTGCGATGCGGCCTTCGCCTTTCGGTATGATGAGCGTGCGCTTAGCCTCCAGCGGCCCGGGGCTTTCGTACTGGTGGAAAATCGTGAAGGCCGTGGTGCCGAGTATCAGCATGCCGACCAGAGAGATCGTCAGCACGCCACTGATGATGCGAACGAAGCGCGCGAAAAACCGCGACGGCTCGCGGGCCTGAAGGCCGCGCGGACGACCAGGCGCACGCCCCGGCTCCAGGCGCTCGTTAGGGCTACGCGCTCCGGCGGTCCGCGAGGTTCTGGTCGCGTCCGAGCGTTTCCGGTACTGGCTCATGACTTCGCGAGTATCGTCCCTTGATGAAGTCGTCAGCAAGCCCAGAGCACAGCCCCGAGGCCCCTTGGCTCCATCACCCCCACCAGATGCCGACGCTCACTGTAAAATGTGGCAAAAACGCGAGCCGGGTAGGTCTCCCGGCAGGTATTAAGCAACGCGGCGGAGGACGAGACACGCGTTGGTGCCACCAAAGCCGAATGAATTCGACAGCGCGATGTTGATCTCGCGTTTCTTTGGTACGTGCGGGATGAGATCGATACCCGTTTCGACGGACGGGTTGTCGAGGTTAAGTGTCGGCGGCGCAACGTTATCACGCATGGCGAGGACCGAGAAAACCGCCTCAACGGCGCCCGCGGCGCCGAGCAGATGTCCGATGGCCGACTTCGTCGACGACATCGCGAGCTTGCCCGTGCTGTTACCGAACAGCCGTTCGACAGCCTTGAGCTCGATTTCATCACCCATCGGCGTCGAGGTGCCATGCGCGTTGATGTAGTCGATTTCGCTCGGTGCAACGCCGGCACGCGCCAGAGCCGCCTTCATGCACCGGTAAGCGCCGTCGCCATCCTCGGCAGGTGCCGTGATGTGAAAGGCGTCGGCTGACATGCCATACCCGATCACCTCGGCGTAGATTTTGGCGCCGCGGGCTTTCGCATGTTCGTAGCTTTCGAGCACGACGACGCCTGCGCCTTCGCCCATCACGAACCCGTCGCGATCTTTGTCATAGGGTCGCGACGCCTTCGTCGGGTCGTCGTTGAACCCGGTCGAGAGTGCGCGGCACGCCGCAAACCCAGCCATCGCTATCCTGCAAATCGGGCTTTCCGTTCCACCCGCGACCATCACGTCGGCATCGTCGAGCGCGATGATCCGCGCGGCATCACCGATCGCGTGCGTACCCGTGGCACAGGCCGTGACGACGGCGTTGTTCGGCCCCCTAAGATTGTGTTTGATCGAGACGTGGCCGCCCGCAAGATTAATAAGCCGCCCCGGAATGAAAAACGGAGAGACGCGGCGCGGACCTTTTTCCTTCAAAAGGATCGAGGTGTCGGCGATACCGGAAAGGCCGCCAATGCCGGAGCCGATCAAGACGCCGGCGCGCTCCTGCGCTTCCGCCGTTTCGAATTTCAGGCCCGAGTCTGCAACCGCCTGGTCGGCAGCCGCGACGGCATAAATGATGAAGTCGTCGACCTTGCGCTGCTCTTTCGGCTCCATCCAATCGTCGGCATTAAATTTGCCGTCGGCGGTGGCACCACGCGGAATGAAGTTCGCAATCTGGCATGTGATGTCGGAAACTTCGAATTCTTCGACGCGCCGGGCGCCACTCTGTCCGGCGAGCAGATTGGACCATGCGGCTTCGACACCGCAGCCGACGGGAGTGACGAGACCCATTCCTGTGATGACGACACGGCGCATGAGCTGCTTCTTATGTGCGGTTGATTCAAGGCGCATGAAAGGGGCCGGTTACCCAGCCCCTTGTGATCTTATCCGATAGGCGCCTCTGGCACGTCGGATAAAAGCGAACGAAGGACGCCCTCAAGCCGCGCTGGCGTTCTTTTCAAGAAACTTCACTGCGTCACCCACCGTGAGAATATGCTCCGCGGCATCGTCGGGTATCTCGCAACCAAATTCTTCCTCGAATGCCATCACGAGTTCGACAGTATCCAAGCTATCGGCGCCCAGATCATCGATAAAGCTGGCGTTGTCCGTGACCTTATCGGCCTCGACGCCAAGATGCTCCACGACAATTTTCTTCACGCGCTCTGCGACATCGCTCATCGTCAATCCTCGTGTCTTTCTAATTTAGGCGAGCTGTTGCAGCTTGCCTTTTCGCCCTGCAGAACCCGCATTCCAGAATTTGAACTTACGAGAAGTGTAGCCCGCTCGGATAGGGGCTCACACCCGTTTCGACTTCTTTTTCCAGTTTGACCTAGCGCGAGTCTTACGCTGAGGCACCGACCAGACGTCGCGCGGCTCGGGGTTTTCCCCAGGTCCGCACCGTCCCGATGGCGTGGCCTTCACGCCTCAAAACCGTGGTGTCGTTAACACACTTCACCAGCCTTGCAAAGCGCAGGGTGACGCAGCCGAGAAGCAGCCGAATAGTAAGCAGAAATGCCCATAATACGGCTCCTCTTCATTTACCATCGCAAGGATGCAAAGGCCTCAGACCATCGCCATGCCGCCGTTGATGTGCAGCGTCTGGCCGGTGATATAGCCACCCTCGTTCGAAGCGAGATAGAGACAGCCGGCCGCGACGTCCAACGGGTCGCCGAAGCGTTGCGCCGGAATGATCTGTGCGATCTCGCCCTTCTGCTTGTCCGTCAGAACATCGGTCATCGCCGTTTTTATAAAGCCCGGCGCGATGCAATTCGCGGTAATGCCGCGCGACGCGACCTCTCTTGCCAACGATTTCGTCATGCCGATCGTGCCGGCTTTCGAAGCCGCGTAGTTGCCCTGTCCAGGGTTGCCGAAAACGCCCGACACCGATGCGATATTGATAATGCGGCCATACCCTGTCTTCGAGCGCATCATGTGGCGCGAGGCAGCGCGGCAAAGCATGAACGTCGACGTCAGGTTGACGGCAATGACGTCGTCCCACTGGTCGTCCTTCATCACCATGAACAGATTGTCTTTGGTCAGCCCCGCGTTGTTGACGAGAATATCAAGTCGGCCACCGAGTGCTTTGACTGCCTCGTCGATCAGCTTTGCAACGCTGGTGCGGTCGGCAAGGTCGCATGGAACGACATGAACGCGGTCACCGAGTTCCTTGGCCAAGGCGTCGAGCGCTTCGAGCTTGCGGCCAGAAATGGCGACCGTTGCGCCGGCCTTGTGAAAGACGCGCGCGATCTCGGCGCCAAGGCCGCCGCTTGCGCCGGTTACGAGCGCGGTCTTGCCTGTCAAATCGAACATGACGTTTCCTTTATGCTGGTCGTGACGCGAAAAGCGGTCTTCGGGTCACGACGGAGAGAGAGAGTTCCAAGCGAGTTCGATGTCGGCCGGTGTTCCGAGACTCGACGCATTCGCAGTGCCCGCCGTGCGTTTGATGAGGCTTGCTAGAACTTTGCCGGCGCCGATTTCGTAAAAATCGGTGATGCCGTTTGCTGCCATCGTCGCGACGCACTCGCGCCAGCGAACCGTGCCGGTCACCTGCTCGACCAATCGCTTTCTGATTTCGTCCGGATCTGAAATCGGCTGCGCCAAGACATTTGCAACGACGGGCACAGAAGGGGCGCGCACGGCGACATTCGCCAAGGCTTCCGCCATCGCGTCGGCCGCAGGCTGCATCAGCGCACAATGGAAGGGCGCGGAGACAGGTAGAGGCACCGCGCGGCGGACGCCGTATTTCTTGCCGATGTCGGCAACGCGATCGATGGCGCTCTTGTGGCCCGACAGTACGACCTGCGTCGGCTCGTTGTCGTTGGCAACCTGACAGACGTCGCCCTGCGCGGCTTCGGCCGCGACTTTTGCCGCAACGTCGATGCCAACCCCGAGCAGCGCCGCCATGGCTCCGACGCCCACGGGCACGGCCTTCTGCATCGCCTGACCGCGAATCCGCAACAGCCGCGCGGTGTCGGCGAGCGAAAATGCACCCGCAGCCGCGAGGGCGGAATATTCTCCGAGCGAGTGCCCGGCGACGAACGTTACGTTACCCGGTAGTGCGAAGCCCTTTTCGGTCTCGAGCACGCGCATGACGGCCATGGATACGGCCATCAGTGCGGGCTGAGCGTTTTCGGTGAGTGTCAGCGTTTCTTTCGGGCCTTCCCACATGATGACGGACAGCTTTTGTCCCAGCGCATCATCGACTTCGTCGAAGACGGCGCGCGCCGACGGGAAGGCATCGGCAAGCGCCTTGCCCATGCCGACATCCTGACTGCCCTGACCCGGAAAGATGAATGCGCGTGCCATAAGTGACTGTGAGTCCCTGTCGTTCGAGAGTGCCGCCGATTGGGGCTTCTGTGACGATTTCGGCGGCCTTAGTCCACTCCCTGCCCGCTCGTGTCAAGGCAAGGCGCCTCCGGGCTGCGATGCGTGCTCCCCTCGCCTCGTTCTCACCGTTCCCATTGTTGAGCGACGAGCGAAGCGGCAACTGCAACGAGCAGAATCGCGGCGGCGACAAACGGCAGTTCGAGCATCAGGCCGACGTAGATCAGCGTTCCACCGATACCGGCGCCGGCCGCCTGTCCGAAATAGATTGCGGACGTGTTGAGCGCGATCGAAGCCGAGGTCAGCTCGGGAGCAATACAGGCAAGCCGGGCCTGCTGAACGGAGTTCGCGGCAAATGTTCCAAGACCCCAGAGCGTCGCCCCCGCCAGTACGGCCCACAGGGAAGTTGCGGCGGCGCCCCAAACGATCAAGCCTGCCGACATGACGAGAAACGCAAAAAGTGCCGATCGCGGCGCACCTATCCGTTGGACAGCTCGGGTCACCAGGACGTTGCCAAGCGTCGCCACCGTGCCGTACCACGCCAGAACGATCGTCAGCAGTTCGGCGTTGTCGGACAGCGATGCTTTCAACGACGGCGCCAGATAGGTGAAGAACGTGAATTGACCCGTGCCATTGAGCACGGTGACGAGCAGCACGGTCATCAGCGCCTGGCTGGTCAAGACCCGCCGCCACGAGGCGACATTCAACGGCGCAATCTTGACGCCGCGCGGTACCGTCAGCCAAACGCCAAGCAACGCCACTATCGATAATGCCGCGACGATGAGGAATGCGACTTGCCAGCCAAGCGTGTGCGCGACGTAGCCGCCGAGCGGCATGCCGCCGACCGTCGCCAGCGACCAGCCGATGAAGATGACTGTAATCGCACTGCCCCGGCGCTTGGCTGGAAGCAGTGCGCCGACCGTCGCCGCCGCCTGCGGGGTGAAGATAGCCGCCGGGATCGCCAGCACAATTCGGACGGCGAGGAGCACGGCGAAATTGGGTGCCAGTGCGGACGCCATATGGCACACGGCATAAAGCAGCATCGATGCGGCCAGCAGCCATCGGCGGTCGACGGCGCTGGTGAATGCGGCGGCAAGCGGCGCGCCCAGCGCGACCACGACACCGCTGACCAGCAACAGCAATCCGGCACGCGGAAGACTGACGTCAAATCCATGCGCCAAGTCACCGAGCATGCCCGCGGGTAGCAGGATGCCAGTTCCGGTAACGAAGTTGCCGAAGAGAAGCGCCGCGAGAACGCGACGCTCTTGCGCTGGGCTCATTCGCCGAGATTTAGAGAACTGGCGCGACACACACAATAACTGACCCGGCAGTCCGCCCGGCCGAAGCGTATGGGTGGGTTGCGCCAGCCGTTAGGTCAGCTTTCGACCGTTTCGACTTCGCACAGTTCGCCGTCGATCAGATCGAATAACACTTCCCCGCCGCCCGCTTCGGCGTTGGCCAGGGCTTCGACAAGATCGTCATCGATGGGAGCGATTTTCATTTCGGCAAGCTTGGCAGAGGCGTCATTGTCGCGCATCGACGCTTCGCCCTCGGAACGCGCCGCGGCCTCGGTCTCCTCGACCGCCCAAATGGTTTCCTCGGTATAGGCTGCAAACTTCATTGTTGTCAGATCTCCCTGAACGCGCCGGATTGGCGCCGGCCAGTCAATTAGCCATGATTCCCGTTATCTAGGCGTGGCATTGGCATCGCTGCCGACCAGGAAATTTGAACGCTGCAAGGTGGCGCAGGCCTGCCGCTTGCTGCTTGCCGGAAATCCTGTATAAGCGGCCAAACCCGCTCCGGTTGGAGGCTGAACGGGGGCTCAAGTTGCATCGGCTATCCGGCTGATCGATTTGAGAGGCGCTTTTCGAGCACCGTCCCCCAGTGTCTTCTCCTATTGGGTACCAGATGGGCCTTTCTCGGGCCTGATTGGGGCTTTGCGCCGGAGGGATAAAGAGCTGCGTTGAGACGCGCGGCACAACTCGAACCGAAAGGCCAACTCGTATGCCGCTCTACGAGCATACGTTCCTGGCGCGCCAGGACGTTACCCAAGCCCAAGTCGAAGCTCTGATGAAAGAATTCCAGGGCGTCGTCGAAGAAGGCAAGGGCAAAGTCACCAAGCAAGAGTATTGGGGACTGAAGACCCTCGCTTTCAAAATCAAAAAAAACCGCAAGGCTCACTACGCCTTCTTCAATATCGACTCGCCCCCGGCTGCCGTGACCGAGATGGAACGGCGCATGGGCATCAATGCCGACGTCATCCGTTTCATCACTGTTCGCGTCGACGAACTCGAGACCGAGCCCAGCGCTCAGATGCGCAAGCAGGATCGCGACGAGCGCGGCGACCGTGGTGATCGGGGCTTCGGCGGTGGCCGTGGTGGCCCGCCGCGTGGCGGTTTCGGAGGTCGCGAAGGCGGCTCGACGTTCCGCTCGCGTCCACCCCGCGAAGGCGGCGATCGTGGTCCGCGTCCGCCACGCGAAGGAGAGGCACCACGCGCGCCGCGTCCGCCACGCGATTCAACACCTGGCTCGGAGGGCTAACCCATGGCTGAAATCGCTTCGACCGGCGCCCCTGCTCGCCGCACCTTCCAGCGCCGCCGCAAAACCTGCCCGTTTTCGGGCGCCGGCGCGCCGAAGATCGATTACAAGGACGTGCGCCTCCTCGGACGTTACATTTCGGAGCGCGGCAAGATCGTTCCGAGCCGCATCACCGCGGTGTCTGCGAAGAAGCAGCGTGAACTCGCCCGCGCAATCAAGCGTGCGCGGTTCCTCGGTTTGCTGCCGTACGTGATCAAGTAGGCTTCTCCCTCTCCCCAAAGGGAGAGGATGGCCGAAGGCCGGATGAGGGGAGAACGTCCTCTCACCCCGACCCTCTCTCCAAGGGGAGAGGGAGTCATTCAATCCGTTGGGTCGGAACGGGCAACCGGATCCGGCTCTAACCGCTCTCATGCGGGACAGCACAATGCCGACGAATGTTTTTATGCTTTCACTCGCGGCCGGGATCATCTCGGCCGTCGTCTTTGCGTCCGCGACGACCGGCGCGATGCTGCTGCGCGTCGTGCTTTTTTTCCTCACCCCCCTGTCGCTCTATCTCGCCGGACTTGGGCTTGGCACGGTCGCGACCGCGATCGCCGGCATCACCGCGACGACAATCGTATTGTTGATTGCAAACCCGCTGGCGGCAGAGGTTTACGCGATCAGCACGGCGCTTCCGGCACTCGTATGCACCCGGCTCGCGGTGCTCAGCCGGGACTCGGACGGCGAGCGCGAATGGTACCCGATCGGGCGCGTCGTTGCCGTCGCCGCAGTTTTTGCCGGCATGTTTGCGATCATGGCGCTCATTCTGATGGGCGGCGAAGTCGAAACGCTGACCAAGTTGCTGCGCGGTGTCGTCGAGAGTTTCGTCAAGACTGAGCTGTCCCGCATTCCAGGGGCGCCGGCCATCACCGCCGCCGAGATCGACGAGGTCACGCGCACGACGCTGTCGTCGTTGCCCTGGGCTCTCGGCCTGCTGGCGATGGGGACAATCCTCTTAAATCTCTGGCTTGCAGGACGCATCACGCTGGCGTCCGGCCGGTTGAAACGTCCGTGGCCCGATCTCGCAAACTTCTCAATGCCGGGTAGCGCCATATTCGCCTTGCTGGTGGCGCTGGGCCTATCGTTCGTCGACGGCATCGCGGGTCTCATGGCGTCAGGTATCGCAGCTCCGTTCGCGCTGGCCTTCGGACTCGTCGGCCTGGCCGTGGCGCACACACTGACGCGCGGCACGCCGTGGCAAGGCTTCATTCTCGCGGCTCTTTACACCGCGATCGTCTTCATTCCGCATGTTGGCTTATTGCTGGCGCTCGCCGGTCTTGCCGAAACGATCTTCCACTACCGAGCCGCCATCGGCGGACCTCCCAATCCCCGAAATTGAAAACCTGATCCACGAACACAAAAGGAGACGCATCCATGCAAGTCATTCTGCTTCAGCGCATCGGCCGCCTTGGCCAGATGGGCGACGTCGTCAACGTCAAGAACGGCTACGCTCGTAACTTCCTTCTGCCGCAGAAGAAGGCGCTGCGCGCAACAGACGAAAACAAGAAGGTGTTCGAAGGCCGCCGGGCACAGCTCGAAGCCGACAACCTGTCCCACAAGAAAGAAGCTGAGGCCGTTGCCGCCAAGCTCGAAGGCAAGTCGTTCGTCATTATCCGGGCGGCCGGCGATACGGGTCAGCTTTACGGTTCGGTTTCGACACGCGACATCGCGGCTGCGATCAGCGAAGGCGGCTTCACCGTCGATCGCAACCAGATCGTGCTCGACAAGCCGGTCAAGTCTCTCGGACTGACGCCAGCCCGGGTTCAACTTCACCCAGAAGTCGTGAGCACGGTGTCGCTGAACATTGCGCGTTCTCAGGACGAGGCCGACAAGCAATCCCGCGGCGAGAATGTCGCGGTCGTCAAGGGCGAAGCTCTCGAACTCGAAACCTTCGATCCGGACTCAGCCTTCGAGGAAGGCCATGCCGCGACATCGTCGGAAGACTCGAACTAATCTCGGAGCTTACGTCGGGCGTCCGTCCGTTTCACGGAGGCGGAAGCCCGATCCACAAAGCTTGGCCGTTGCGCATTTCACACGGCCAAGCCTTTCCCGCGAGGCATGTTGATAGCGGGGATGGATTAGAGGTTGTAGGAGCAGCGAGACGAGACGCGCCTTGGAATCAGTTAGCGTCCGCTGCATGGCAAATCCCGCAGTCCTCGCGACCGAAAATCTCAAGCAAGCCGCTTCGGCTCTTGAACCACTGGCATTCCGGCAAGCACCGCACAACCTCGAAGCCGAGCAGGCGTTGCTCGGTGCAATCCTCGTCAACAACGAAGCGCTCGACCGTGTGTCGGGCTTTCTTTCTCCCGATCATTTTTTCGATGCACTTCATGGGCGCATTTACGAGACGCTCGCGACGCTGATCCACGCCGGCAAAACCGCGACGCCGATCACGGTCAAGACGTTCTTCGAGAACGTCGAGCCGATCGACGCGAATATGACCGTGCCGCAGTACCTCGGCCGGCTCGCCGCCAACGCCACGACGATCATCAACGCCGCCGAGTATGGCCGCACGGTCTACGACCTCGCGACGCGGCGAGCCTTGATCGTCATCGGCGAGGACATGGTGAATACGGCCTACGAGAGCGCCGTCGACCAGGCGCCCAAGGCACAGATCGAAGAAGCCGAGAGCCGTCTCTATTCGCTCGCCGAGCAGAATAAATATGGCAAGGGCTTCGAGACGTTCCGCTCAGCCCTCACGAACGCCATCGAAATGGCGAACAGCGCCTTCCAGCGCTCGGGCCATCTTTCGGGCGCGGCGACGGGTCTTGCCGATCTCGACAATAAGCTCGGCGGCCTTCAACGTTCCGACCTCATCATCCTCGCGGGCCGGCCGTCGATGGGTAAAACCGCGTTGGCGACGAACATCGCCTACAACGTCGCGAAGGCCTATCGCGGTGAACGCCGCGCCGACGGCTCGATGGAAACGGTCGATGGCGGCATCGTCGGGTTCTTCTCGCTTGAAATGTCGTCGGAACAGTTGGCAACACGTATTCTTTCCGAGCAGACGGAAATCGGCTCGGAAAAAATCCGCCGCGGCATGATCGAGGAAGCCGAGTTCCGCAAGCTTTCCGAAGTCGCTTCTGAAATGTCGCGCATTCCGCTCTTCATCGACCAGACCGGCGGCATAACGATTGCGCAGCTCTCGGCGCGGGCGCGTAAACTCAAGCGCCAGCACGGTCTCGACATGCTGGTCGTCGATTACCTGCAGCTGCTTTCGGGCTCCAAATCACGCAGCGACAACCGCGTGCAGGAGATCACGGAGATCACCACGGGCCTCAAGGCGCTGGCCAAGGAGCTGAATGTGCCGGTCATGGCGCTGTCGCAGCTGTCGCGCCAAGTTGAAAACCGCGAAGACAAGCGCCCGCAGCTCTCCGATCTCCGCGAATCGGGCTCGATCGAGCAGGACGCCGACGTCGTGATGTTCGTATTCCGCGAGGAATATTACATCGAACGCACCAAGCCTGCCGAAGGAACGCCTGAATTTGCCGATTGGATGACCAAGATGAGCCAGGCTTCCGGCAAAGCGGAAGTCATCATCGGCAAGCAGCGGCACGGTCCGGTCGGTACCGTCGAGCTGTCGTTCGAGGGACAATTCACGCGCTTTGGCAATCTGGCGCGCGATTATATGATCCCCGGACGGTGACCGATCCACGTGTGGAAAGAATGAGATGACTGTGAGCGCGCGCATGCCGGAAAGTCTTGCGAGCGCCACGGGAACGATCACCATCGATCTCGGGCAGATCGGCGCCAACTGGAAGGCGCTAGCGGCGAAGGTTGCGCCCGCCGCGTGCGGCGCGGTTGTCAAGGCCAACGCTTATGGTCTTGGTGCCGAGCGGGTTATGCCGGCGCTGATGCGGGCCGGCTGCACGACATTTTTTATCGCGACGCCGGACGAAGCGGAAACGGCGCGCAAGTTTGCGCCCACAGCCGAAATCTACGCTCTCGATGGGCTGGTCGGAAATTCGGCCGCGGTGTTTGCGCGCCTTGGCGTCAAGCCTGTTCTCTCGACGCTCGACGACGTCGTGGCGTGGTCGGCGCTCTGCCGGGCGCGTGGGGAAAAACTTTCAGCGGCGTTGCATATCGATACCGGGCTCAATCGTCTCGGACTGCCGGCGCGCGATGTTCGCCATCTCGCCGCCGACCCCTCCATGATGACCGGCATCAAGCTTGATCTCGTCATGAGCCACCTCGCCTCGGCGGACAATCCGCGCGATCCAAAAAATCGCGATCAGCTCCTGGCCTTCGAAACTCTGTCGGCCCTTTTTCCCGGCGTGCCGAGAAGTCTCGCTGCCTCGGACGGACTGATGCTCGGGCCTGCTTATCATTTCGATCTCGTACGGCCGGGCTACGCGCTTTATGGCGGACAGGCCTCGCAGATGGCGCCCGCACCGGTGAAATCCGCCGTGACGGTCACGGCGCGCATTCTCTCGGTGGCCGACGTCGCGCCGGGTGAAACGGTCGGCTATTCCGCGACGTGGCGCGCCAAGCGGCCGAGCCGCATCGCGACGATTGCGGCCGGATACGCCGATGGAATTCCGAGGACCGCGAGCGCGCCCGACGGTCGTCCGGGCGGGCATGTGATGATCACGGGCCATCTTGCGCCGCTGGTCGGCCGTGTCTCGATGGATCTCATTACCGTCGATGTTACGGATCTGCCTGAGGGCGCCGCGATGCCCGGCGAATTCGCGAAGCTCGTTTGCGATGAAATTTCGATCGAGGATGCGGGCTTTTCGGCCGGCACGATCGGTTATGAAATTTTGACTCGTCTTGGGCCCCGCTTTCCGCGGCTCTATTTGGATGACCCGGTGTAGTTCATGGCGAAGCTCTCGAAATCTCTCTACGTCTGCCAAGCGTGCGGGGCCACGGCGACGCGCTGGGCGGGCAAGTGTGCCGCCTGCGACGGCTGGAATACTCTCGTCGAGGAAACGGACGCCGGTCCGCCGCCCGGTTCCGGCGTCACGCGGCAAAGCAAGGGCCGCATCGTCAAGCTCGAAACATTGAAGGGCTCTACCCAGGAAGCGCCGCGGTTCTCGAGCGGCATTTCCGAACTCGACCGCGTGACGGGCGGCGGCGTCGTGCCGGGCTCGACCATTCTCATTGGTGGCGAACCGGGCATCGGCAAATCGACCCTCCTGCTTCAGGTCGCGGCGCATTTGGCGCGGCGCGGCGGCAAGTCGATCTATTTTTCGGGCGAGGAAGCTGTCGCTCAGGTGCGATTGCGCGCTGAAAGACTTGGCCTTGCCGACGCTCAGGTCGGCCTCGCGTCCGAAACGAACTTGTCGAATATTCTCGCCACGCTCGGCGACGATCGTCCGGCCGATCTGGTCATCATCGATTCCATTCAAACGCTCTGGGCAGATACGCTCGATGCGGCGCCTGGGACCGTCAGTCAGGTGCGGGCTGCAGCGCAAGCGCTCATCAGGTATGCGAAGATGGCGGGCTCCGTGCTGCTGCTCGTCGGGCACGTGACGAAGGACGGTCAAATCGCCGGTCCCAAGGTCATCGAGCACATGGTCGACACGGTGCTCTACTTCGAAGGCGACCGCGGCCTCTCCTATCGCATCCTGCGCGCCGTCAAAAACCGTTTTGGACCGAGCGACGAGATCGGCGTCTTCGAAATGGTGACGGGCGGACTACAGGAGGTTGCGAATCCGTCCGAACTGTTTCTCGGCGATCGTGACGGCGTCAGTCCCGGCGCCGCCGTTTTTGCAGGCATCGAGGGGACGCGGCCGCTCCTCGTCGAAATTCAAGCCCTGGTTGCGCCGTCCGGCCTCGGGACGCCACGCCGCGCCGTCGTCGGCTGGGACAGCAACCGCCTCGCCATGCTTCTCGCTGTGCTCGACGCCCGCTGCGGCGTCTCGTTTGCAGGCCACGACGTCTACCTGAATGTGGCAGGAGGCCTCAAAATTACCGAACCGGCCGCCGATCTTGCGGCCGCGGCGGCCCTTCTGTCGTCAATTTCGGGTGTTGCGCTGCCGCGTGACGCCGTCTACTTCGGCGAAGTTTCGCTTTCCGGCGCGGTCAGGGCCGCAGCCATGATGACCACTCGTCTCAAGGAAGCCTCCAAGCTCGGATTTGGGCAGGCTTTTCTTCCCGAAAGCGGCGACGCCGATGCGACCGGCCTGAAGTTGTCGTTATCCCGCGTTGCACACCTCAAGTCACTTGCAGGGGCGACGGCGCCATGCGACTGAACTTTCGAGCGAGTCTCGGCCTTATGGGGCGCTGGATCATAGGGGGATTTCGGCCATGATCGGCCCGCTGACTTATTTGGACGTTGCGTTGATTGCGGTCGCCTTCATTTCCGGATTGCTTGCGATGTACCGCGGCTTTGCCCGCGAATTGCTGTCGATCCTGTCCTGGATTGCCGCAGCCGGGGTCGGGTACTGGATCTACGCGACCAAGAAGGACATGACCGCCGACATTGCGGCTCAGACGAGCATGCCGCCGCAGGTCGCGACGGTGGCTGTGGCGCTCGTCGTGGCGCTCATCGTCCTCATCATCGTCCACTTGGTCACAGCTCGCATTTCCGACGCCATTCTCGACAGCCAAGTCGGCATGATCGATCGCGTCCTGGGCTTCATCTTCGGCGTGCTGCGCGGCTTTCTGCTGTTCGTTATCCCCTACATGGCCTACGAAGCCTTCATCTCGCCCGACAAGGACAAGCAGGCCCCGATCGTGCGCGACGCCTTTTTCCGCGACTACGTTAAGGCTACGGGAGAAAGCATCCGCTCGGTGCTGCTGCAGGTCATACCGCAGCCGACCGCGCCCGGAACAACGCCGGCCGACCAACCCGGGCAACAAGGATTTATTGACCAAAGAGGGCGTTCAGTCGCGCTAGTCATCAAAGGCCAACGGTACTATATGACGGGCGTGTGACGCGACCGGCATCGAGTGTCAGCATTGCGTGTGGATATCGTGACCCGGCGTATTCGGGTAATCGAGGCGGCCCAAACGCGGAGGTGCCTTTGGCACATCAAGGCGGCGTAACCACGATCGATGGTCTCACATTTACCCGCTACGGCGACGATCGCCTGCGGGAGGAGTGTGGGGTCTTCGGCATCTTCGATCACCCTGATGCGGCGGCGATTACCGCGCTCGGCCTCCACGCACTCCAACACCGTGGCCAGGAAGCAGCCGGCATCTGCACCTACGACGGCCACAACTTTCACTCCGAACGCCGCATGGGTCTCGTCGGCGACAATTTCTCGAAAGCCAACGTTCTTGCCCGCCTGAAAGGCCGTATGGCCATCGGTCACGATCGCTACTCGACCACCGGCGACCCGCTGATCCGAAACGTTCAACCGCTCTTTGCAGATATCGATACCGGCGGTTTCGCCGTTGCCCACAACGGCAATTTTACCAACGCCCTGACGCTACGGCGAGAATTGATCTCTTCAGGCGCGATCTGCCAATCGACCTCGGATACCGAAGTCCTCCTCCACCTCCTGTCGCGTTCGAAGAAGCGCCGCGTCGTCGAGCGCTTCGTCGATGCGATCCGTCAGATAGAAGGCTCCTATGCGCTCGTTTGCCTGACCAACGATATGATGATCGGGGCGCGCGATCCGGTTGGCATTCGGCCACTGGTCATCGGCCGGCTTGGGACATCCTACGTGCTCGCGTCCGAAACCTGTGCACTCGACATCGTCGGCGCGGAGTTCCTGCGCGAAGTTGAAAATGGCGAAGTCGTCGTCATTACCGATCAGGGGCTCGAAAGCCACCGGCCCTTCCCGATGCGCCCGGCGCGGCCGTGCATTTTCGAGTACATCTATTTTTCAAGGCCGGACTCGATCGTCGGCGGGCAGACCGTCTACGATATCCGCAAACGGATGGGGATCGAGCTGGCGCGCGAATCTTCGGTCGGCGCCGATGTGGTTGTTCCGGTTCCCGATTCTGGCGTTGCGGCCGCGATCGGCTTCAGCCAGCAGAGCAATATTCCCTTCGAACTCGGCATTATCCGCAATCACTACGTCGGGCGCACGTTCATCGAGCCGGAGCAGCGCATCCGCCAGCTCGGTGTCAAGCTGAAGCATTCGGCGAATTCCGGAGTCATTCGCGGCAACCGGGTCGTGCTGATAGACGACAGCGTCGTCCGCGGCACGACATCGAAGAAAATCGTGCAGCTGATCCGCGATGCCGGCGCGCGGGAAGTTCACATGCGCATCTCATCGCCGCCGATCACGCACCCGGATTTCTACGGCATCGACACGCCAAGCAAGCAGGATTTGCTGGCTGCGAACCTGTCACTCGAAGAAATGTGCGAATTCATGGAAGCCGACAGCTTGGCATTCCTCTCGGTCGATGGAATCTATCGCGCCATCGGTCTCGATCACCGGGACGACCGCGCCCCGCAGTTTACCGACCACTGCTTCACCGGCGACTACCCGACCAGCCTTACCGATCACAACGGCGAGTCCATTCCTCGACAGCTTTCGCTTCTTGCAGAAGTCGGCTGACGATCTCCGATCGGGCCGATCAGGTAAATCGCAATTAGGTATAGCGTATGACGGATGGCCCATTGAGCGGACGCATCGCACTCGTCACGGGCGCGTCGCGTGGCATAGGCCGGGCCGTGGCGCTGGGGCTTGCGAAAGCCGGGGCCCACGTCGTAGTCGCGGCACGCTCGCTCGGCGCGCTCGAAACGCTTGATGACGAGATACAGGCGGCCGGCGGGGCAGCGACGCTTCTGCAGCTCGATCTCAAGAAAGGCGACCGGATCGACCAACTCGGCCCGACGCTCTATCAGCGCTGGCAGCATCTCGATATTCTCGTCGCCAACGCCGGCATCCTCGGACCGCTTTCGCCGCTCGGTCATACGACAGAAGATGCGTTCATCGCGACGATCGACATCAATCTCAACGCCAATTGGCGTCTCATCCGCACACTCGATCCGCTGCTGAAGCGCTCGGACGCGGGCCGCGCAATTTTCGTGACGTCGGGTGCGTCAAGCGGCAAGCACGCTTACTGGGGCGCCTACGCGGCGTCCAAAGCCGGTCTTGAAGCTCTCGTCAAAACCTGGGCCGAAGAGTTGGTGAATACGTCCGTTCGCGCCAATCTCATCAATCCCGGAGCCACGCGCACCCAGATGCGCGCCAAGGCGTTTCCCGGCGAAGATGCGTCGACGTTGCCGGCGCCCGAAGATCTGGTACCGCTTTTTCTGGAACTCGCCTCTCCTCATAGTCAGCGCAACGGCGAGGTCGTGAATTTTCGCGAATGGAGATCGGCGCATCGCAACGGCCCGGCAGCGGAATCTCCGATTCTGAATGCGGACCTGTAGCTTCTGAGAAATCGATTCCACGATTAGGCAGCGGCGTAGGCGGAGCAAATCGCACGGCCGCTTGTTTCGACCTTGCATTGCAGCAACGCGGGGCTCGTACACCTTCCGGCCACATTCCCGACACATCTGCGGGCGCTTTGGCTGGCGCGGCCGGGGGGCCGTTTCAGGACCGTGGGGAACCTGTTTTGAATTGGTGGGGGAAGAAAGCGGAATGCACTACAGGAAAGGTTTTATTCTACTGCTCATGGCTCTGAGTTGGGCCGTGAGTGGATCGAACGCGTTCGCCGATGCTGCGATGGATCGCGTATTGCTGAAGCTCGAACCTGAGGAACGCGCCCATCAAGCCTGCAATATTCGAGGCCTCGACGCCGTTCGCAAGGGCAAGCACCTGAAAGGCGTCGATCGCGTTAAAGCAAGCAGCCAGAGTCGTGCCACTTTTAAAAACAATGTCGTCACCGCTAACGGCGCAGCGGTCCGCGCCAATCATCGTTGGTACCGGCTGAAATATAAATGCGCGGTGACGGACGATCAGATGAAGGCGACGTCTTTCGAATTTCAGCTCGGAGCAGAAATTCCCGAAGATGAGTGGGAAAACTTCGGGCTCTGGAAGTGACGCGCGACGGTCACTTCGCCGGCAGCTCGCAGTAGTCGGGCGCGCCGGGCCCGATGGGCGGTTCGGTAGCGTGCTGCTTGAAAAGCTGCTCTCTGTACGTCTCCCAGTCCGTGTTCAACGGTATGTTCTGGTAACCGCCGGTCAGAACCCTGATGTAGCCCTTCTTGCGATCGGCCTCGTTCTGATCCCAGGCGCCTTGAGCGCCATACTTCACGGCGTAGTCGACCGCGATCTGATCGCGCCACGATGAGCTGTATTCGTTCATCGCCTCTCTTAAAATGGCGTCGGCCTGATCGCGTGTGCAGCGCTGTTCCCAATAGAGATAGTCATGCACGATCGCCGGAATGGAGTGCCGGCCCAGCACAGAAATAAGCGAGCGAGCGTACCAGGGCACGCTCGCGAAATCGGTCACGAAACCGGCGGGAACGGTGATCGTTTTGCCGGTCCGCTTGATCTCGTAAAAGAGCGGATCGACGAGCATGAAGTTCGTGCCGTCGCCCTGGAAGAGCTGCAGCCGCGGTGTGTTCGTTGCCATCCGCGGACGGACGGCTTGGGCTTGAGCATCGGTCGCAATAGGGAGAACGTGCAATGCGGCGAACATGGCAGTAACGCCAACGGCAAGTTTCAGTCCGCGCATGATACCCCCCGAAAGGTTCGATCGGCCGCAGGGCTGAGCGTGTAATCTCTGGATTGCCGGGTCAAGCCCGGCGATGGCGAATGAACTTCAAATTAGGTGGTCAGCACCTTACCGTCGCGCACGGTCAAGTAAATTCGACCACCATACCGTCGTAAGCCGGTTCGACGCCCTGCGGCAGGTCGCGGGCAAGGGTCGCGTAATCGAGTTCGCTCGTCATGTGCGTTAAGATCGTGCGCTTCGGCTTCAGGCGTTCAACCCAGGCCAACGCCTGCTTGACGCTGAAATGGCTTTCGTGCCCCGTGTAGCGCAGTGCATCGACGATCCAAACGTCAAGACCTTCGAGCAGTGAAATCGACTCGGCCGGGATATCGCTGATATCGGGCGAGTACGCGAGGTTCGACACGCGATAGCCGAGCGAGGTGATGGATCCGTGCCATTGCGCAATGGGCTGCGCCGTGATCGTGCCGCCGCCGCCTTGGACCGCGACCGGCGTCGCACCATCGATCTCGTGGCCATTGAGCATCGGCGTATAGGGCGAGCCCGGCGGTGTTTCGAAGCAGTAGCCAAAGCGATGCTTCAGGCTCTTGCCCGTTGCGGCATCGAAGTAGACGTCGACGCGCCGTCTCATCGAAAATGCCACCATGCGCAGATCGTCGATGCCGTGGGTGTGGTCGGCGTGATCGTGCGTGTAGAGTACGGCGTCGAGCGCCGTCAGCCGCGTCGAGAGCATCTGCGCGCGAAAGTCGGGAGACGTATCGACCAGCACGGCCGTCTGCCCGCCCGGCCCTTTGCGCTCGATCAGCGCCGAGCAACGCGAGCGGCGGTTCTTCGGGTTGTCGGGATCGCAGGCGCCCCATGTCATCCCAATGCGCGGCACGCCGCCCGATGAGCCGCACCCCAAGATCGTACATCGGTAGGTCATGCGGCGGCAGACCCTCCGTCCGCCACTGTCGAGGCGCCAGGGCGCTTGGCCTTGGCATAGAACCGGAAGAAATTGTCCGTCGTGACGCGCGCAATCTCCTCTTCGGAAACACCTTTGACGCTTGCGAGGACGGCGGCCGTGCGGGCAACATGGGCCGGCTCGTTGCGTTTGCCCCGGAATGGGTCGGGTGCCAGGAACGGCGCGTCGGTTTCGACGAGCAATCGGTCAAGCGGAACATCGCGGGCGATGTCGCGAAGCGCGTCGGATTTCTTGAACGTCAGCACGCCGCTGAACGACACATAAAGACCGAGGGCAAGCGCCCGCATCGCAAGTTCACGGCCGCCGGTGAAACAGTGCAGCACGGCCGGAAAGGCGCCCTTTGCGTGCTCGTCCTCCAGAATGGCGATTGTATCGTCATCGGCTTCGCGCGTGTGGATTTCGAGCGGCAAACCGGTTTGGCGCGCCGCGGCGATGTGGCGGCGAAAGCCTTCGGCCTGCGCTTCGGGCGTCGAATGCTTGTAGTAGTAATCGAGGCCTGCTTCGCCGATGGCTACGACCTTCGGATGCTGCGCGAGTTCGACGATTTGCTCGAGCGGAATGTCGAGTTCCTCGTGCGCGTTGTGCGGGTGCGTTCCGACCGAGCAGTACACGTTGTCGAAACGCTCGGCGACGGCGCGCACCTTATCGAACTGACGGATGCGGGTCGAAATGGTGACGAGAGTGCCGACGCCGGCCTGATGCGCCCGCGCCACGACCTGATCAAGCTCCGGCGCAAATTCAGGAAAATCGAGATGGCAATGATGATCGACCAGCATCAGACTCTTTTACTCTTTTGCTTGGCCTGTCCGCCTTGCGGCGCGTTGTCCGCTTCGGCCGGATCGACGTAACGTGGGAAGACGCCCTGCGGTTCGGGGATCTGCGTTCCGGGCGCCAGACGTCCCTCGCTGCCAAGGCTCGCGAACGCGCGGGCCTCCGGCGCGACCGCAAGCAGGTCGAGTAACTTCGCCGCACATTCGGGCATCACCGGCTGCGCAAGAATTGCGAACTGACGCACGCACTCGGCGGTGACGTAGAGGATCGTTGCCATCCTTGCCGGGTCGGTTTTCTTTTTCGCCCACGGCTCTTCCGCCGCGAAGTAGCGGTTGACCTCTGCGACGACACTCCAGACGGCATCGAGGTACTTCGTGACGTTTTGGCGATCCATCTCGCCACGCGCCGCCGCATAGAGCGCATCGGTTGCATCGAGAATTGCCTGATCCTCCGCTGTGAACGTCCCAGGCTCCGGAATGGCGCCGCCGCAGTTCTTGAAGATCATCGACAGCGAGCGCTGCGCCAGGTTCCCGAGGTTATTGGCGAGATCGGCGTTGATGCGGTTGACGATCGCTTCGGGCGTGTAATTACCGTCCTGTCCGAACATCACTTCGCGCATGAAAAAGTAGCGTACAGGTTCGCGGCCGTAGGCTTTGACGAGATCGAACGGGTCGACCACGTTGCCGACCGACTTCGACATCTTCTCACCCTTGTTCAGCACGAAGCCATGGCCGAAAATCCGCTTCGGTAGGGCGAGCCCGGCACTCATCAGGAATGCCGGCCAGTAAACAGCATGAAAGCGGACGATGTCCTTGCCGATAACGTGAACGTCGGCCGGCCAATAGTGGGCGCGCGGGCCATTCGGCTCGGTGAGCAAGCCCGTCGCCGTCACATAGTTGTTGAGCGCGTCGATCCACACATACATGACGTGCCCGGGCGCGTCCGGCACCGGGATGCCCCAGTCGAGCGTCGTTCGTGAGATCGAGAGATCTTCGAGACCCATTTTGACGAAGCTGACGACTTCGTTGCGCCGTTCGAGCGGTAGGATGAATTCCGGATTTGCGGCGTAATGGGCGAGCAGCTTGTCCTGATATGCGGACAAGCGGAAGAAGTAGGTTTCCTCCTCGTTCCATTCGACCGGCGTGCCGCTCGCGATCGCTACGCGAGCACCGTCGCGAACCTCCGTTTCGCTCTCCTTGTAATAGGTTTCGTCGCGTACCGAGTACCAGCCGCCGTACATCCGCTTGAAGATGTCGCCGGCCTTTTCCATGCGCCGCCAAAGCTCGGAGCAGGCTTCGTAGTGACGCGCCTCCGTCGTGCGAATGAAATCGTCGTTGGAGAGACCGAGCATCTGCGCCATGTCGATGAAGCGCGCCGCGTTGCGGTCGGCGAGTTCCCGTGGCGTGATCCCTTCCCTGTCCGCCGTCTGCTTCATCTTCAGCCCGTGTTCGTCCGTGCCTGTCAGAAAGAACACGTCCTTGCCGTCGAGCCGTTCGAAGCGGGCAATAACATCGGTCGCGATAGCCTCGTAGGCATGACCTATGTGCGGCACGCCATTCGGGTAGGAAATCGCTGTCGTAACGTAAAATTTTTCCGCCACTCTGGGGATGTTCCTCGTCAGTCGTAAGAGATGGACACGCGCGTCCCGGTCAGCCTCGGCTCGCCGCTTCGAGGCGGGTGAAGCTTGTGATGATGAGCGATTTGCGGTCAAGGTTCAGGGAGGTCGCGTCGGCCTTGTCGCGGGCCAGTGTTTCCCATAGCTCGGCGAATGTGGCAAGGCGATCGGGTCCGATCAGCCGGTGCGCCAGCGTGATATCGCTACCGCGGCCGGACCCCGTTGCCTGCGCCGAGACGAGCCGCGCCAGGGTCGCTTGGTAGAGATCGAAGAAAAGCTGGAATTTGGGATCTTGCGTCGGGTTCTGCAGTTCGTCGGCAAGGGCATGCACGGACTTCAAATCGAGTTTCGGCAGCCCGCTCAGGATGCGATCGATCCGCGTCTGCATCGCAAGGCCGTTGCCGCCGATCAAGGTTAGCGCGCGGCGAACGCTTCCCCCCGCAAGCGGCAACAGCGCTTCCCAGTCGTGCTCTTCGGGCACGGCTTTTCCGGCAGTGGTGAGCGCTTGGGCGGCGGCGCGTTTCAGGTCTGTCTCGTGAAGTGGGGTCGCTGAGACGACGCGGCATCTGGAACGGATCGTCGCCAGAAGCCGCCCCGGTGCTGATGTGATGAGCAGGAAGATGGTTCGCTGTGGCGGCTCTTCAAGCGACTTCAGAAGCGCGTTGGCGGCGTTGGCATTCAAATCGTCGGCGCTGTCGACGATGACGACGCGCCAGCCCTGCTCTTCCGGACTCAACGCCAAAAATGATCTGAGGCGGCGAACTTCATCGACCGCAATCGTTTGCGAGAAGCGCTTCGTCTTCGGATCGCACGTGCGCCGGATGACGAGTAGCCCCGGATGCGAAAGCACGCGAACCTGGCGATCCGTCGGCGAGTTTGGTTCGATCGCCATGCCCTGCCCGAACAGATCGCGCTCCTCAGGCCGTGCCAGAGCGGCACGCGCAAACTGATAGGCGAGAGTCGCTTTTCCTATTCCGGCCGGACCCGAGAGGAGCCAAGCATGATGCATGCGGCCGCTCGCGAGCGCCTCGGAAAGCGTGGCCTGGGCCACGTCCTGGCCAAACAGCCCGCGCGTCTCGCGTGGGTGCGGAAAATCGTCAAGGCGATCGGCCTCGGGCAGCGCTTCTATTTCGGTAGCAAGTGGCGCTCGCGCCATTATCTGGCCTCTGCCAGAAGATGCGCCGTCACCGCCTGCCAGACTGCCGTTTCGACGCTGGAGACAGGCAGATTGGCGTCGATCAGCACGCAGCGCTTGGGCTCATCGGTAGCGATTTCGAGGAAGCCCTTGCGCAGTGCTTCGTGGGTTTCGATACGCTCGGCATCGTAGCGCGAGAGCGTGCCGCGGCTTTGCGCTCGCTCGACGCCGGCGCCGGCGGGCAGATCGAGGATCAGCGTCAGATCGGGAAAGTCGGGCGCCACGGTATAGCGCTCGAGAAGCGAAATGAACTCGGGCTCGAGGCCGTAGAGCTTGCCTTGGTAGACGCGCGTTGAATCGATGAAGCGATCGGAAATCACCCACGTGCCTTCGTCGAGCGCCGGCCGGATGACGGACGTCATGTGTTCGGCCCGCGCCGCGGCAAATAGCAGAAGCTCGGTTACGGGATCTTTTGGCCGATCCTTCAGAATGAGCCCGCGCACGTCCTCGCCGACAGGCGTGCCGCCCGGCTCGCGCGTGACGATGACGGAGATGTCGTTTCGTTTGATGCGCTCGGCCAAACGCTTCGCCTGGGTCGACTTGCCGACCCCTTCCCCGCCTTCGAATGTGATGAATTTTCCGCGTTTCATTGGCTCGCCTCGACCATTGGCGGCCTATTCTAGAATGCCAAGCGGCGCAAGGCCATCAGCACGAGCGAATCCATGCCTTGTCTGACGATACCGCCTTTCCGGACATCTTCGGTCGCGTAGAGCGGCACTTCGGTCGATGCGCTCGACGAACTCGAGATCTTCAACGTAGCGACCTGATCGCCCTTCTTCACCGGAGGCTTCAGCGGAGCCTTGTAAACGATTTCGGCCGACAGCCGCTGATTGGCGGGATACTTCGGCAGCGTGAACGTGACCTCGCCTTTTGCCGCCAACGGCACATACCACGTCGTGCCACCCCAAACGCGGGCCTTGCCGATGATCTCTCCTTCGTCGAATACGCGCACCGCACTGAACGACTTGAATCCCCAATCCAAAAGTTTGACGGCTTCGTCCTTGCGCTGGGGCGCCTTTTCCAGACCGCCGACGACGACGATCAGCCGCTTGCCGTCTTGGACGGCCGAGCCGACGAGGCCGTAACCAGAGGCCGCGATGTGTCCGGTCTTCAGCCCGTCGGCACCGATGTTTGCAGACAGCAGCGGATTGCGGTTGATGAAGCGATGCTTGCGATAGAGAAATTCCTTCTGCGCAAATAAGGGATAAAAGTCCGGATATTCGCTGATGATGTAGCGGGCGAGCATGGCCAATTCGCGCGCCGTCATCAGGTGGTTCGGGTCGCCGAGCCCCGTTGCGTTCGCGAAGGTCGACTTGGTCAAGCCGATACGCCGCGCTTCTTCATTCATCATGCGCGCGAAAGCCGCTTCGGTGCCGGCCATCCCCTCAGCAATGCACATTGCCGCGTCGTTGCCCGACTGCACGATAATGCCCTGGAGCAGCTCGTTGACGGTTGCTTTGGTGTTGACAGGGACCATCATTGCCGACGTACCGGACGGCGCGCCGCCGTTGCGCCAAGCGTTGACGCTCATCACGAACTCGTCGGTCAGCTTGATGTGACCGGACTTGATGGCGTGGAATAACACGGCAAGCGTCATCAGCTTGCTCATGCTGGCAGGTGGTGCGAGCTGGTCGGCGTTCTGCTGGAAAAGGACTGCGCCGGTTTCCGCATCCATCAGGATGGCGCGCTGCGCCTTGGTCGTGAAGGCGCTGTCCGCGGCCTCTGCAAGCTCAGCCGTCGAGACGAAAAAGCCGGCAATCAGTGCCGTGATAGCGAGCCAAAAGCGGCTTTTATTCAACATACGCCCCGCCGGGATTGGTCGGCCGCCTCGTGAGCGGCATCATAAAACGGATGCCGCAAGTATCGAGCCCTACGGCGTCAGGGTCAACCGGACGGCGGAGGCGGCTAATCGGTGACGATTGCACTGTCGGAGACGCCATACGTCGCAATCTGGGTTTGCGCGCGCGTCGCGGCATCCGGCGATAACGGGCCGACGCGGACGCGATAGACTTCGCCGCCGTCGTTGACTTGTAGCGGCGCCACTTCGATTGACCCAAGAGAGCCGAGCTCGTGGCGCAGACGTTCGGCGTTCGAGCGATCGCGGAAGATGCCGACTTGAACATAAGTACGCCCGGCACGCGCCGAGGGATCGGAGCGCGACGTCGAAAGCGACATGCGGCCGTCGTTCATGGCATCGATACTTGCCGTCTGCACCAGTGGCTGCGATTGCTCATTCGAATATGACGGCTGCGGCATGGTTTTTCCCGCGAGTTGCGCGCGGTAAGCGGTCGGCGACCACTTATCCGAAGCATCGGCGGGCAATTGTGCGTTTCCGTACGCAGCGGGTGTGGTCTCGCGCGGCGACGCCAGAGCGACAGCCGTGTTTTGCTGCCATGGCCGAGACGCCAGGAACTGACGTTCGTAGCGGTCGTCGCCATTGAGCGGCGCCCGGCCGGCATAGCGGACGCGGACGCGGGCGCGTCCTCGAGATGTATATCCGAGCTGTTTCGCCGCCGCATACGACATATCGATAATGCGATCGTTGACGTATGGCCCACGGTCGTTGACGCGGACGAGAACCGTCCTGCCGTTATCGAGATTGGTGACGTAGGCGTAGCACGGCAGCGGCATCGTTGGATGCGCGGCGGTCAAGGCGTTGGCGTCGAACACTTCGCCATTGGCCGTCCGGCGGCCGTGGAAATCGGCGCCGTACCAGGACGCAACCCCGTATGCTTCGTAGTTGGGATCTTCGCGTGGAACGTACCAGCGGCCCGCTACCTTGTATGGCGAACCAAGCTTATAGCCGCCTCCGCCCTTCGGAACATTGACGGATGCCACGCGTGGGCTGGTGCGGACGCCGTACTCATCTTCCGAGAAGACGGATCGCGATACACCGCCAACGGTGCGCACGGGGGGATCGCTTGAACAGGCCGCAGTCAGCGCTGCCGCGCTCGTCACCAGCATCAGGCGGCGGGCCTGCTGGAGGTAAGGGCCTCTGCTCATTACGCAAACCTACTCGATACGCTACGCCCGCCCCAGCGCACCCTCAGCAAGCAAAGAAACATGCCAGGTGGGCCGAAGCATGCCTGAAAGATGACAAATGCGGCTTAGCGTCAGGTTAAGCACCGGGGGCGCTTGAGGCGGCCCGTCGAACCGGATAGGACGGACGCCCGGATTAGCATCCGATGGCTTGGGCGCGTCACGCGTGCCCGCCGATCGGAGGGGTGGCCGAGTGGTTTAAGGCACCGGTCTTGAAAACCGGCGTGGGCGCAAGTCCACCGTGGGTTCGAATCCCACCCCCTCCGCCACCTTTGGAACGAACGTCGATTGACGTCGGCTGATACGCTCAGAGCACTCTGATGAATGGCCGACCAACGGATGTCCAACGA
>NZ_DATNBA010000136.1:0-4329 GCF_035572195.1 Hyphomicrobium sp. | reverse complement strand
TTGAAGTGGTTCGCAACCGACGGCCGATAGAGGCGAATGTCGGCATCGCCACGGACGTAGTGTTTCAGTTCGGCGGCGGTTTTTTCCGAGTTGACGAGAAAATGTCTCAGCGCCCGCACGGCGAGCCGAAATTGAGGAGCCATGTAGAGGCGTGCCTTGGTGCTCAAGTCGCAGCGTCGCGTCAGCAAAAGCATATCATGGACATAGAGCGTGACACGGTTGGGGAAGAAGGCGAAGAGGGGCGAGGGCGGGAATCCCGGAAACACAAACCGCGCGCGTGGATGAATGAGGGCCAGCAGCGGCAGCACGATCTGCTGCTTGAAGATCATCGACGCAACACCGCGGGCCCTGACCGGTTGAAGTTCGGCGCCTTCGAATGCGACTTTTTCGAATTGCTCGATCGCGATGCGCTCGATGCCGGTTACGTGCCGTCCGACATGTGTGAGGTCGAGAAAGACTCGGGCAGGTGGTGAGGTTCGATGACTCATCGTGTGCCGCTACACGACTTCGCGGGTGAAGGGACCGGCGTCCGAAATGACCTCGGGCATGATCACCGGGGCCGGTGCTTCAGCAACAACACCGTGCTCGTGCAGTATCTTTCGGATCAACGCCTCGTAGGTCGGCACGCGCACGTCGAATGAAAATTCATCGGCCCTCCGGCGGCGGTCCAGCGGATCTCCCGGTTCGTCGAGTGCATCTTTCAGCGCGTGCGCCAGTTGCAGTTCGTTTCCGACGGCGACGATGCGACCATAGCGGCCGTGAAGTAAAATTTCCTGTGGGCCGGAGCAAGCGGTGGAGACAACCGGCAGGCCGTAGGCCAGCGCTTCGACGATGACGTTCCCGAACGGTTCGGAGTTCGATGAGAGGACAAAGCATTTGGCGCTGGCATAGTGACTCCACGGCTCCTTGCTGTAGCCCGGAAGGATGACGCGCTTCTTCAATCCAAGCCGCGCGATCTCGTTGCGGAGTTTGCCTTCCTCCGGCCCCTTGCCGAGAATGATGAGCTTTGCGCCAGGGCGTTCTAGGCGGGCGAAGGCCCGAATAAGTGTTGTGAAATCTTTTTCAGGGACAAAGCGACCGACTGCCAGCAGCGTGTCGGGACGTGCCTTTAATTCAATCGCGCTCGGAACATCGGCAGAAGACGGAAAGAAGACGGGATTGAGTATCGTAATCGTGCGGTCCTTGCGCGCGCGCCAACCATTGACGAGTTTTTCTCTGAGGCCGTCAGAGACCGCCACGGTGCTGTCGGCAAGAGTGCTGAGTATCGGCAAGCCGAAGTAACTCACGAAGCTCAGAACGCCGGTCGTCCATTCTCTGAAACCATGATAGGTGATGATCGTGCGAACGTTCGATCGCGCCAAGGACTTGGCGAGCAGCAGCTTCAGGTTCGATCCGCCGACGGCGGAAAGCGCGATATCTGGCTTTTCGGCTCTGAGGACGTTCGCGAGGTTGAGGACCGAACGCCAGTGGTTGCGCCCCAAGGTATGAACCGGAATTGTCGCGTCGAGGTTGGCGCGATTGTCATCGGCTTCGAAGTCTTGCGCGAACACCACGTCAAAGCCGCGATTCTTGATCGCGCTTGCGAGACACGACCACAGCCGCTCGGCGCCGCCGTCGACCAATCCGTGCGTATAAAATAACACTTTTGCGGGCATGTTGAGGTCTATGGCAGGTCTTGGCGGTTCGATCGACCGCGTCCGCGGGATTTGCTGAATATTGGCTTATGGCGATGCTGGACGTCAGCCCGGCGGCTTTGCGAGGAGGTGGCGCAACGGAGCCAGAAGGACGACATCGGCGAATACGACCACGCATTCCGCATACCGTCTTGCAAGCCTGCGTGGATTTGTCATCAGGCGCCACGCCCATTCCAATCCGTTGTTTCGGATTGCTTCGGGGGCTCGGACCTGGGTGCCGGCGAGGAAGTCGATCGCCGCGCCGATGCATATCATGCCGCATGCGAGACCGCTCTGGCGGGCGTGCTCAGCGAAGATTTCCTGCTTAGGCGCGCCGAGGGCCACGAAGCAGAGCTTAGCTCCGGAGCGTGCGATGTCGGCAATCGCAAGCACGGCTTCCGGTCCTTCGGGATCGAAGTCGCGGGACGGAGCCTGGGTACCTACGATATCCAAAACGCCATCCGTAATATCGCCAAGTTCGCGCACGGCTTCGGTCAAGACCTCGCCAGACGAGCCGAAGAGAAAGACGGGCAACCCCGCATCAGCTGCGGCCTGCGCCAGCGGCACAAGCAGGTCGGCACCGGTAGCGCGATCGACCGTCGCGTTCTGGTAGTGCGCCAGCCACGCAACCGGCGCACCGTCGGCCGTTACGATATCGGCGTTGCGATAGGCTTGGCGGAATTTCTCATTGCCCCGGAGTTTCACGAGGTGGTCCAGGTTCATCGTAAAGACTGTGAACGGCTCGCCTGCCTTGGCTGCACCGATGGCAGACTGTAACGCGGCATCGAGGTTCGGCGTGTTGATCGGCCAACGATCGACGTGAGCGAGGGCGGGTTTCGCTGTTAGCGCCATTATCGAACGTGCTCACTGTTGCGGGCGCACCGTTGAGGTGCTTCGCAATCAAGAGAGCAATATTCGTGCCTGCCTCCGGCGCCGTCGCTCGCGACTAGGTGTCAGGCAGAGACGGTAACTTTACTGGTCATCATGTGGGACGAGCGGCGAACTGACCGGTGCGCCATTTCAATTTGCGGTCGGCGGAACATCACCAGCATCATCAGCAAGAGCTCTGCAAAGACCGTCGATTTCGACGAAAGACTGACGGACGTGGAGGCTACGAGAAAGAAAAAGACAAAGACCCAGATGCCGCCGGGACGAATGGAGCGCAGGACGTCTCTGCAGAATAGGAACAGCGCTGCGAAGAACGCTAGTCCCGGAATGATACCGTAGCTCAGGACGAACGATATCCAGAAGCTTTCAATGCCGAAATCGAGATCGTAGATGCGTTTCAGAGTGGCCATCTGGTCGGGATCTGGTGCCAACAGCAACTCGTACCACGAGAGGTGCTGGAACAATTCGAACATATAGACCCGCGCTTCGGCGCTGCCCTTATCATCGATGAAGCGGGCAAGGAACTGATCGAAGAAACCGGCTTCGACCAGCGTGGTCAAAGCCAGCGCGACGATCGGAATCACGATCAATGCCGTCAAGACAGCTGTCTTGTCGAACCGTTCGCCGCGCAGAATTCGAAGCCCGCCGCGAGCCGCAAGCACACCGAGCAACACCAGCAAGATGACCGAGGAGGCGCGGCCGCCGAATACGACCATTGCGGCGGCATTGACGATGAAAGCGCCGGCGGCGAACGGCTTCGGTAAATCCTTGGCGCCGCCAAGCGCCAACGACAGGAGATAAGCACCGGTTAGGCTGGCGTTTGCGAGGGGGTGTCCGAGCAATGCCGTCGAACGCCAATCGTCGGCGATGACCATGCCGCTGGCAACGATTGGTGTCAGGCGTTCGCCGCTAATGAATTCTCCGATGCCGATCACGGCATTCAGCACCATCAACGAGTGGATGAGCCAGACGAAGCGGCAGGCGCGTTCCTTGCGCATGTCCTTGAACAGAAAGAAGACCATCACCGGCGCGAGGAACGTATCAAAAAAAGCCGTGAACGGCAGGCCGACGATCTTGATCGAATAGGCGATCAAGATCCCGATCATCGCGACAAACAGAGCGGTGCCCGGATAACGGTCCAATGCTCCGATGATTGCCGTCAGCGGATTACCTTGCATGAGCCCGGCGAGAAGCAGCGTCGCCGCCGCGACGAACGTCGCGGGATGGATCTTCTCGAAAACGTTGCCACCTGCTTCATCGTAGTTGAAGCCCCAGTTCAGAAGCGTCAGCGTCGAGATCGTCAAATAAAGGGTTGCAACGACTGCGAGGGCGAGGCCGATCAAGCGCCCGTCCGGAGGGAAACGCCGGTGGCGGCTGGTCGTCGCACCCATATCATCCGCCCTTTTGCTACCGGCTGCCGGTTCAGATCGTCTGGCCACGAGCCATCGTCAAAACGCCGCCGGCGATGCGATCACGGGCGGGCTCCAGAATTTGCAGCGTCCTGTCAATATCATTGCGTGTCGTGACATTGGCGTGTGCGACGATCATCAAGTGGTCCGCCGCCGGGACGAGGCTCGTCAAGGACTCGTCTTCCAGGACGCCGCCGGCATCGATGATGACGAGATCGTAGTTCTGGCTGAGACCATTGAGACCGGCGACGAGACGGTGACGCTGTTGCGTTCTCAGAGATCGCAGGTCGGCCAGCGCGATCGGCAGGAACGCGAGGCCGGTCCGCGTATCGCGCGTCGTTATCTGGTTCAGGTGATCC
>NZ_DATNBA010000135.1:0-7682 GCF_035572195.1 Hyphomicrobium sp. | reverse complement strand
GCCGGATCGAACGAGGGCGCCGATTTGGGCGAGGCCGTCGAACGCTATCTGACGCGATATTTTTCGTCGTTCGGCAACGAACTGCCGCCCGTGGGGCTTTATGACCGCGTCATCCGCGATGTCGAAAAGCCGTTGCTAAGTGCGGCGCTCGCTGCAACGCGCGGCAATCAGATCCGCGCCGCCGAGCTACTCGGTCTCAACCGAAACACGCTGCGGGCCCGCATTCGCGACCTCAACATTCGCGTTTTCCGGACCGTCGAAGGCTGACCTTGGGGCGCGAAAAACCGATATTTTCCCCGGGCTTTTGATACTTCCCGCATAAGGCGCTTGATCCGCGCCACACTTGTCGCGAAAATGTCACAGTTAGACTGTTGGGTGCCGGCGGATATTTGATGCCTCCGTTGCCGGCTTTCACCTGCAGATGCGCGACACCAACATCATGGTGTCGGCCGGAAGCATTCTCGGAGGTCAATTGGAAAGTGATTTCAGAGTAATGGTCACGTCAGGCGAAAACTGATGAACGCCAGCAACAGCAATGCAGACACACCACGCGAGGAGCCGGATCGCTCGTCGCTGACGACCCTGCCGTTGCCGGCCGCCACGGTGATGGAGGAGGGCGATAGTCCGCTCAATCCGTCCGACCGTGCGTTCTGGTTTGGGTTCGGCGTCGTGCTTCTGTCGATGACGTCGGCGCTCGCTAGCTACCTGATCCTGACCGGGCTCACCTCCATTGCGCCGCGCAACGAGTACGTGTGGACCGCCCTCGCGGTGAACGTCGTGCTCATTCTCGCGATGCTCGGCACCATCCTTTGGCAAATGCTGGGGTTGCGCCGGGCGTGGAAGAACAAGGTGCCCGGGGCGCGCCTGCATACCCGTATCGTCATCCTGTTCAGTCTGATCGCGGCGCTGCCCGCCATTTTGCTCGCTGTCGCGGCGACCACGACGTTTTCGCGCTCGCTCGATGGCTGGTTCTCGGGCCGCACGCGCGCCATCGTTGAAAATTCGTACGACGTCGCCAAAGCCTACGTCGACGAGCACAGCCAGATCATTCGCACTGATATCGTCAACATGGTGCGCGACATCAACGGTAGTGCCGATACGCTCAAGGACGATCCCGACGCGTTTCAGAAATTTCTCATCGGTCAGGCGGGGCTGCGCGATCTGACATCGGCCTACATCATCGATGCGGACGGCGTGCCGATCGTATTGGCGCTCGATGATCCAAAGCTTCCGTACGTCGTTCCGCCGCCGGCAGCGATCAAGCAAGCCGAGGCGGGGCAGGTTGCGCTATCGACGCCGTCGAACGATTACCGGATATCGGCGGTTGCCAAGATCGACAACATGCCAGGGCGCTATCTTTACGTGGCGCGCGGCGTCAGCCCGAAGGTCATCGATCATCTTCACCGGACCGAGCAAAATGTCGATGAATATAGCAGGCTTAGGAAGGCCAAGGGCGGCCTCAAGGTTGCGCACGGCCTGATCTATTTCATGATTTCGACGACGGCCCTGCTGGCCGCGATCTGGGCCGGCATGTGGTTCGCCGGGCGCTTCGTGGCGCCGATCCGAAGGTTGATCGCGGGGGCGCAAGAGGTTTCTCGGGGCAATCTTCAAATTGCGCTTCCAGAAAAGCGGGGAGAGGGCGACCTCCGCCGCCTGTCACATACCTTCAATCTGATGACGCGCGAATTGAAACGACAGCAGGATGCGCTTGTCCTGACCAACGCCGAGCTCTCGGCACGGCACAATTTCATCGAGGCGGTTCTGTCGGGCGTCTCGGCCGGCGTCATCGGGCTCGATAGCGCCGATCACATCACGTTGCTCAGCCGGTCGGCCGAACGTCTGCTCGGATTTTCAGGTGCCGAAGTCGTAGGCAAGCCGTTGGCGGATGTCGTGCCGGAATTCGCCGGCGTGCTTTCGGCGCGCGAGGAAAACGGGCTCAAGAGCAAGGGCCAGCACGAAATCAAGAAATCGCTCGGCGACGAGGAGCGCACGTTCGCCGTCAGGGTCACGCGCGAGAGGGCGGGCGACGGCGATGTCGGTTACGTCGTTACCTTTGATGACGTGTCCGAGCTTGTCCAGGCGCAACGCACCAGCGCTTGGGCGGATATCGCACGGCGCATCGCGCACGAAATCAAAAATCCGCTGACGCCGATACAACTTTCGGCCGAACGTCTACGGCGAAAATTCGGGACGCAGATATCCGACAACCGTGAACTGTTCGATACGTTGACGCAGACGATCGAGCGGCAAACCGGTCAGATCAAGAGCATGGTCGACGAGTTCGCATCCTTCGCGCGCATGCCGCAGCCGGTAATGGCGGATCAGGACCTGCGGCTTGCCGTGCAGGAGCCGGCGGTTCTTTTCCGCGAAGGCCACAAGGACGTGGACTTCAAGCTTTCAATTCCCGACAGGCCGGTTCGTGCCCGCTTCGATCTCAGGCTCGTATCGCAAGCCGTGACGAACTTGATCAAGAATGCGGCGGAGGCGATCGAAGCCTACGGTGAAGCGCAAGGGCGTCCGCCCGGCTACAAGGGCGAGATCGAGGTACGTTTGTTGCCGTCCAGCGACCGGGTTGCGATCGAGGTCATCGATAACGGTGTCGGCCTGCCGAAACAGAACCGTGCAAAATTGATCGAGCCCTATGTCACGACGCGCGCCAAGGGGACTGGCCTTGGACTTGCGATCGTGCAGAAGGTGGTAGAACAGCACGCCGGCACCCTCACCCTCGAGGATGCGCCGCAAAGCCCGACGCGGACGCGCGGCGCACTCGTACGCATGACATTGCCTGTCAAGACCGAACTCGCTCACGAAGTTTCTACTGACCAAGTTGCCTCCGCTGCGCACGCGGCGGGATGACGTGATACATATACTCGAAGCCCAGGAGTTCTGTGATGTCCGCTGACATTTTGATCGTCGATGATGAAGCCGATATCCGCGATCTGGTCGCCGGTATTCTGCAGGACGAAGGCCACCGCACGCGCCTCGCACGCGACAGCGATGAAGCGCTTCGCGCCATCGAGGATCGAAAGCCTCACCTCGTCATCCTCGACATTTGGCTGCAGGGCAGCCGCCTCGACGGCCTCGAGGTTCTGACGATCATGAAGCGCACATATCCTGATCTTCCCGTCGTCATCATCTCGGGCCACGGCAACATCGAAACGGCTGTCACCGCGATCAAGCGCGGCGCCTACGACTATATCGAGAAGCCGTTCAAGGCCGACCGCCTTGTGCTCGTCGCTCTGCGCGCGCTCGAAGCCTCGCAACTGAAACGCGAAGTGAAAGAGCTCAAGGAACGCTCCGTCGTTTCGGCCGAAATGATCGGCAAGTCTCCGGCGATCAATCAGCTCAAGAACAACATCGACAAGGCGGCGCCGACCAACAGCCGCATCATGCTGCGCGGCGCGTCGGGAGCCGGCAAGGAACTCGCCGCGCGCGTCCTGCACCAGAAATCGCTGCGCGCCGATGGTCCCTTCGTCGTCCTCAACGCGGCGGCGATGGTTCCCGATCGTGTCGAAGACGAACTCTTCGGTACCGAGGACCGCACCGGAGGGCCGCGCAAGGTCGGGGCGCTCGAAGAGGCACATTCGGGAACTCTCTATATCGATGAAGTCGCCGACATGCCGATGGAGACGCAAGGAAAGATCCTGCGCGTGCTCGTCGAGCAGAAGTTCCTGCGTCTTGGCGGTTCGCAGAAGGTGTCGGTGGATGTCCGCATCATTTCTTCGACGTCTCGCGATCTCGATCAGGACATCCGCGAAGGCCGTTTCCGCGAAGATCTCTATCATCGTCTGAACGTCGTTACGCTGCGCGTTCCGAGTCTCGCTGAACGGCGCGAGGATATACCGGAGCTCATTCAATTTTTCATCGGACAGGTGGCGCAAACCTCGGGCCTGGCTCCACGGCGCATCGGCGAGGATGCCATCGCCGTACTGCAGGCGCACGATTGGCCGGGCAACGTGCGCGAGCTTCGCAACAACGTCGAGCGCCTGCTGATCCTGGCGGGCGGCGAGCCGAATGCGGCCATCACCGCCGACATGCTGCCGGAGGAGATAGGCTCGAACGTTCCGCTGCCGGTCAACGGCGGTGCCGAGCATCTGATGTCTTTGCCGCTACGTGAAGCTCGGGAAATCTTCGAGCGCGAGTATCTGCTGGCTCAGATCAACCGCTTCGGCGGCAACATCTCCCGCACGGCGGAGTTCGTCGGCATGGAGCGGTCGGCATTGCACAGGAAGCTGCGCGCACTCGGCGTTTCTTCCGAGCAGCGCGCCGGTGATTTGCGGTCGGCTTCCTAGGGCTAGGGCACACCGCAAATGACACGCATTGTCTACGTCAACGGCGCCTACAAGCGCTATGGCGAGGCTGCGATCCATGTCGAGGATCGCGGCTTTCAGTTTGCCGATGCCGTTTATGAGGTCATCGAAGTTCTTGGCGGGCGACTCGTCGATGCAACTCGGCATCTTGCCCGCCTCGAACGATCGCTGCGCGAACTCGCGATATCGCCGCCGATGCGGGAAAGCGCCTTGCTTCACATCATTGGCGAGGTCATTCGGCGAAATCGCGTTCGCGACGGCATCGTCTACATGCAGGTGACGCGCGGAGCGGGCCCGCGAGAGTTTGCTTTACCAGGCCCGGACGTTTTGCCGACGCTCGTCGTTTTCGCCCGCACCCAGCCGCGCGGCCGTGCGGACCGATTGGCTGAAACCGGCATCGTGGTCAAAACAGTGCCGGACAACCGCTGGGAGCGGTGCAACATAAAGACCGTTATGTTGTTGCCGGCAGTTCTGGCAAAGGACGCGGCCCGCCGTGCCGGTGCGCGCGAGGCGTGGTTTGTCGATTCCTCCGGCACTATCACAGAGGGCGCCTCGAGCAATGCCTGGATTGTGACAGCCAAAGGCGTGCTTGTGACGCGCCCGCTTGGACAGGAAATTCTTCCCGGTGTCACGCGCGCGACCGTGATGGATGTTGCCAAGGCCGAGGGCCTCCGTGTCGAGGAACGCGCCTTTACGCGCGACGAGGCGTTGCGGGCAACGGAAGCCTTCATCACATCTGCAACAAATATCGCAATGCCGGTCGTAACCATCGACGGCCAGGGGATCGGTAATGGCCTGCCGGGCCCACTGACCCGGCGTCTGCGATCAAGGTTTCATCAGATGGCTGAAATTTCGGCTGTCTGATGCGAATGTTGCCGCATTGTGCGCGGCAACAAGAACTGTAAATTGATCCGCTTCGAGGCGGTCCCCCCGATGGCCTTCGAATCTCCGCATCGACGCTTCGTTGCAACTCAAAACGCGACGGCGTTAGGCGCGCTTCCGAGAAGACGCTTGAGATAAAAAAACGGAAAACAACCATGGCGGCCGAAAAAACTCAAAACCTGCAAGACACATTTCTCAATTACGTGCGCAAAAATAAAACGCCCCTGACGATATTCCTCATCAACGGCGTAAAGCTGCAGGGCATCGTGAGCTGGTTCGATAATTTTTGCGTGCTCCTGAGACGCGACGGGCATTCGCAACTCGTTTACAAGCACGCCATTTCAACGATCATGCCCGGAGGTCCGGTCAATCTTAATGAGCAGGACGGCGAAGGCACCCCGAGTTGAGCACGCGTCCTGATGACGGCGAGGACGCGGGGCGCGATACGCCACGCAAGCGCCGGCGTGGTGGGGAAGAAACGCGCGCGCCCAGAACGCGGACCCTAGTGCTTGTTCCCGTATGGAAGCGCCAAGTCCGCGTCGGCGAAAAGACGAAGCCTTTTCCGCAAATCCACACGCCGGAAAATCGTCTCGCCGAAGCCGTCGGACTTGCAAAGGCCATCGACCTCGACGTCATCGACGCGACGATCGTGCCGCTGTCGGAACCGCGCCCCTCAACCTTGCTTGGATCGGGAAAGGTCGATGAAGTCGGCCAGAGGGTAAGCGAACTCGACATCGGTCTCGTCGTCATCGACCACATCGTGACGCCGGTGCAGCAGCGCAATCTCGAGAAGGCGTGGAATACCAAGGTCGTCGATCGAACCGGGCTCATTCTCGAAATTTTTGGCGCCCGCGCCAGGACGCGGGAAGGCGTGCTGCAGGTGGAGCTGGCGCATCTCACGTATCAGAAGGGGCGGCTTGTCCGCGCCTGGACGCATTTGGAACGCCAGCGCGGCGGCGGCGGATTTCTCGGCGGCCCCGGCGAAGCCCAGATCGAACTTGATCGCCGCATGCTTCAAGACCGCATCGATGCGATCAAGCGGGACTTGAAGGATGTCGCGAAGACCCGCAGTCTGCATCGCAAGGGACGGCGCAAGGTGCCGTATCCGATCGTCGCGATCGTCGGCTATACGAACGCCGGGAAATCGACGCTTTTCAACAAGATAACCGGTGCCGGCGTCGTCGCCATGGATCAGGTTTTCGCGACGCTCGATCCGACGATGCGCGAAGTAAAGCTGCCGAGTGCCCGGCGCATCATCCTCTCCGACACGGTCGGTTTCATCTCGGACCTGCCGACGATGCTGGTTGCGGCTTTTCGCGCGACGCTCGAAGAAGTCGTGGAGGCCGATCTCATTTTGCACGTTCGCGACATCGCTCACGAAGAGACGGAAGCGCAGGCGAGCGACGTCGAGAAGGTGCTCGGCGATCTCGGCATCGACACGTTGCCGGTCGACAATCACATTCTTGAGGTCTGGAACAAGATCGATCTTCTCTCTCACGAACGGCGTGGGGAGCTGCAACATGAAAGCCGCCGCAACGCCCGGCCTCCGGTTCTGGTTTCAGCGGCGACGGGGGAGGGGATGGCACCGCTGCTCGATTCCCTCGATGCGCAACTCAGCACCGCCGACGAAGTGCTTGATCTGATTGTTCCCGGCAGCCAGGGGGCGCTGCTCAATTGGCTGCATGAAAACTGCGAAGTGCTGGCGCGCGAGGCGCGCAAAGACGGCAGCATCGAATTGCGTGTCAGGGTCCCGAGCGAGAAGAAAGCCAGCATCATCGGGCAGCTTCGCAAAGCGGGGTTGAAGGTCTAGCTCAAACCACTAGATTGCCCGGCATGGACCAGCGCGTCAGTTGCTGCATTGCCGGTGGAGGGCCGGCCGGGATGATGCTCGGCGTGCTCCTGGCCCGTGCCGGCATCAAGGTGCTTGTTCTTGAAAAGCACCAGGATTTTCTCCGCGATTTCCGCGGCGACACAATTCACCCCTCGACGCTGCAGGTGATGGACGAACTCGGTTGGCTCGACGATCTTTTGCGGCTGCCGCATCAGAAAGTCGAAAAGCTCTCCGGACAATTCGGTGATACGCCGCTAACGATCGCCGACATGTCACATTTGCCGGTGAAATCAAAATTCATCGCGCTGATGCCGCAATGGGATTTCCTCGACTTCCTGGCCGACAAGGGGCGCGCTTATCCGGGCTTCGACCTCAAGATGAATGCCGAGGCGTTTGATCTCGTTTCCGATGGCGGCCGGGTCACGGGCGTCAAGGTCAGGACCGACGAAGGCCCGATGATCGTCAATGCCGATCTCGTCGTCGCCGCTGATGGGCGTTCATCAACGCTGCGCAAGGCAGCGGGCTTCGTCAGTGAAGATTTTGGCGCGCCGATGGATGTCATGTGGTTTCGATTGCCGCGTCTCGAAGGCGATACCGACCAGACGCAAGCTCGCTTCGATGCCGGGCATTTGTTCGTGATGCTTCAACGCGGCGACTAT
>NZ_DATNBA010000134.1:0-4785 GCF_035572195.1 Hyphomicrobium sp. | reverse complement strand
TGCACGCCACGGCGATAATGCGCGTCATGAAGTCAGCCAGCGGCATATCGGGCTTCTCGGTCAGCTGCGGCATGCGATCCGGCTTTCGTTCCGCCTTCGTGCTAACGACGGCGCGCGCCCATTCCTGGCATAGCTCGCACGCACACGGGGCCACGTGCGGACGCGGATCAAAATTCGCCATTGTCTCCGGCTCCATGGGGCATGGGTTCGCGGTGATTGGACTTGGAGGCGGCGCCAGTGCGCTTGCTTTCGACGATATGGGGGCCGTCGATGTAATCGCGCCAGTGCCCGTTGCACCATGTATCGAAGCGCTTGACGTACTGAAGCGGTGTCTGCTCGGCCGAAATCTTGTCAGCGTAATGCTGTGCTGCCGTCAGGACCTGCTCGTATGCCTGTGCGCTAGTAACCTGCCGCGAAAGACGTTCGATGCCTTTGGCCTTGCCGTCTCCCTTACGCGGGTAAAGGACGTACACAGCCTCGAAATCGAAACCTGCCGCGGCAGCGGTATTGGTCGATGGTAGAAGGTCGAAGGTAGTGGTAGTGGTCGGAGGTAGAGATCCCTCAGTGAGTGTTGGGGGGGAGGGGTACCTCGCACCGCTCGGACGGTTAATCTTCTGGTGCTTCTTCCAGCCAGCGATCTCGAGATACGGATCGCCGTTTACTGAATACGGACGAACAAGACCGGATGCGGTGAGCTCCGCAATAATCGGCGTGCAGTTGCGGCGGTCGATCCAAAACACCTGGCACGAAAGCCATACCGGGTCGGCCGGAAGCTGCCCGAGATCATCCGCGAGCGTCCACGACGAGATCCAAAGGCGCCACGCGGCATCGCTCAACCGCGCGGCCTTTGGGTCGCTCAGCGTTTCGGGCTTGATAGTGCGGATGCGGCCGGCCATCTGGACTACTTGATGTCCTTCTTGATCGGAACAACGGCGCGGGCATACCCAACCAAGTTCTCTTCTGGATCGAGGGGGGAAAATGGATGCTTAGTTTTCTCCTCGGCTTCGGCGAGACGACGCTTTGAATCATCAGACTTGATAAGAAGACGCTTATTATCGTCTGCAATCGCCAGTGCGGCATTAAACACATGCGAGAAGGCGCGATGCATGTGCAGGCTCTCTCGGTCGCCAATTGAAAGCGTCTCTGGGTCGGGGTTGCCAGTAAGCGATTCACATTCTTTGTATCGCTTCATGCCTGAGACGACGCGAGCGGCGATGTCGGTGCGATGGTCGATGCGATCACCGATCGATACTCCGATGTAGTATCCGCCTAGGCCGCGATTAAGAGTCCCCTTCTCTACGCGCTCGATGTATCGCCGGGCGACATAAATAATCGAATGAAGCTCTTTGCCAGGGCATGAAATCGCCGAGCGGATCTGCGGCCCGGTGAGCGGGAATCGCCGACGCAGAAGGTTGATTACCAGCTTGGCAAACGGCCAATGTCTACTACTCGTGATCTTGGCTTCAACGTCATATGACATGGTTCACTCCTCGCCTTTCATCATTGAGATCGAGTTGTCCAATTCGGTTTTTGCTCGGTACATACGCGTGGCTGTAATGGCTAGACTAATAGAGGCTATCGACGCCTCATGTTCGCGGCACAACTGCGCCAATCGAACGCAGGCGGAATGCAGCGCCGTTGCCTTCTTACCAACCGCTTCGGCCGCCTTGGCGATTTCCCGCGCGGCCGAGTCTCCGCTCTTCTGCGCTGACTTACCGATCTCGGCAAGTGCCGTTACCGTCGGAGGCGAATCGGAATCTACTGCCGATTCAAAAACGTCACCGGGAACGCTTGCGACGCGTAGAGCAGTCTTCTTTTGTCGTTCCGATAGTCCTGCCCCAGCCGCCGCGTCCTTGCGGGTTTGTTTCTTGTCTTTAGGGCCGTCGGCGTCCTTAATGTTTTGATTAGCGCCGCGGGCAGGAGGTATCTGTTTTAGCAACTCCCCGCACCGTCGAACGGCGCGCGCCTGAATTCTATCCGCCGTCTTGCGCAATGACTCGTCCTTGGCCTGTCGCGCATAACTCGCGAGGGCTTGGGCCTTGTCAGCCCAGTCCTTGCACTCGTCCATTTCGAAGCAGTGGGCCAACGCCGATTTCGCCGATTCATAAGCCTGCGGCAACACGGCCTTAGAGATAGGAACCGGAAGATTGCTCGGTATCTTCATGTCGTCCTTTCGTTTCACGCCGCCGCCCCCTTCTTCGGATGCGTTACCGAATGCACGGCACCGTCTTTCAGCGCCCATCCCCGCGGCTGCCGCTCCCAGCTCGATATCCCGTCAACACCCCAAACCGGCAGCTCGACGTAATACAAACCGCCATCGCAAACGACGCGCGCGATCTGCTCGTACTCGCGCCCTTCGCCACCGTCGACGTCGAAGCCGTCGGACAGTTTCCAGATCATCCACCGAGACGCGCCGTCGCGGACGACTTGGACTTTCAACCTCGGCATTACCGATATGCTCCATCGACATGGCGAACCGTTGCCGCTTCCTGCCGCCGATTCTCGTCCTCGATCAACTCGTCGAGCACACGCGAAAAGACGTGGTAAGTGCAGCCGCATTCAGAGAACAGGAAAGCGCGGATGCGGCAGAAGATCGTCATTTGACCCTCCTGCACGCTGGCGAGAACCAGATCGCTTCTTTGGCGGTCGTCTCGCCGCCGCCATACGTCAGTCGGCCACGGTCCCATTGCAGTACCTGCCATCCGGGAAGTTCGTAATCGCCAATGTGGCCGCATAGCGCGATCTTGGTTTCCGCGTTCTCCTTGCACCATTCGGCCACGGCAAGCGCGACCGGCGCCTGCTTGCCGTACAGCCGCTCGTATGCGACGTACGGCGGGTCGAAGAACACGGCCGCATTCTTCCCTTTGTCCCCGTAATGCATGTTCATGCAGCGATCCCACGAGCCATGAATAAGGCGTACCCGCTTGAGCCTGGCCGATAGCTCGTGCATCCAGTCGCGAAGGTCGGCGCCGTCAAAGGAACCCCCACGGTTGATCCCCTGCCCGGCCGACGAGAGATGCGGTACCTGTGTTCTCTCTCTCTCTCTCTCTCTCTCTCTCTGAATTCCTCGCCCACCGTCCCCGACGTGGGGAATCTGCCCCGCTGCAATCCCCGGCCGGCGTTTCCGACGAGAGGGATCTTTCCATTGCTCGCCCCCCCCGGACTGCATCCCGCGACCGGAATGGCCGACGAATGGAACCTGACTGGACTCCTCGGCCGGCATCGCCGACGTGCGGGATCTTGGCGCTCTGCCCCCCCGAATCGCACCAACCGCTACCAATCCACGCGCACTGACCCCAGCACCACCAGCCGGCGACCTGCGCGTCGCCTGGCCATTCCGGGTCAGCGAGATTAGCGGCGAGGTCGGCTGTTCGCTCGGGTTCAACCAGCCAGCGGTGACGCGCCGCGAGGTCGATATGCGAAACCGGGTAGTCGGCCTGTTCGGCTACGGCGTCAGGTTGGTATTTGACCGCGCGCCAAAAGTTAGCGATGTAGCAGTTGACGTCGCCGGCCACCTCGAGCGACGCCGGTTTCGGGTTGCCGAGGAGAACGGCGGCAGACCCACAAAACGGCTCAATGTATTGCTTGACCTCGCCGAACGCGTACCAAATCAACGAAGCGACGCCCGACTTTCCGCCGAAGTACGGAAATGGCGCCTTAATGCTGTCTTTCGTGTGCTCTGCCTTGACGGGTTCATCGTCGAACAACGTGGTTTGCTTGATACTCACGGAATCACCACGTGCCCGACCTCTTCAAAGATCGCGGCGAACTGATATTTCCGCGGCCCCCAGTATGCGACTACCGACGGGAAAGGAGCAGAAGACGGGGCGCCAAGAAAGCGGAGCCGACCACGCCAAAAGCACAGATCATCAGCCGACCAGACCTTGATGAACCACTTGGCATCCGTTCGCGCAGGCAACAAGGCGATGATCTCGTATGCATCGCCATACTGGTCGCAGAGATCAATCCACTTTCCGATCCCGCGACCGTACGGCGGATTCACATAGATCAACCCGTCTCCCGGTTCGACATGCCACGGCGTCGTTAGACCACCGCCAATAAACGACGCGCCCGCGCGAACGATGCTATCGGCGTTGCTGCACGGGTCGAGACCGATCGGCCCAAGCATACTAACGAAGTCGAGGACGACTTTCGGCGTATTCCACGAATCCCGTTTCGACGACATCAACGACCGCTGCAACGTCATGCGCGCGTCCACTTCCACGGCACGCGGACGACGCCAAACCAACAGCGAGGGCACAGCACCAATCGCTGACCGTGAATGACGCGCTTTTCGCCGAAGAAACGAGAAGCAGGCTTCGCAGGTCATTTGGCGCCCGCCTTAGCGATGGCGAGCATTGCACGGGCGGCAGGAGTCAACGGCTCCATGTCTCGGAACTCGGCGAACCCGAACCCCTCGTCGCGCTCGCAGGTCGCACACAGCTCGAGATGGCGAACTTCAAATAGATCCCGAAGGAACGGCGCGTCTGGAGGGGTGATACCAACGACCTCGACGTTCTCGCGGATGTGGGAATTGTAGAATCCGAGCCACTCGCGTGGATACTTCACGAAATCACCTCCTGTACCGATTTCGCCTTTGTCCACCAGTCGTGCCAGTCTGCCGCACACCGCTCGCCGCAACACTCGTCCTCGTCGCCGTCGAGCCGCGTCTGCAAAACCCGCGACAGGCAGTTTGCGCACCGACGCTCAGCTCGATCCTTGTCGTCTTCGATCATTTGCACCCCATTTTCGCGACACGCTTTCGCCAGTAATGCCGCCTGAACG
>NZ_DATNBA010000133.1:0-80932 GCF_035572195.1 Hyphomicrobium sp. | reverse complement strand
GAAGAACGACGATCTCGCGCGGACCCTGACGGAAGGATCGCGTCACGCCCTGGAGCTGCAAAATCGGAGCAAGCGTTCTGCCGGCGACGGTCTGTTCCATTTGCATCACTCGTAACGCAGCGCTTCGACAGGATCGAGCCGAGACGCCTTCCATGACGGATAGATCGTTGCGAGGACCGACAGCGCCAGTGCCATCAAGACGATGCCGCCCGTCTCATGAGGATTGATCTCGGCGGGAAGCTTCGTCAGATAATAGACGCTTGGGTCGAACACGGTCGTGCCGGAAATCCAAGAAACCGCGTTCTTGATTGCGTCGATATTCCAGCAAAACACGACGCCGATCACCAAGCCGGCCAGCGTGCCGACGATGCCGATCGATGCGCCAGTGATTAAAAATATCCGCATCACCGCGCCCTTCGTCGCGCCCATCGTACGCAGGATAGCAATATCGCGTCCCTTGTCTTTGACGAGCATCATCAAGCCGGAAATAATGTTGAGAGCAGCGACGAGAACGATCAGAGACAGAATAATGAACATGACGTTGCGCTCAACCGAGAGCACGTTGAAAAACGTTTCGTTGCGCTGCCGCCAGTCGGAAACCGAAATGGTCGGGCCGCCGGCATTCTTGATGACGTCGCGGTACTGGCCGACATTTTCCGGCTGGTTGACGACGACCTCGATCACGTCAACCTCTTTCCCTTTCGCGAAGTATTTCTGCGCCTCCGCGAGCGGCATGAACATCATCATGCGATCATATTCGGACATGCCGAGCTCGAAAATCGACGTGATCTGATAGGCCTTCGAACGCGGCGCCGTACCAAACGGCGTCGGTGCGCCGCGCGGTGTTATCAGCGTCACCATATCGCCAAGCCCGACGTGCAGCGAGTTTGCGAGCCCGACGCCCATGGCAATGCCCGTCTGCGCGTCAAAGCCATCGAGCGTGCCGGCGCGCACATTGCCCGAGACGAGCTTCAATGATTTCAGATCGCCTTCGCGGACGCCGCGCACGAGTCCACCGAGCGCCTGCGTGCTCGACGAAACCATGACCTGTCCCTCGATGACCGGCATGGCGGTTTCAACGCCCGGAACCTTGGCGATCCTATCCGCCATCGCTGCATAATCATCGAAAGGCTCGGCGATTTTCTGCACGATCACGTGGCCATTGAGGCCCATGATTTTCGCAAACAAGTCGTGGCGGAAGCCGTTCATCACGGCCATGACGATAATCAGCGTCGCAACGCCGAGCATGATGCCGAGAAAGGAAAAGCCTGCGATGACGGAGATGAAGCCTTCCTTGCGCCGGGCCCGCAAATACCGCCCGGCGATCATCCACTCGAATGGCGAGAACGGTTTCGTATCCCGGACGGCTTCCGTCATTTCCCAAGTCTCCCGCCTGTCCCTGCGAACGCGCCGCTTCACGCGACGGCCGCGCCCCGTCACACCAGAACGCGTTCCGACTTGACGGCGCCGACGACTTTCGCCAGCGCCGTGTCGAACGACAACGTCTCGCGTGCTCCCGTCTTGCGATTCTTCAGTTCGGCCTCGCCCGCCTTCACGCCTTTCGGACCAACGATGACCTGATAAGGTACGCCGATCAAATCCATCGTTGCGAATTTCCCGCCGGCGCGCTCGTCGGTGTCGTCGTAGATCACGTCGATCCCGGCCGCCTGAAGCTTGCCGTAAAAATCGGCGCTAACGCCATCGGTATCCTTGTCGCCCACCTTCAAATTGATGAGGGCCACCTCGAACGGTGCCGCCGGAACCGGCCAGATGATGCCGTTCGCATCGTGGCTCGCCTCGATGATGGCGCCGACCAGCCGCGACACGCCCACGCCATATGATCCCATCTGCAGCGTGATCATCGCCCCATCTGGCCCTTGTACCCGTGCACCCATCGCCTCGGAGTACTTGGTGCCGAAGTAGAAAATGTGGCCAACTTCGATACCACGCGCCGAAACCCGGCTATCCACCGGTACCTCCGCTTCGAAGCGTGCGGCATCGTGCATTTCTTCGGTCGCCGCATATTTCGACGTCCAGGCCGAGATAATCGGCGTCAGATCGCCGTCGAAATCCGTATCCGCTCCGGGAACGGCTCCTTCGATCAGGTCTTTATGACAGAAAACCTGGCTTTCGCCGGTCTCCGCCAGGATGATGAATTCGTGGCTGAGGTCGCCGCCGATCGGTCCGGTATCGGCCTTCATCGGAATCGATTTCAGGCCCAAGCGCGCAAACGTGCGGAGATAACAGACGAACATACGCTGGTAAGCCTTGCGCGCGTCCTCCGCCGTCATGTCGAAAGAATAAGCATCCTTCATCAGGAACTCGCGGCCACGCATGACGCCGAAACGCGGGCGGATCTCGTCGCGAAATTTCCACTGAATGTTGTAGAGATTTTTCGGCAGATCCTTATAGCTCTTGATGCTGTCGCGAACGATCGCGGTGATGACTTCTTCCGCCGTCGGTCCGAACAGCATGTCGCGCTCGTGCCGGTCGACGATGCGCAGCATTTCCTTGCCGTAGGCTTCGTAGCGACCGCTCTCGCGCCATAAGTCGGCCGATTGGATCGTCGGCATCAGCAGCTCGATGGCGCCGGCGCGGTTTTGCTCCTCACGCACGATGTTCTCTATCTTCGAAAGCACCCTGAGCCCGAGCGGCAACCACGAATAAATGCCGGCAGCCGTCTGCTTGATCATGCCGGCGCGAAGCATCAGCTGATGTGAAACGATCTCCGCCTCTTTGGGCGTGTCGCGAAGAACCGGCAGGAAGTAGCGGGTGAGGCGCATGGCATGGCTCGGATTATTGAGTGCGGAATCGCGGCATGCCGCGACGCGATGAAGACAGCGCGGAATAGCCGGTAACGCGGGGGCTGGCAATGGCAGGCAACACGGCCGCGGTGAGATCGCCACCGACGGCGACAGCCGCTACGAAATGCGGCGATCAGATATTGGCGATCACGGTATAAACGCCAGCGAAGCTGACGACCGCGACAATGGTGTTCACAAAAAACACCTTGAGCAGATTGATCTTATGCGGGGCGCTTTCCGGCGTGCCGGGAACCACTTCGCCCGCTTCGTCCTGAGTGTGCGCGAAGAACGGCAGGACTGCGAACAGCGTGATGAACCACAGGCAAAAGAATGTAGCGATCGCAACGGACGTTCGCATCGCGCTACCCTTCAATTTCGTGAGCCAGGTGGCGGCTCGATTTCAAACCTGTTCCAGCTCGACGAGGGTGCCGCAGAAATCCTTCGGATGCAGGAACAGCACGGGCTTGCCGTGTGCGCCGATCTTCGGATTGCCGTCGCCGAGCACGCGCGCGCCCTGGGCCTTCAACTGGTCGCGCGCAGCGATGATGTCGTCGACTTCATAGCACACATGATGGATACCGCCATCAGGTGACTTCTCAAGAAATTTGGCGATTGGCGAGGCGGGCCCCAGCGGCTCGAGCAGCTCGATTTTCGTGTTCGGCAGCTCGATGAAAACCACCGTTACGCCGTGTTCGGGCTGGGTGAGCGCCGGACCAACCTTGGCGCCGAGCGCGTTTTTATAGACGGCTGACGCCTTTTCGAGGTCTTTTACCGCGATCGCCACGTGGTTCAGGCGGCCGATCATACTCCACTCCGTCAATCAGAACGATTCCAAACCGTTCGCGAAATTGCCCGCAGGCCTCAGCCCCTAGTTTCGACCACGGAGAGCAGCACTTTGACAACGGGCTTCTTGCCCCAGGCCTCGTTGATGGCGGATCGCACCGTCCGCTGGACGGCTTCCTGCACCATTGCAAGATCGCCGCGCCGCTTCCCCGGTATCGATCGAAGTGTGCCGTCGATCGCATCGAGCACGATGTCGTACATTGACTCGCCGTCGCGGTCTGCGGCTGGGATGCCTTCGAGGGCCACACCCGGCTCTCCCAGGATCTCTCCGCGCCGCGACAAAGCCAGCGAAACGACTGCGATGCCCGCAAACGACAGCTTGCGGCGGGCTTTGACCGGACCTTCGGCATCCGGGACGATGAGGTTGCCATCGCGATAGAGCCGGCCGACGGGCGCTTCGTCGATGATGGCTGCGGGACCGGGCCAGAGCTTCAGAATTTCTCCGTCGATGATCGTGAAGGTTTCGTCGACGCCGCAGCTGCGCGCCAGTTTTGCGTGTTCCTTCAAGTGGCGTGCCTCGCCGTGCATCGGAACGGCAATCTTCGGCCTCAGCCACGCATACATGTCCTTGAGCTCGTCACGCCGCGGATGCCCCGTGACATGCACCAGCGCTTCGGCGTCCGTGATGAGATCGACACCTAGCCGGGCGAGCCCATTCTGGACGCGGGCGACGGGCTTCTCGTTGCCAGGGATCGTACGCGATGAGAAGATTACGAGATCGCCTTTGTCGAGCGAAATGTCGGGATGTTCGTCGGCGGCAATGCGGGCGACGGCCGCGCGAACCTCGCCTTGGCTGCCGGTGCACATGACCACGACCTTGTCGCGCGGTAGGTCGGAAAACCGCTGCTGGTCGAGATACGTAAAGTTCTTCGGCAGGTATCCGGTTTCGGTCGCCACTTCGATGATGCGATGTAGCGCACGTCCGGCGACGACGAGCGTACGGCCGGCGGCGCGGGTCGCCTCAGCGATCGATGCAAGGCGCGCGACATTCGAGGCAAAGCCCGTCACGGCCACGCAGCGCGGCGCGCCGGCGATGATTTTGGTCAGCGATTTTCCGACATCGGCCTCGGACGGAGAGCGCCCTTCGCGCATCGCGTTCGTCGAATCGCCGACCATCGCGAGCACGCCTTCGTCGCCCAGCGCTTTGAGGCGTGCCTCGTCGGGCGGGCGGCCGACGACTGGTGCCGAATCGAGCTTCCAATCGCCGGTATGGAAGACGAGACCTGCGGGCGTGCGGATCGCGAGCCCGCTTGGCTCCGGAATAGAATGGGTCAAGCTGACGAACTCGACGTCGAACGGGGCCACTTGGAAGCGTCCGCCGAGCGGCACTTCCCTGATCGGCAGCGATTGCGTCCGGCCGTACTCGCCGAGCTTTGTCTTCACCATGCCGGCGGTGAACGGCGTCGCGAAAATCGGACATTCGAGCGACGGCCACAAGTCGATCACCGCGCCGATGTGGTCTTCGTGCGCGTGCGTCAAAACCAAGCCGACGAGATTCTTCCGGTCGGCGATGATGAACCGGAGATCCGGCAGTACGACATCGGCACCGGGTTCGGAATCGTTCGGGAACGTAACGCCCAAGTCGACCATCAGCCAGGACCGGGCGTTCGCCGGACCGTAACCGTAGAGATAGACGTTCATGCCGATCTCGCCGAGACCGCCGAGCGCCATGAATACGAGTTCGTCGGATTTACTGTTTCCCACCCTGCGGGGTGGCCTAGCGCGCTCGCTCATGCAGCCCCGTCGTGCGTCGGGGCCTCGCCCAGCGCCACGTCGCCGTGGCTGAATTCGCGCATGTTACCGTTGACTTCGGCGCGCAGCGCTCCTGTCTCGGAGAGCCCCTGATAGGTACCCGAAACCGGCCCCTGCACCGTATTGATCGTGATCGGTTCCCCGAGCGGGCCGGCGCGATCGATCCAGGCGCGGCGAATGGCGCCGAAATCCGATCCCGCATTCCAGCGGTCGAGCCAAAGCGAAACCTGCTCGGCGAGCGAATGGAGCATCGCGAGAGGCTCCGGCGCCTTGCCGTGCCGCGCAACAGCTGTCGCGGCGCGCCCGAGATCATCCGGCGCGGCCGCAATATTCAACCCAAAACCCACTATCGCCAGAAAGCCAGGGCTTCCGCGCGCCATCGTGCTCTCGACCAAAATTCCCCCCGCCTTGGAAAGGCCGATCAAAACGTCATTTGGCCATTTGAGCCGGAGTCCGGTATCGGGCGCAAGCTCCGTATTCGACCGAATGGCGTCGATCAGCGAAATTCCCGCTATTAACGACAGTTGGCCGGCCTTTTCGATGGGTGCCGAACAGCAAAATGCCAAGCTGGCGTAGAGGTTACCCGGAGGCGAGGTCCATGTCCGCCCGGCGCGGCCGCGGCCCGCGGTCTGCCGGCCTGCGATAACCCACAGTGGCAGATCCTCGCCTTTGAGAGCGAGACGCATCGCATCGGCGTTCGTTGAACCGGTCTCGTGGAGATGAAGTATCCGAGCCGGCTCTTTCATCACCAGGCTACAACGCTACGCCGGGCGCCAGTACGGCGGCAGCGGCAGTGGCGGCATCGACCAGCGCGCCACCGATGAAAGGCAGCACGAATGCAAGCACGAACGCCGCCGAGAGCGCCATCACGGCAAATGCCTTGTCCTCGTTCGGCTCGAAGGCTTCTGCCGCCTCGTCGAAGAACATGATCTTGACGATCCTCAGATAGTAGAAGGCGCCGATGACGCTCGTGACGACGCCGATAACGGAGAGCGGATAGAGCCCCGCCTTGATCGCCGGCAGGAAGACGTACCACTTCGCCCAGAACCCGGCGAGAGGCGGAATTCCCGCCAGCGAAAACATCAACAGCCCCAGGATGAACGCGAACGGCAGATTGGTTTTGGCGAGGCCGGAAAGCTCTGAAATATCTTCGACGTTGCCGCCCTTGCGGCGCATCGACAGAACGCAGGCGAAGGCGCCGAGCGTCATCGGGACATAGATCGCGAGATATATCAGAACGCCGGCCGTTCCCTCGGCGTTATTCGCGGCAAGCCCGATCAGCACGAAGCCGATATGGCCGATCGACGAATAGGCGAGCAGCCGCTTGATGTTCCTCTGCCCGATCGCAGCGAAGGCTCCGAGCACCATCGACGCGATCGAGATGAAGATGATGATTTGCTGCCATTGCGAGGCGGCGCCCGGCAGAGCCGATTGCGTAAAGCGCAGCAGCATCGCCATCGCAGCGACTTTCGCTGCGCTCGAGAAGAACGCCGTCACCGGCGTCGGGGCGCCCTGGTAGACATCCGGCGTCCACATATGGAACGGCACGGCCGCAATCTTGAAGGCGATGCCGACGAGCACGAACACGAGGCCGACCGTCAGCCCTATATTCGCAGCCATATCGGGTGCCTTGGCCGCGGCGGCGATCGCCGCATAGGCGGTCGATCCGGTAACGCCATAGAGAAGCGACGCGCCGTAGAGCAGCAAGCCGGACGACAGCGCGCTCAGAACAAAATATTTGAGGCCCGCTTCGCTCGACTTGATGTCATCGCGTTTGAAGGCCGCGATGACATAGAGAGCCAGATTTTGCAGCTCAAGGCCGAGGTAGAGAGCGATGAGGTCGTTTGCGGAGACCATCATCAGCATGCCGAGGGCCGCGAGCAGCATCAGCACGGGATATTCGAACAGCAGTAGGCGGGCGCGGCCGAAATCGTCGAATGTCATCAGCAGCGTCAGCGCCGCGGCGACGAGAATGAGGATTTTGAGGAACCGCGTCAGGCCGTCGGAGACGAAAGCACCCTCGAATACGCTCGCCGTTCCCGTGCCCGCGAAGACCGCTACCGTCGCGGCGACGAGAACGCCGATTGCCAGCCACGAGACGGCCCGGCCCGCCTTCTCCGCTCCCGGCGTGAAGACACCGATCATCAACAACGCCATCGCGCCGACCGCAAGGATCAGTTCCGGCAATACGACGTGCACAACCGCGCTATCCATCAATCAAATCCTCATGGCGCCAGCGACGCGGCCGACGTTTGCTGCGCAGCCTGATAAGTCTGCACGAGGTTTTTCACAGACGCCGCCGTGACGTCGAGTACGGGCGCAGGATAGAACCCGTAGAAGATCGTCAGCAGAACGAGCGGCGCCATAATGGCAATTTCGCGTGGCGAGAGATCGAGAATTCCGCGAAGATTTGTCTTCTGAAGCGCGCCGAAGATGATGCGGCGATAGAGATAAAGCGCATAGGCGGCCGATAAAATGATGCCCGTCGTCGCCAGAATCGCGACCCAGGTATTGGCCTTGAACGCGGCGAGCAGCGTCAGAAATTCGCCGATGAAGCCGCTCGTTCCCGGCAGCCCGACGTTGGCCATCGTGAAAACCATGAAAGCCGCGGCATACTTCGGCATTCGGTCGGCCAAACCGCCGTAGGCCGCGATTTCGCGCGTGTGCATGCGATCGTAAATGACGCCGACGCACAGGAACAGCGCCGACGAAACCAGCCCATGCGACAGCATCTGGAAGATCGCCCCGTCGACGCCCTGCTGGGATGCCGCGAAAATTCCGATCGTCACGAAGCCCATGTGCGCGACGGACGAATAAGCGATCAGCTTCTTCATGTCATCCTGCACGAGCGCAACCAGCGACGTGTAGATGATCGCGATGATCGACAGGCTGAATATGAACGGGGTAAAGTCGGCCGAGGCATTCGGGAACATCGGCAGCGAAAAACGCAAGAACCCGTAGCCGCCCATCTTCAGCAGAATGCCGGCAAGGATGACCGACCCCGCGGTCGGCGCTTCGACGTGCGCATCGGGAAGCCATGTATGCACCGGCCACATCGGCATCTTGACCGCGAAGGATGCGAAGAACGCGATCCACAGCCACCATTGCATTTCGACCGGGAACTTGGTCGTCAGCAGCGTCGGGATGTCGGTCGTGCCGGCGTGCCAGTACATCGCCATCATCGCGAGCAGCATCAGCACGGAGCCGAGCAGCGTATAGAGGAAGAACTTGAAGCTGGCGTAGACGCGCCTTTTTCCGCCCCAGACGCCGATGATAAGGAACATCGGGATGAGGCCGCCCTCGAAGAACAGATAGAAAAGCGCCAGGTCGAGCGCACAGAAGACGCCAAGCATCAGCGTTTCGAGCACGAGAAAGGCGATCATGTATTCCTTGACGCGGTCCTGGATCGCCTCCCAGCTCGCCAGGATGCAAAGAGGCATCAGGAACGTCGTCAGGATGACGAACAGCATCGAGATGCCGTCGACGCCCATCTTGTATTTCAGAGGCCCGAGCCAGTCATATTCTTCGACGAACTGAAAACCGGCGGTCGTCGTATCGAAATTCCACCAGATGAGCAGCGACACGAAAAACGTGATCAGTGTCGTCCACAGCGCGATCCAGCGTGCGTTGCGGACGGCTTCAGCATTGAGCGTCGCAATCAGCAGTGCGCCGACGAGAGGCAGAAACGTCGTGACCGACAGGATGTTGCTCATCGGATCACCCCGCCGAAAATTCCGTTGTAGGTGAGCCAGGTCAGCAGCGCCGCAACGCCGATCAGCATCGCGAAGGCGTAGTTGTAGACGTAACCGGTCTGAAGTTTGACGACGCGCCCGGTAATGCGTCCGACGGTCGCCGCCGTTCCGTCGATGGCTCCGTCAATCACGGCGCCATCGCCGCCCTTCCATAAAAAGCGCCCTATCGCAAATGCAGGGCGCACGAAGATCAGGTCGTAAAGTTCGTCGAAGTACCACTTGTTCAGCAGGAACAGGTACAGCGGCTTGAACGCCCGTGCTGTGGCGGCCGGCAGCCACGGGGCCCGGATATAGTAGAGCCAGGCGATCGCAAAGCCGATCAGCATCGCAACGAACGAGGAGTAGCTGACCCATTCGGGCACGTCATGCATCGCGTGCAGAACGTGGTTGTGTTCGCCGCGAAATAGCGAGGCACCCCAGAATGCGCTTTCGTCATGGCCGATGAAGTAGCCTGAGAAAACCAGTCCGGCGATGGTCGCGCCCAACGCCAGAACGGCCAGCGGCACCAGCATCGTCGGTGGGCTTTCGTGCGCGTGCTCGTAGGTTTTGTGATCGGCGTGCGTTTCCCCACAGAAGGTCATGAAGATCAGGCGCCAGGAGTAGAACGCCGTCATCAAGGCGCCGACGACAAGTAGCCAGAACGCATAATTATTCAGCGTACCGGCGGCGTAGGCGGCTTCGATGATCGCGTCCTTCGAATAAAAGCCGGAAAAACCGGTGAGATGCGGAATTCCGACGCCAGTAATCGACAGCGTGCCGATCAGCATTGCCGCGAACGTCAACGGTATCTTGTTCCGCAGGCCGCCCATGAGCCGCATGTCCTGCTCGTGATGCATCGCATGGATGACGGAGCCGGAACCGAGGAACAGCAGGGCCTTGAAGAAGGCATGCGTGAAGAGGTGGAATATTCCCGCGCCGTACGCTCCGATACCGCAGGCGACGAACATGTAGCCAAGCTGCGAACATGTCGAATAGGCGATGACGCGTTTGATGTCGTTCTGCACGAGCGCGACGGTCGCGGCGAAGAATGCCGTAACCGCCCCGATCAGCGTCACGAACGCCAAGGCGTCCGGCGCTAGTTCAAAGATCGGCGACAGGCGCGCCACCATGAACACACCCGCCGTCACCATCGTGGCAGCGTGGATCAGCGCCGAAACCGGCGTAGGGCCTTCCATTGCATCCGGCAGCCATGTGTGCAGCAGAAACTGCGCCGACTTGCCCATCGCGCCCATGAAAAGGAGCAGCGACAGCGTCGTCAGGATGTCGACGTCATGGCCGGCAAACATGAACGTCTTGCCGGCGACGCCGGGCGCGGCCGCGAATATCGCATCGAAATTGACGGTGCGGAATACGAAGAACAGCCCGAAGATGCCGAGCGCGAAACCGAAGTCGCCGACGCGATTGACGACGAACGCCTTGATCGCCGCCGCGTTGGCCGCGGGTCTTTTGTACCAAAAGCCGATGAGCAGATAGGAGGCGAGCCCGACGCCCTCCCAGCCGAAGAACATCTGCAGGAGATTGTCGCTCGTCACCAGCGTCAGCATCGCGAAAGTGAAGAGTGAGAGATAGGCGAAAAAGCGCGGCCGGCTATCGTCATCGTGCATGTAGCCGATGGAATAGAGATGGACGAGTGCCGAGACCGTCGTCACGACGACCAGCATGACGGCCGTCAGTGTATCGATCTTGAGCGACCACGATGCGTCGAGCTCGCCCGACGTGATCCAGCGCATCAGAGTGACATTCTGCGTCTCGTGCCCGAAGGCGATTTGCACGAAAACGATCCACGACAGCACGGCCGCAGCCATCAGCAACGATGTCGTGATGACTTCGCTCGGCCGGTCGCCGATGATGCGGCCGAACAGGCCCGCGATCAGCGCACCCGCAAGCGGCAGGAGAACAATGGCGGCGTAGATCATGCCCCGATCAGCCCTTCATCATGTTGATGTCTTCGACCGCGATCGATCCGCGATTGCGATAGTAGACGACGATGATCGCAAGCCCGATTGCCGCCTCGGCTGCCGCAACCGTCAGAATGAAGAGCGCGAATACCTGCCCGACGAGGTCGTTGTTGAAATGCGAAAACGCGACGAGGTTGATATTGACGGCCAGCAAAATCAGCTCGATCGACATCAAAATGACGATGACGTTCTTGCGATTGATGAAAATACCGAAGATGCCGAGCGTGAAGAGGCACGCGGCCACCGTCAGATAGTGCCCGAGTCCGATGGTCATTCCGCTGCCTCCGTCCGTTTTGACCGCTTGGCGGCCACGGGGATGACCGAGCCGCCACTCGGGACCTTGATCACCTCAAGCGTCGTCTTCGGAGTGCGCGCAACTTGTTCCGCAACAGACTGCCGTTTGACGTTTTCGCGATGCTTGAGGGTCAGCACGATCGCGCCGATCATCGCGACGAGCAGGATCATACCAGCGCCCTGGAAGAAGTAGATGTACTTCGTATAGAGGATCAGTCCGAGAGCCTCGGTGTTGGTCACTGCGGACCCGGCGGCGGGCATCGGAGAAGCGGCGTTCGACATCGGCGCGACCGTCAGCCCGCGGTACGTGAACAATAGAACGAGTTCCGCAAGCACGATGCCACCGACCAGTGCTCCGACCTTGGCATTCTTGATGAAACCGGCTTTCAGCGCCGCGAAATCAACGTCGAGCATCATCACGACAAACAGGAAGAGGACAGATACGGCGCCGACGTAGACGACGACGAGCACCATTGCCAGGAACTCGGCGCCGAGCAGAACAAAGAGGCCGGCCGAATTGAAGAACGCCAGGATCAGAAACAGCACGGCATGCACGGGATTTTTCGCGAGCACGACCATCGCGCCCGCAGCGACTGCGAGCACCGCAAAAAGATAAAAGAAACCCGCCGACGCCATTGTCCTTCGTTCTTTCTTGCTATCCCCCGCCCCGTCCTTCGCGCGGAGTGCGAATTATCGATATTTCGCGTCGAGCTCAATATTCTTGGCGATCTCGCGCTCCCACCGGTCGCCGTTGGCGAGCAACCGATCCTTGTCGTAAAACAGCTCTTCCCGCGTTTCGGTCGCGAATTCGAAATTCGGTCCTTCAACGATGGCATCCACCGGGCATGCCTCCTGGCAGAGCCCGCAGTAAATGCATTTGGTCATGTCGATGTCGTAGCGCGTCGTGCGCCGCGTGCCGTCGTTACGACGGGGCCCGGCCTCGATGGTGATTGCCAGCGCCGGACATATGGCTTCGCAGAGCTTGCAGGCGATGCAGCGCTCTTCGCCGTTCGGGTAGCGGCGTAGCGCATGCTCACCACGGAACCGGGGCGACAGCGGACCTTTTTCATAGGGATAATTCAGTGTTTTCTTCGGCGAAAAGAAATAGCGGAACGACAGGAGAAATGCCGCCACGATTTCCGTCAGAAGTAGAGATTTACCGGCAGTTGCGAGGCTCATTTATACGAAACCTCCGAATTGAAGAACGGCGGCCGTCAGCACCACCATTGCAAGCGACAGCGGCAGGAAAACTTTCCACCCAAGTCGCATCAACTGGTCGTAGCGATATCGCGGTAATACGGCCTTAGCCATCGCGAACATCAAGAAAACGAAAACGACTTTGAGCAGGAACCAGACGACGCCCGGGATCGCATTCAGCGGCCAGACATCGAGCGGCGGCAGCCAGCCGCCGAGAAACAGGATCGTCGTCAGCGCGCACATCGTAGTGATCGAGACGTACTCACCGAGCATATAGAGAAGATACGGGGTCGACGAGTACTCGACCATGAAACCGGCAACGAGTTCCGATTCGGCTTCGATAAGGTCGAAGGGCGTGCGATTGGTTTCGGCCAGCGCCGAAATAAAGAACACGATGAACATCGGAAAGAGCGCCAGCCAATGCCAGTCGAGCAACGAGTTCGTCAGCCCTAGCCGCGTACCGATGCCCGATTTCTGCGCATTCACGATATCGGTGATGTTGAGCGACCCGACGCAAAGCAGCACACTAATGATGACGAAGCCGATTGAAACCTCATACGACACCATCTGCGCCGCCGACCTGAGGCTGCCCATGAACGGGTACTTCGAGTTGGAGGCCCAACCTCCCATGATGATGCCGTAGACGGCGAGCGAGGAAATCGCGAGCAGGTAAAGGATTCCGACGTTCATGTCGGAAACGACCCACCTACCCCAGCTGTTTTCATTGATCGGAATCACCGCCCACGCGGCCAGAGCGCACGTTGCCGTCGCCAGCGGCGCCAGCAGGAACACAACCTTGTCGGAGCCCGCAGGGATCAGCGGTTCCTTGAACACGAACTTCAAAAGATCGGCGAACGACTGCAACAGGCCAAAGGGTCCGACGACGTTCGGCCCACGGCGGAGTTGCACCGCCGCCCAGACTTTGCGGTCCATCAGCAGAAGATAGGCGACGACGATGAGCAGGCCGACAATCACGAGCAGCGACCAGCCGACGAGCGCCAGCAGGTTCCAGCCGTATGTGGACATGAAGATTTGCAGCGTCTCGACCATTTGCCTCTATTCCGCTGCGCTGAGTTTCTGTTCGTGTGAGCTTCTGAGCGCGCTCATACCGGCCATTACAGCGGAGGCGCGAGCGATCGGGTTCGTCAGATAGAAGTCGGCGATGACCGACGCAAAAGGTTCCGGTCCCGGCCGGCCCGACAGTTTGGCGAGCGTCTCCAATCCGGACGCCGCGCGCGCCTCGACGGTATTGAGGGCGGCGAGTTGCGGGGCGGAGCGATACATCGCCGCTCGAAGCTCGGTAATTGTATCATAGGGTAATGTATTGCCGGCGCGCTGCGACAATTCTCTGAGGATTTTCCAGTCTTCCTTGGCGCTGCCGGGCGGATAGACGGCCCTCACCGTCTGCTGCGCGCGCCCTTCAGTGTTGACGTACGTGGCGCTCTTTTCCGTATAGGCGGCAGCCGGAAAGACGACGTCGGCGCGCTCCGCGCCCCGGTCGCCGTTACTTCCCTGATAGACGACGAAAGCAGAACCGAGCCGCGAGAGATCGCACTCGTCGGCGCCGAGCAGATACACGAAATCCATGCCGGAGCCCAGAATGCCGGCGACGTCCTTGCCGCCCTTACCCGGCACGAACCCGAGATCAAGTCCTGCGACCCGTGCGGCCGCGGTGTGGAGAATGTTGAAGCCGTTCCACGACGCTTCCTTGCCCGCAGAAGCCGCGAGCAGAAGACGCGCGGCGAGCGACAGTATGGCGAGACCGTCGGAGCGCGCGTGTGCGCCTTGTCCCACGATCACCATCGGATGGGCAACGCCCTTCAATACATTCGCGAACGCGTGCTTGCCGTTTGCGATCTGTTCAAGGGTATCCGGCCCGGCACCCAAATATTCGTAGGGGTAGGCAAGATCGACCTTGGCGCCGATGAGGGCGATTTTTATGTCTGCAGCGCGCCAACGCTTGCGGATGCGAGCATTGAGAACCGGCGCTTCAAGTTTAGGATTGGAGCCGACGATCAAAATCGCGTCGGCCTGCTCGATGCCTTCGATCGATGAATTGAAAAGATAGCCGGCGCGCCCGAGCTTCGGATCGAGCTTTTCACCGGCCTGCCGGCAGTCGAACGATGTGGCGCCGAAGCGGCCGAGCAAATCCTTGACCGCGAACATTTCCTCGGCACCAGCAAGATCGCCTGCAATGGCACCGATCTTTTCGGGCTTGGCGGCTTTGAGCCTCCCGGCGACAAGGGTCAGCGCCTGATCCCAGCTTGCCGGCTCCAGCCGGCCGCCGTTGCGCACGTACGGCTGATCGAGCCTTTGGATCTTGAGGCCGTCAGCAACGTGGCGCGTCTTGTCGGAAATCCATTCCTCGTTCACCGCATCGTTGTTGCGTGGCAGGATGCGCATGACGGCGCTGCCGCGGGTATCGACGCGGATGGCAGAGCCGAGCGCGTCCATGACGTCAATGGTTTCAGTCGAGTCCATTTCCCAAGGGCGCGCGGCAAAGGCCCACGGCCGATGCGTCAACGCCCCGACGGGACAGAGATCGACGACGTTGGCGCTCATTTCCGAGAAAATGCCGCGATCAAGATAGGTCGTGATCTCGGCATCTTCGCCGCGCCCGATGAGGCCAAGCTCTTCGACGCCTGCGACTTCCGTCATGTAGCGAACGCAGCGCGTGCAATGGATGCAGCGTGTCATGATCGTCTTGATCAGCGGACCGATGTACTTTTCTTCGACGGCGCGCTTGTTCTCGCGGTAGCGCGAGCCTCCCATGCCGAAGGCAATGGCCTGATCCTGCAGATCGCACTCACCGCCCTGATCGCAAATAGGGCAATCGAGCGGGTGATTGATGAGCAGAAACTCCATCACCCCTTCGCGCGCTTTTTTGACGAGCGGCGTCGTGGTGTTGACGATTTTCGGGCTGCCGTCCCTGTTCGGTGGCAGATCGTTGACGAGCATCGCGCAGCTCGCAATCGGCTTCGGCGATCCCTGGACCTCGACGAGGCACATGCGGCAGTTGCCGGCGATCGACAGGCGCTCGTGATAGCAGAAACGCGGAATGACCGCGCCCGCCATCTCGCAAGCATGCATCAGGGTCGTGCCATCCTCGACCTCTATGGTCTTGCCGTCGACGATGAGTTGCTTTGGCATGTCTACTCTGCCGCCTCGCGCGTGTGCTTTGCTTGATACTGATCGATGCGCGCTTCGATGACCGGACGGAAGTTCTTGATCAAGCCCTGCACCGGCCACGCCGCCGCGTCGCCGAGAGCGCAGATCGTGTGACCTTCGACCTGTTTCGTCACGTCGAGCAACAAATCGATCTCGCGTTTTTCGGCCTCGCCACGTTCCATCCGTTCGAGCACGCGCCACATCCAGCCGGTGCCTTCACGGCACGGCGTGCACTGGCCGCAGCTCTCGTGCTTGTAGAAATAGGCGATGCGGCGGATCGCGCCGATGATGTCGGTCGATTTATCCATGACTATAACGGCTGCGGTGCCGAGGCCCGAACCGAGCTTGCCCAGCGCGTCGAAATCCATCGTGACGTCCATCGCCTGTTCCGCCGTGATGCAACGAACAGACGAGCCGCCGGGAATGACGGCGAGCAGGTTGTCCCAGCCGCCGCGAATACCGCCGCAGTGCTTGTCGATCAGGTCTTTCAGAGGAATACCCATTTCCTCTTCGACGACGCACGGACGCTCGACGTGGCCGGAAATCTGAAACAGCTTCGTGCCGGTGTTGTTCGGAAGACCGAGAGCCGCGAACCAGCTCGAGCCGCGGCGCAGAATATCACCGGCCACCGCAATGCTTTCGACGTTATTGACCGTCGTCGGTGCACCGTAGAGACCGACGTTCGCCGGAAACGGCGGCTTCAGACGCGGCTGGCCCTTCTTGCCTTCAAGGCTTTCGAGCATCGCGGTTTCTTCGCCGCAGATGTAGGCGCCGGCGCCGTGATGCACGACGAGATCAAAATCCCAGCCGTGGATGTTGTCCTTGCCGATGAGCTTTGCATCATACGCTTCGTCGATGGCGCGTTGCAGCGCCTGGCGCTCGCGGATGTATTCGCCGCGCACGTAGACATAGCTTGTATGCGCCCGCATCGCGAAGGACGCGAGCAGCGCTCCTTCGATGAGCAGATGCGGATCGTGGCGTAGAATTTCTCGATCCTTGCAGGAACCGGGCTCCGATTCATCGGCATTGATGACGACATAGCTCGGCCGAGAATCGGCCTTCGGCATGAACGACCACTTGAGACCCGTCGGAAACCCGGCGCCGCCACGGCCCCGCAATCCCGATTTCTTGACCTCGTCGATGATGTAGTCGTGGCCCTTGTCGATGAAAAACTTCGTGCCATCCCATGCGCCGCGCTGCCGCGCGCCCTTGAGGCTCACGTCATGGAATCCGTAGATATTACGGAAGATGCGATCGCGATCGTGCAGCATGCGCCCTAACCCTTCGGCCTTTCACCGGCTTTGCTGTCCGGACGCCAGCCCGAGGCCAGCTTCTGTGCCTGCTCGATCCATTTGTCGCGGGCGACGCGGCCCTTGAAGCCATCGTTTTGGCTTTCGAACCACGCGATCTCCTCGGGCGTCCACTTCGCGATCTGCTCGAAGTGCCAGATGCCCATGGTATTGAGCTTTTCGGCCAACTTATCGGCGACGCCCCAGATCAACGACAGATCGTCGGCCTTGCCGCCGCGCGGCTGTTTCAACAGCTCGGGCTGACGATGCGTGCCGGGCGCAGTCACGACCTTGCCGCGGCGCATGTCGGCTTTGATCTTGTCGAGTTCGCCGGCCGAGAGCGGCTTGCCCGTGCCTCTTGCCTCGAGGTCTTTGATGAGGCCGGCGTTGGCCATTGCTGTAAGAGCCGCGGGATGAGGCTGCGGCTTGGCGGCTTGACCAGGCGACGACGGCGATACGCCTTCGGCGACGGCAGCTTTGTGCGCCGGAGATGCCAGCGCCGAGGGCGGCGTCGTTTCGGCGGCACCGTCGCCGCCTCCCGACGTTTCTTCGAAGCGCTTTTTCCAGGCGCCGATCGTCGATCCGTCATAGAGCGTTTCGTCAGTCAATGTCGTCGGACCTGTCTCGGGGCACGATGCCTTGCGCCCGATCTGAGACCCTGGCTTCGGCGGCTTGCCCGATACGAAGCCGTTCAGCACGACCTCGAGCTGTTTCGGCGTCAAATCCTCAAACGTGTCGCTGCCGATCTGAACGACCGGCGCATTGGCGCAGACGCCGATGCACTCGACCTCTTCCCAAGAGAGCGTGCCGTCGGCGCTCGGAACGTGCTGATGCTCCCCGATGCGCCGTTTGCAGACAGCGACCAGATCGCGCGAACCACGCAACATGCACGGCGTGGTGCCACACACCTGCACGTGGGCCTTGCTGCCGACCGGCGCAAGTTGAAACATCGTATAGAACGTCGCGATTTCGATGCCGCGAATATAGGCCATGTCGAGCAGATCGCAGACGGCACGGATTGCGGGCTCGGGAAGCCAGCCGCCGCACTGCTCTTGAGCGCGCCACATCAGCGGAAGAACGGCGGACGCTTCTTTGCCGGGCGGATACTTGGCAATCGTCGCATGCGCCCACGCAAGATTTTCCGCCGTGAAAGCGAACTGCGGAGGCTGATCGGGATGCAATCGGCGAACGGCCATCTATGGCTCCTCGAACGTCAGTCGTGTCGCAGCGAATCATAACGCGGCCACGTCAGTCCGTTACGCCCACATCGACTCTGCGGCAGGACATTAACCCTCCGGCATCAACACGGTCCAGTACGTGGAACATGACAGCTGAGCAAGGTTTTAGTGATCCGGAGAAAGCCGCAAGCCACGGCGGAAATCAATGGTCACGTGCGACGAAAAGCGCGACCTTCGTGCACTCGGCTCACATTGCACTCATGGTGTGGTTCCAGCCGTAGCACCAGTCGACGGGAGAGTTGGTTCGGGGTTCATAATCCCGCGACGCTGCGGCGCTTCCGACGCGCGCTCGGTCGCCCACTGGCGTTCGGAGAAACCAAGGGGGCCCGCAAGCCACCCGAGCAGCAACAGGAACGTCGCGATGGGGGCCAGGAACAGTGCGAGTTGCGAGCCGACGCGCAGAAACCCTGTCCAGACAGCGGCGAAGACGAGACCCAGCGCGATAATCATCCAGCCGCCATCGCCGGCGCCCCGTGCCGTCGCAAAAAGCAATCCGGAGAAGAGGCCGGCAAGTCCGATCAGAACCGGGACGAAGGGCAAGTCGGTCTGAAGCGCACCCATCGGCCAGCCTTTCGACCGCGCAAACAGGCGGTACGTGGCGAGGCTCAGGCCCCAGCCGAGCGCCGCAACGGCCAGCAGGAACAAATTGTCGACCATCGGGGCAGCACCGGGCACCATGCGTTGCCTCTCCAAAGCCAGCGAACCGGAGGACCAGGGCACACTTCTGCCAGGACTTCGTGGCGGGCGCTAGACACGGTTGAAGATAGCTTTGGCCTCCCGCGCGGCGCCCCTACCGGTCGATTTCGCCAAAAACGATGTCGAGGGAGCCAAGAATGGCCGAGACGTCGGCCAGCATGTGGCCGCGATTGATGAAGTCCATTGCGGCGAGGTGTGGAAATCCGGGCGCGCGGATTTTGCAGCGATAGGGCTTGTTTGACCCATCAGCGACGAGATAGACGCCGAATTCCCCCTTCGGTGCTTCGACTGCGGCGTAGACCTCTCCTGCCGGAACGTGGAAGCCTTCGGTATAGAGCTTGAAGTGGTGGATCAGCGCTTCCATCGAGCGCTTCATCTCGGCCCGCTTCGGCGGAACGATCTTCTTGTTTTCCGTGACATGCGGGCCCTGACCCTCGGCGGATCTCAATCGTTCGCAGCACTGCTTCATGATCTTCGTGGATTCGCGCATTTCCTGCATGCGGATCAGGTAGCGATCATAGCAATCGCCGTTCTTACCGATCGGAATGTCGAAGTCGAGATCGGCATAGCACTCATAGGGCTGCGCCTTGCGCAGATCCCATGCCGCACCGGAGCCGCGCACCATCACGCCGGAAAAGCCCAGCGCGAACGCGTCATCGAGCGACACGACGCCGATGTCGACATTGCGCTGCTTAAAAATGCGGTTCTCCGTCAGAAGGATGTCAATGTCCTCGACGACCTTCAGAAACGGATCGCACCACGCGTAAATGTCGTCGATGAGCTTCGGCGGCAAATCCTGGTGCACGCCGCCCATGCGGAAATATTTCGCGTGCATTCGCGAGCCCGACGCGCGCTCGTAAAATACCATCAGCTTCTCGCGCTCTTCAAAGCCCCAAAGCGGCGGGGTCAGAGCACCGACGTCCATCGCCTGCGTCGTAACGTTCAAAAGATGCGACAGGATGCGTCCGATTTCCGAATAGAGCACGCGGATGAGCTGGGCACGGCGCGGAACGTCGAGTTCCAACAGCTTTTCAGCCGCCAGGCAGAACGCGTGTTCCTGGTTCATCGGCGCGACGTAGTCGAGCCGGTCGAAATACCCGATCGCCTGCAGATAGGTCTTGTGCTCGATCAGCTTTTCGGTGCCGCGATGCAACAGGCCAATATGCGGATCGACGCGCTCGACAACTTCGCCATCGAGCTCGAGCACGAGACGCAACACGCCATGCGCCGCCGGATGCTGCGGCCCAAAGTTGATGTTGAAATTACGAATTTCGGTTTCGGCCATTTAAACTGTTCCGCGTGTGATTGGAGCGAGCCGCGCCTTCTTGGCCTTTTCATTGACGCGCTGTTCGTACTTGTCCCACTCGACGACCATGCGCTGATGCTCGCCTTCGCCGATGAGGTCTATGCCATCGTGCGCTTTAACATGGAAGTAGAGCCGGCGGCCTTCGACCTTGGTACATTCGGCATCGACCGTCACGGTCTGGCCCGGAACGGTCGCGGCAATATGCGACACGTTGATGTGGACGCCGAGAGATCCCTCGCCCTCGTCGAGATGCGGCGCCACGAGATTGAGGCACGTCCATTCCATCAGTCCCACCATGAAGCCGGTCGCGAAGACGGTCGGCATCAGCTGGAACTCGCGCGCCTCGGGAAAGAGATGCGGCACCGTCTTCGTCGCGGGAACGCGAAACGAAAACTGCGTGCTGGCACCTGCACGGAGCGTAGGTTTCACCGGCGAGGCCCTCACAGCCTGTCCTTAAAGTTGCGTATCGTTATATAGATATTTGAAGCCGTCGCGGCGACCGAAAAGAGCCCAATCGCGAACGAGTAGAGGCTTGGGTGCGCGGTGCGCCCGATCTCCGGGTAAATGAATTCTCCTGCCGCCGCCAGGACGATCACGCCCGTCGGAACGACGATCGTCCCATAGGGCAAGTAACGGCTGATTGCGCCGAATGCCAAACCCGCGAGCGCTCGCGGCCAATCGACCACGAATGCGGCGATCATCAGCACGAACGAGACCACCAGCCCGGCTTCGAATTCCATTCCTGCCCCGGATTTAAGATTCAATTTTAGCTTTCGACAGGTCGCGCACGAAAAGATCGTCGATCAGCAGCGCCGCGCGGCTGGCATTACGCGCGACCAGCTTTCTCGTCCCCCGGAAGCACGTAGTTCGGACCTTCCCACGGGCTTTCGAAATCAAATTCGCGAAATTCCTGGGTCAGCTTGACCGGCTCGTAGACGACGCGTTTCTTCTCGTCGTCATATCGCACCTCGACGTAGCCGGTCAGCGGAAAGTCCTTTCGCATCGGATAGCCCTGAAAGCCGTAATCGGTCAGGATGCGGCGAAGGTCGGGGTGTCCGGTGAAGCGGATTCCGTAGAGGTCGTAGGCCTCGCGCTCATACCAGTTCGCCGCCGGAAACACGTTGTTGACGCTCGCAACGGGAGTCGCCTCGTCAGTCGTGATTTTGACTCGCACCCGCTGATTGAGGCGCGGCGACAGGAGGTGGTAGACGACGTCGAAGCGCTCTTTGCGTTCGGGATAGTCGACGCCGCAGATATCGATCAGCACTTCGAATTTGCAGCCGGGATCGTCGCGCAGCAGGGTCAGCACTTCGACGATACTGTCGCGCGCAACCGTCAGTGTCAGCTGATCATACGCACACGACGTCGATGTGACGCTCGACCCGAGGCGATCTGAAATGTGTGCAGCAAGATCGTTCAGCGCAGCCGGCATGTTGTCGTATCCGATGTTTCGAGACCGCTTACCCTCGCCTAACGCTCGATCGTACCCGTCCTGCGGATTTTCCGCTGCAACAGCAGCACGCCATAAACCAGCGCCTCTGCGGTCGGCGGGCAACCCGGCACGTAGACATCGACCGGCACGATACGGTCGCATCCGCGTACGACGGCGTAGGAATAATGATAGTAGCCGCCGCCGTTGGCGCAGCTCCCCATCGAAATGACGTAGCGGGGCTCAGGCATCTGGTCATAGACCTTCCGCAAGGCCGGGGCCATCTTGTTGGTCAGCGTGCCGGCGACGATCATCACGTCAGATTGGCGGGGCGAGGCGCGCGGCGCGAACCCGAATCTCTCTAGATCGTAGCGCGGCATCGAAGCCTGCATCATTTCGACCGCGCAGCACGCCAGGCCGAACGTCATCCACATGAGGGACCCGGTCCGTGCCCAGTTGATCAGATCGTCCGTCGTGGTGACAAGAAAACCCTTGTCGGCAAGCTCGTTGGAGACGCCGGTTAAGAATGGATCGTCGGCGCTACGCTCCGCGGGCAAAGCTCCACCTGGCATACCTTCGCGCGCCCGGTCGAACACCAGACCGCCAAATCCTTCATCAGCGCGGATCACTCCCATTCAAGGGCGCCCTTCTTCCATTCGTAGATAAAGCCGATGGTGAGCACGCCCAGGAAGGCCATCATCGACCAGAAACCAAAGAGGCCGACTTCCTTGAACGCAACCGCCCAGGGAAAGAGAAACGCGATCTCGAGGTCGAAAATGATGAACAGGATCGACACGAGATAGTAGCGTACGTCGAACTTCATGCGCGCATCGTCAAAGGCGTTGAAGCCGCATTCGTAGGCCGAAACCTTTTCGGGATCGGGATTTCTGACGGCGACGAGGAACGGCGCGACCATCAGGGCTGCGCCGATGAACAGCGCGACGCCGATGAAAATCGCGATCGGCAGGTATTGCGTAGTGAGAAGGTCGTTCATCGCATCTCGTCCGGACGGCAGCGGACCCGCTGACACATTATATACGCAGCATACGGGCACGGTGTTAGCCCACACCGTTGTGCAGCGCAACTCCGTGTCACAGCGGCCGAGTCAAAGAGGGTTAGCCCATAAAATTGGCTGAATTTGTAGCAGCGGCGCACTCTCCCTGTGCGACGATCCTGCACCACTCCGGCAAATTATCGCGAAGCTGGCAGCAAATCCGTACATACCCCCTCGAAGGCTTCAGCGGACATACCAATCGTTTCCGATAGCGTCGGATGAGGCAGGATCGTCCTACCGATGTCGGTGGCGTCTGCTCCAAGTTCCAGCCCCAAGCAGATTTCGGCGATCAAATCGCCCGCATGCGTCCCTACGATGGCTCCGCCCAGCAGCCGGTGCGTTTCGGGATCGAAAAGAAGTTTGGTCAATCCTTCCGCACGGCCGTTGGCCAGTGCGCGCCCCGACGCCACCCACGGGAAGACGGCTTTCTTGAAAGCGACATTGCGGGCCTTGGCGTCCTGCTCCGTCAGACCCGTCCAGGCGATTTCCGGATCGGTGTAGGCAACGGACGGAATTTGGCGCGCATCGAAAAAGCTTTTTCCTCCGGCGGCGTTCTCGGCGGCCACGTGTCCTTGATGCACGGCCTTGTGTGCGAGCATCGGCTCGCCGACGATGTCGCCGATCGCGTAGATGTGGTGGGCGTTCGTGCGCATCTGCCGGTCTACGGCGATGAAGCCCTTGTCGCTAATATCGACGCCAGCCTTTTCTGCGGCGATTCGCTTGCCGTTCGGCTGCCTGCCGACGGCCACCAAAATCAGATCGTAGCGCTGCGGCTGCTCGGGCGCCGCTTCGCCTGCGAATTCTACATGGATGCCATCCAATTTCGCATCAATTGCGACCGCCTTCGTCTTCAGCATGATCCTATCGAAACGCGACGCATTCATTTTTTGCCAGACGGCGACGAGATCGCGATCGGCGCCCGGCATCAGGCCGTCGAGCATCTCGACGACGTCAACCCGCGCGCCCAAGACGGAATAGACGGTCGCCATTTCAAGCCCGATGATGCCGCCACCAAGAACCAGCATTTTCTTCGGGACGGCCCGCAACTCGAGGGCGCCGGTCGAATCGACGATGCGCGGATCGCTCGGAACAAAGGGCAAGGTTGCAGCTTCGGAACCGGCGGCGATGATGGCGGACTCGAAGCGGACGATTTTGGGGGCATCGCCATCGGCGGCTGCCACCTCGAGATGATGCGGATCGCGAAAGCGTCCGGTTCCTTGAATGACCCGCACCTTGCGTGCTTTGGCCATCGCAGCGAGACCGTCCGTCAGCTTTTTGACAACGGCGTCCTTATGGGCCGCGAGTTTCGTCGCGTCGATCTGCGGCGCGCCAAACGCAATGCCTTGGGCCGATAGAGCGTTGGCGGCGTCGACAACGGCCATCGTGTGAAGCAAGGCCTTGGAAGGGATGCATCCGACGTTCAGGCACACGCCGCCAAGCGTCGGCCTTTGATCGACGAGAACCGTCGCGATACCGAGATCGCTGGCGCGGAAGGCCGCAGAGTAGCCGCCTGGGCCTGCGCCTAGAACCAGCAGTTGGCACGCAAGAACAGTCTCTCCATCAGCGGTAAATTCCGCGGTTCCTGCGATCGGCGAAAAAGCGTTTTGTGCTGTCATCGCCGTTACCTACAGGACGAGCTGGCGGATATCGCCGAGCGCATCAGCCAGCGTTCGAAGGAAGCGCGCGGCAAGGACACCATCGACCGCGCGGTGATCGTAGGAAACACAAAGCGGCAATATCAACCGCGGCTTGAACGTCGCGCCGTCCCACACTGGCTTGATGCTGGCCCGCATAGCACCGAGAATTGCCACCTCCGGCGCATTGATGATTGGCGTGAAATTCGTGCCGCCGATGCCGCCGAGACTTGAGATCGAAAACGTTCCGCCCTGGATATCCTCTGGCGTAATGCGGCCTTCGCGCATTCGTGCCGATACGGAGCTAAGCTCCTGGCTAAGCTCAAGGATGCCTTTGCGATCGACGTCCTTGATCACCGGCACGACGAGACCGTCTGGCGTATCCACGGCGACGCCGAAATTGTAATATTTCTTCAGTATCAGCGCGTCCTTTGCCGGTGCCAACGAGGCGTTGAGGTCGGGGTGCTCCTTCAGCGCCATGACGCTGGCCTTCAGCAGAAACGATACGAGCGTGACTCGATAGCCTTTCGCCCTCGCATCCTCGTCCAGTTTCCGGCGATATCCATCGAGATCAGTGATGTCCGCCTCGTCCGAATTCGTGACATGCGGAATATTCAGCCAGGCGCGATGCAAATGCGGGCCGGCAAGCTTCCTCAATCGAGATAGCGGTTTTGACTCGATTGTTCCGAATTTCGAAAAATCCTGCGCCGGGATTTCCGGGATGCCAGTCGTAACACCGGCCTCGCCGCGCGCACTTTTGGCGATGTAACGCTTGACATCGTCCTTGGTGATCCGGCCTTTCTCGCCGGTGCCGGTGACTTTGGTCAGATCGACATCAAGCTCGCGGGCCGTCCTGCGTACCGATGGGCTGGCGTGGACGCCATCGAACTCAATGGGTGCAGGCGGGCTCGGTTCACTGGAAGATGGCGCCTCGGCTCTGGTGCCGGAAGGCGCGGCCGGTGCAGGCTCCGCGAGGCCCTCCGGTTGACGCTGCTCTTCCACTTTACGCGACTGCTTTTCAGGCTCCTGAGTCCCATCAACATCGAGCTTCAAGATGGCGCTGCCTTCGCTCACCTTATCGCCGATTGCAATCAGGACCGCCGATACTCTTCCCGGAAACGGCGCAGGAACTTCCATTGCCGCCTTGTCGCTCTCGAGCGTGATGAGCGGGTCGTCGGCTTTGACCTGATCGCCCGGACCGACGAGAACTTCGATGACCGGAACATCTTTGAAGTCGCCGATATTCGGCACCTTGACGTCGACGACGGACATGGCCGGTCCCTGCCTGATGAGCTGCCTGATTAGCTGTGCGCGGGATTTTGCTTTTCGGGGTCGATGCCGTATTTGCGGATCGCTTCGGCGACCTTGACGGACGGAATTCTGTTTTCGTCGGCGAGAGTTTTCAACGCCGCAACCGTGACGAAGTGGCGATCGACCTCGAAGAACGATCGCAAAGCTTTTCGGTAATCCGAACGGCCAAAGCCGTCCGTTCCCAAGACGCGGTAGCGGCCGGGCACGTACGAACGGATCTGTTCGGCGAAGAGCTTCATGTAGTCGGTCGACGCGATAACGGGGCCCTCTCCAAATTCGGAAAGCCGTTCCGTAACGTAAGGCGCGCGCGGTGTTTCGGTAGGGTGCAGCATGTTCCAGCGTTCGACGTCGCGCGCCTCGCGGGCAAGTTCCGTGAAACTGGTGACACTCCAGATTTCGGCCGACACATCCCAATCGTTCGCAAGCAGCTCGGCCGCGGCGATGACTTCTCTCAGGATCGCGCCGGAGCCCAGAAGCTGAACCTTATGGCGGCCCGCGGCTTTGGGTGCTTCGCGGAAGAGATACATGCCGCGCACGATACCGTCCTCGACGCCGGGCGGCATCGGCGGGTGTTCGTAGCTTTCATTCAAAAGCGTCAGATAGAAAAATACGTCTTCCTGGTCGATCAGCATGCGCTTCAGGCCGTGCTGGATCAGGACCGCGACTTCATAGGCAAAGGTCGGATCGTAGGAGACGCAATTAGGAATGGTCGCCGAAAGGACGTGGCTGTGGCCATCTTCGTGTTGCAGCCCTTCGCCGTTAAGCGTCGTGCGGCCGGACGTACCGCCGAGAAGAAAGCCCCTCGCCCGCATGTCGCCGGCCGCCCATGCAAGGTCGCCGACGCGCTGAAAGCCGAACATCGAATAGAAGATGTAGAATGGCACCATTTCGACATTCGACGTCGAGTAACTCGTCGCCGCCGCCATCCACGACGCCATCGCGCCGGCTTCGTTGATGCCTTCCTGCAGCATCTGGCCGGTCTTGTCTTCTTTATAAAACATCAGCTGATCGGCATCCTGCGGCCGGTAAAGCTGGCCCGTTAAGCTGAAGATCCCGAACTGCCGGAACATGCCCTCCATGCCGAATGTGCGCGCTTCGTCAGGCACGATCGGAACGATGCGTTTGCCGACCGTCGGGTCGCGCATCAGGGTCGTCAAAATCCGGACGAACGCCATCGTCGTCGAGATTTCCCGGCCCTCCGTGCCCTTCAATTGCGTTTCAAAACTTGACAGCGGCGGAACTTCGAGCGGCTCAGCTTTTCGCCGCCGAACCGGCAATGAACCGCCGAGGGCTTCGCGCGTCTTGCGGAGATAGTTTGCTTCAGGCGAATCCGGCGCAAAGCGTATCAGCGGCAGGTCGATGAGATCAGCATCGGCGATAGGAACACGAAACTTGTCGCGGAAATGCTTAAGAGCCTCGATGTCCATTTTCTTCGATTGATGTGCCAGCATCGTCGCTTCGCCGGCCGGCCCCATGCCGTAGCCCTTCACTGTCTTGGCGAGGATGCACGTCGGCTGATCTTTGTGGCGGACGGCGGCGGCGTAGGCGGCATAGACCTTCGACGGGTCATGGCCGCCGCGCGTCAACCGCCAGATCTTTTCGTCCGACCAGTCGGCGACGAGCGCAGCCGTCTCGGGATAGCGGCCGAAGAATTTCTCACGAATGTAGGCGCCGTCTTTCGACTTGAAATCCTGGTATTCGCCGTCAACGCATTCTTCCATCAACTGCGCCAGCTTGCCGGTCGTATCGCGCGCGAAGAGTTCGTCCCACTGGTAGCCCCAAACGACCTTGATGACGTTCCAACCAGCGCCGCGGAAGTTGCGTTCGAGTTCCTGAATGATTTTTCCGTTGCCACGCACCGGGCCGTCGAGGCGCTGCAGATTGCAGTTAATGACGAAGATCAGATTGTCGAGCCGTTCGCGTCCGGCGAGCGAGATCGCGCCAAGGCTTTCAGGCTCGTCCATCTCGCCGTCGCCGCAGAACACCCATACGTGGCGATCTTCGGTATCTGCCAGCCCGCGATTGTGAAGATACTTTAGGAAGCGCGCCTGATAGATCGCCATTAGCGGACCGAGCCCCATCGAGACGGTCGGGAACTGCCAGAAGTCCGGCATCAGCCAGGGATGCGGGTAAGAGGACAATCCGCGGCCGCCCACCTCCTGTCTGAAATGCAGCATCTGGGATTCGGTCAATCGGCCTTCGAGGAAGGCGCGCGCGTAGATGCCGGGTGACGAGTGGCCCTGGATCATGATCAGGTCGCCGCCATGATGCGCCGACGGCGCATGCCAGAAATGCATGAAGCCCGTCTCATAGAGCGTGGCTGCGGACTGATAGCTCGCAATGTGTCCGCCAAGTTCGGATGAGTCCTTATTGGCCTTCAGAACGATAGCCGCCGCGTTCCAGCGGATGGCCGCGACGATGCGATGCTCGATCTCGCGATCGCCGGGATGCTTCGGCGCGTCCTCGACGGAGATGGTATTGCGGTAGGCGGTATTGGAGGCGAATGGGATATAAGCGCCGCCGCGCCGGGCAGCGTTGACCACTTCCACGAGGATGTCGTCGGCCCTGCCAGTGCCTTCAAAGGCGATAACCGACGCTATGGAGTCGGTCCACTCGCGCAGTTCGACATCGTCGCCTTGCTGATCCCGTCCCATATCTCGTCGGGAATTCGTCACAGTAGAAGATGCACGGCGGGGCCAAAGAGTTCCCAAGCCCGTCGCCGGTCAGGCGCCCGGGAGGCTTATCGCCGTTTGGTTTCGCGCCCGCCCCAAGGTGCTCGATTTGGGTGGGCAATCGTCAGTCCCCGGTCGAATATTCTGACTTTTGCGGTCGCGAGTCGGGTAGAATACCGCTGAGCGGGACACACCTAGGCTGGAGGACGCTATGCCAGAAAGCGCGTTGTCGACGTTTATCATTCTCGTCGTGATCGGTATCGTTGTCGGACTGATCTTCAACCGTTACGGCCGGGGCTGGCTGGGTCGCCAAGTGGCCGATGCCACCGGCGTTGGCGATATTACCTACAGCCTTATCGGCATCGCGGGCTCGTTCATGGGTTACCATGTCGGCATCATCCTGGGCCTGCTGCCATCAGCTCTGCTCTATCTCATCGCCATCATTGGTGCCGCGTTGACGCTATGGTTGTGGCGAGGCAGGTGAGAACCACGGCGGGCATAGACGCGATCGCCCCAGGCATGGGGCGTTCGCAAAGCCGCCGTAGATGAAGACGGTATGGAGTGGTATCTCCGCGTTGGCGTTGTGCCCGGCACTTAGCTGTCCAAGGAATTTTCAGTGATGCGTCAAATTTTTGAAGATCGCGGCTTTCAAATCCACGCAATGGCGTACGCCGCGGTCAACATTCTTCTGATCGTGATCAATCTCACGCTAACTCCTGAACATTTATGGTTTTATTGGCCGCTTATCGGCTGGGGCATTGGCCTCGCCGGCCACGCCTATGGGGTCCACCGGAAATTGCAGGGATCACCTCAACGGCGCCGACCCGGATCGTAACGCGGTTCTCGTAACCGCGTTTTTTTTCGGGCGTGCTCGTAGCAGGATCGGCGACCCGTTTAATCGACCCCGCCGGGTTGCCAAATCAGCTGTTCGTTGCGACGCACGATGCCGTACAACCGCGCTACGGCCCGGCCATGATCCTGCTGTCGTTCCCGCAGCGCCTCGATGACGGTCGCCTTTGCCGACGCCGGCCATAGCTTCGATTGTGTTTCGTGAATTTGCACGGCGAGTTCACCAATAATCTCGCAATGCCAGAAGATTGCATCCTCGACGGTATAGGCGTCCAGCGCTTGCTCGGAGCATCGCCCCAGATAGTTAGGTGCCGCGTCCGCTTTAGCCGGGCTTAACACGGTTCCGCTTTTCGGCACGTCCGGCGCTCTCCGCTTCCGGCTATGGCGGACGGCGAGTGCGATCAAGAACGACGTCCATTTTTCGCTGTTATTGAGCCAATTCCGCAGCGGACTTCCCAGAGATCTCCCAAAGCTTTGAAAGTCGGGATTTTCCGGCATGACTGGAACTCCCTTCACGGCGCCTTGATCGAGGGCCAAAGCGGTGTACCGGTATAGCGCCGGCCCGCTCAAGCATTGACGCTTTATTGGCTGCTTTAGTTCCAGCACGCAGGCTTAAAGCCTGCCGGGGTGGACCGCATGGGCGAGCTTAAAAAGAGGGTTCGCCCGAGAGACGCGCATTATTCAAAAGGATCGAGCGGCCTGTTCAAGCCGAGGCAAACGTCGCGGCGATGCAGGTAATAGCATCGGTGACCGTCATAATAGTCGTCATAGGCGAATGGATCTCCGGCGTAGGTGGCAAAGCCAAACCCTGGTCCGTACGGCGGCCCCCGTCTTGAATAGCCTCTTTTTAGGCGGACGTTATAGCTCGAGTGATAGCTGGAGTGGCCGGTGATATGACCTCGGTGCGCGTGGTACAGTGACGTCGCGTCAGCCAGCGGTGTGAACGCCGTCAGAGCTAACCCAGCCACGAGGATCGTGAGCATGCTTGCACAATGGCTCATTTCAAGCCTCGATCTCATTATGGTTCGTCTCAACATCCGGCTTAGTCGAGCGGAAAGCCCCGGCCTCAAATATGCTAGAGGACCGGGGCTCCCAGGCATACCAGGTATTTCTAGGCCCCTCACAAGTACCGGAGAGTCCGCAAAAGCGGGTTTGTGAAGACAGGTACTCTTTGGAACCTATGATGAGGGGGTGCGAACACCGCGGTCATCAACGGAACTACCGGCGAGTCTACACAATGGTTTCGTGCCAGGCGCGGGTTTTGCAGATAAAGTTAAAAGTGCCGCGATGTAGCGTTAATAACGTAGCGTCTCGCGACGTTGAACCGTTCGGTTCTACCGGCATGGGTTTGCTTATCGAAAGTCGCTCTGCCGCCGCAAAATTTGCAAGCGAGGGCTCTCTTCCGGCGGCCAAGCCGGACGGTCAGATCCGTGAGTGGAGTTATCGGCAAGGTTTGCCGGTGATGCTACCTTGGAGATAGGCGCGCGATCGACCCGGAATTCCCGTTTGAAAAAACGCGTCAACTTCCGCGGCTTCCGTCAGCATTTCGGCAATGTCATCTGGCGTCAACGGTTCAGGCAAAAGCGTCTTCGGCGTATCTTGTCCGATGGGCGGAGAAATTGTTTTGGGCATCACGCAAACTCACCAACTTTGGGACGCCAGTACTTCAATGCGGTAAACCATGTTCAAACAAGAGGTTGTCGCAAGGTGGGATAGACCGAGCATCCGCGCTGCAGCACGCGACGAAGACTTGCGTAAACGAAACGCGGGGGATCAACTCTTCTAATGGCTCTACGGTCAAGCAGTTCGCTAGGGTCGGCGCTTTCGCTGGCACTGCCACGATTGAGAATCGAGACAAAGAAAGATGTTACGGTCGGCTTCCTGGCTCCGCTCTCCGGAAAACTGAAGTCTTGGGCCGAGCCCGGGTATCACGGGTGCTTGATCTGGAAAGAGAGGGTCAATGCCCAAGGCGGCATACAAGTTCGTGACCGGCAGTTCCTGATCGACATCATTCCGTTCGATACCGAATTCAAGCCGGGAAAAGCGTTGGAAGGCGCCCGAAAGCTGATCCTCGAGGACGGCGCCAAGTTGTTGGTCATGGTCGGCGGCAACGATTTTTCGGAACAAGTGCGCGATTTCGTCAATCAACAGAAGACGCTCGTTACGACACTACTACCCAGCGATCTGTCGCCGGACGCGCGGACGTTGATCGCGCCGTCCGAGGTCCATCCAATTTACAACGTAACGGGAGTTGATTGGCTGAAGCGTGACGAGCCGACGCTCAGAACCGTGGCGATGTGCACCCAAGACGACGCCCACGGCCTCCCCTCCATAGCAACATACCGGGCGGCCTTCGAAGCTGCCGGAATTGAAGTCGTCGCGGAGCGGCTGTTTCCCATCGAGACCACGGAGTTCTCCGGCATCGTTCGAGATCTGATGGCGCATCAGCCCGACATTTTGTGCTGGGACACGGCCTACGAGCCGTTCGTCCATGCGCTCACAATCGAGGCTTACCGGTTGGGTTTCAAAGGACGTTTGTTGTCCTGTACTTGCGACAACTATGTGGACTTGATCGACAAAACGAGCATGGATTTCATGGAGGGGTTCGTATTCCAATTTCCCGACTTCGATGACCCGAGACTGAACGAGCCGCAGATCAATTTCGAGAATCCCAACGCATTCTACGAAGAATTCTGCTCGCGATATCCCGGCGCCTGGAGTGCGGTGTCCTGGGAGTATGTTTCGACACTGGAACTCTGGAAGACCGCGGTCGAGCGGGCGCGCACGTTTGAACCGTCAACGGTCTTGGCGATGATGAAAGTCGGCGGCACGGGAAAACATGTATTTGGAGAAGCAGCCTGGTGGGGCCGCGAGCTTTTTGGAATCGACAACGCCTTGGTCGGCTACTGGCCGGTCGTCACAATTCAGAATGGCCGGGCGCGGATCGTTGAATTCGGATCAATCCTCGACTGGTGGGCGGCCCACAGCGACCTACTCTTGAAGCATATGCGCGAAATGCATTTGATGTGGGATCAGCGCCAAACCAAGCTCGTCGAAAGGCGCTGACGGGTGATGCTCCTCGCCTAAAGCGGGTACATCAGATCTTCCTGATTGCTCGCGACGAGAAGCTTCATGAACTCGACGGCCGCTTCAATATCCCGGCTTTCGAGAGCTTCGTAAATCGACCGCAATTTCTTTTGGCTTTCGCGAATGCGTACGGGCGAGAGCGTCTGGATTCGCGTGGCGCACCAATGCGGCTGTTTGCGAACCTCGCAGATGATCCGATACATGGTGATCAGCAGCCGATTGTGCGTGCCTTCGGCGACTTGCATCAAAAACCGCTTTTCGAGATGGGCGAACTGTTCGGCATCGGTGACGATCACATCGATTTCTTCCAGCAGCTTCCGCAAATTTACGAGATCGCGGACGGACATGTAGAGCGTAGCGAGTCTGGCCATTTCGGGCTCGATGAGCGAGCACACGACGCTCATCTCAAATGGCGACGCCGTTTCCACGATCGCCTTGACGTCCAGAGCATCGGCTGACGACACATCGGCGGAATTCTCGCCTGCGGAAGCTTCCGAGCCGGGCCGAGGACTACGGTAGACCACGAAGGTCCCGCTGTTCGGCCGCCGCTTCACGACATCATAGTGCTCGAGAAAATCGAAAGCCTGCCGGATCGTTGTACGCGTGATGCCTAACTCGTCCGCCAGATTTCGTTCTGCATCGAGGCGCGCCCCAAACGAGTACCGGCCCGTTGCAATTTGCATGAATATCTGGTGAGCGGCAGCCTTGACCTTTTCTTTGACGAACGGCTGATTTGCGTTGTCGCTATTCCAAGGAGCTACAGGGGTGATCAAGTTATTCATTCAGGTGTCTCGTTCTCAGTGAGTAGCAATATATTCAGGAAGCTAGCCGGCTTGCGCGACGTGCTCCCACTTCTACTAATCGGTCCGATGCAAACCCGCTGTCAGATAGGCGGCATCAACAAAGGGACGCATCTCGGACCGCGTCTGGCGAGCTACCGCGGGCCAGCGATCGTGCAGGAAACGCAGCTCGTCCGAGGGCAGCGTGGCGTTGCTTTCGGAGGACTCGTGCTTCAGCAGCAGTGCTTCGGCGCAGTCGATACCAAAAGCAGATTCCAGTGCAGTGATATCCTCTTGAACGTCAGCGCCATTTAATTCCGAAATGTTATGGCTCTGTACTAAACGTCGAGCCACGGCGTTCGTAATGGCGGCGGCACCCCTGCATATGCCGATGTACTTATCGCGCCGAATGCGCGTGAGTGTTTCCCCATGTCGCGACGCCAACGACAAATGAAAGGCCGTTCCGGCTCCGGCAAGCGGGACTTCGGCGACCTCGACGCGTCTCTCGGCAAGACGCCAGTGGGCGGCCGCATTTTGCAAAAAGTTTTCGGCCTCGCGGTGTTCTCCTGCGAGCAAACAACCGAATCCTGCATTGCTATAGGCGGCGGCGCGCCTCGGATCGCTATCTGCGAAAGACAAAACGAAATCGGCGGATTGGCGCCAAAGTCCAACCGATCGCGCCAATTCCCTTTCACGCTCGGCTGCAAATGCCGCCAATGTGCAGGACAACCAATCGTTTGAGCGCTCTGCGTTAATAGCGATCCCCAGCTGCTCGAAATAACGCCCGCATAACGGTGCGAAACTTTCTCGGGAAACTTGACGGCCTCATCGCAAGATCTGGCCGCCGCAAGTTTGCATTGCAATAAAAACAAGCTAGCGCGATCAACGACAATAATCAACCAAAATCCACCAAAAATTTGCGCCGTCCAAAATTACTCATGGATTCAATTGTCGCAAGCCGTTTTGCGCCGATTTAGCGAGCGTTTGTGCGCTGCAATCGGACAAGGTCGAGATAAATATTTTCCTGCAGAGAATGATTTTTTCGCTTGCGTTGAAATCGCAATGTCGGAATACTGTCCGCACAAGCTGCATATGGTTGGATATTGTGTAGTTTGGTTGATTTTGGTCGATAGCAAATCGCAGACCTTTGTATCCCGCGCGCTCACTTCAAAAGGCTTTTTGAATTTAGGCGAACGGTTGGGGAATAAGAAAAATAAAATCCGCGGAGGAACGAAATGGCGGTCGAAACACAAATATTGTCGGGACGATCATCGTCCGGCGAATTAGTGCGATCAATTGACTGGAAGGGTGCTTTTTGGGTGGCCAGCGGTGTGCCGGCCCTCGTTTTGTTTTCAATCGGCGGCATTGCCGGTACGACGGGAAAGGTAGCCTTTCTTGTTTGGGCGGTGTCCATGGTCATGGGCTTCATCCAATCTTTCACCTATGCCGAGATAGCAGGCCTCTTTCCAAATAAATCGGGCGGCGCTTCAATCTATGGCGCGGCTGCTTGGGTGCGTTACTCCAAATTGATTGCGCCACTATCGGTGTGGTGCAACTGGCTGGCCTGGTCCCCGGTCTTGTCTCTCGGGTGTTCGATTGCCGCTGCTTACATCTTAAATGCACTCGGCCCGATTCCTGCGGCCGACTCTCCGGATGTATTGGCGTGGGTGCAAGCTCATGCGAGTGCGATCCCGCTCGATAGTCCGCGCATTGCTGAATGGCTTGCGGCGAACGCCGGCCATACGGCAACGGAAGGCGTCAGCGCGTTGTTGGCTCAGGACGGAGTTGCAGCTCTGACTCCGGCGTTCCGCAATTGGACTCTATTCACGCATTCGCTCGGCCCGGTCACCTTCTCTCTGAATTGGGTGTTCTTTATCGGCGCGGTGCTCATGCTGATCACGTTCGCCATCCAGCATCGCGGCATCCTCGGCACGGCCAGCGTACAGAAATATATCGGACTGCTGGTCATCATACCGATGTTGATCGTCGGTGTGGTTCCCATCCTCACTGGACAGATCAATTGGGATAACTATTCGCCGTTGGTTCCGCTGAAGGCCGCATACGCTCCTGAGATGGGAGAGTGGAACGTCGGCGGCTGGACGCTGGTTCTCGGCGGAATGTTTATCGCGGCGTGGTCGACCTACGCTTTCGAAACCGCCATTTGCTACACAAGCGAGTTCAAGAATCCGAAGACCGACACGTTCAAAGCCATCTTCTTCTCGGGCCTTTTGTGCGTGTTGCTTTACACCTTGGTGCCATTCACGTTCCAAGGCGTCCTCGGCCTCAACGGCATGCTGGCAACGCCTATCGTCGATGGCTCCGGCGTCGCAAATGCGATGGCTACGATGGTCGGCGGTTCGGGCTTTGTGGTCAACATCATGGTGATGTTGATGATCCTGGCATTGATGCTGTCGATCATGACGGCGATGGCCGGATCGTCTCGCACGCTTTATCAGGGTTCCGTCGACGGCTGGCTGCCTCGGTATCTTGATCATGCGAACGAGCACGGCGCTCCGACGAGAGCAATGTGGACGGACCTGGTATTCAACCTGGGCCTTCTCGCGATCGCAGCCGCGGACGCTACCAGCTTCTTCTTCATTCTGGCGGTTTCCAACTGCTGCTACATCATCTTCAACTTCCTCAACCTGAACTCCGGCTGGATCCATCGTATCGACAATGGGCACATCCAGAGACCGTGGCGAGCGCCTACCATTCTGTTGGTCTTGGGCACCATGTTTGCGTTCGTCAACGCCGCCTTCATGGGTGCTGGAGCCAAGGTCTGGAACCCGATGGCGTTGTGGGCCGGCGCGATCGCTGCGTCCCTCATCATCCCGGTGTTTCTGTTCCGGCACTACGTCCAGGACAAGGGCAAGTTTCCCGCCCACATGCTTGAGGATTTGAACCTGACGGCTAACGATCTGCAACAGCGCAAGGCCGGCATCCTTCCCTATCTCACACTTGCTGCCGGTATTGTCGTGGTTCTCGTTGCGAACTGGTTTTTCGCGCTTCCGGCATGAAGCCGAAGCTGTGACGTGAAGCGTTCATCGCAGCAGTCCTTCGTTCTCAGTAAGGCCATTCTGAGCGGATTGTTGCGGTGAAACGGTCAGGGCGGAAGAAGCCTCCCTATTCGCCCTGACCCAACTTTAAGTGAATTTGCCTCCATGACCGCAAATGCGGAAGGGCGGCCTTTCACATTGCCAAGAGCGGAGAAGCACTGAGCTATGCTTGTAGCGGGAATCAAAAGCAGACCGGTCTATCGAGGACTGCGACCGGACCTGTTTGCAAAACAGAATATCGTCGTGACCGACGCCGCCGGCTGTGAAGCCGTCCTCGATATGATGAAGCTCGCCGACGAGGGCTTTCCGGCGCGAACCACCATTTTGCTCTGCAGGACGGGCGGCAACGGCAAAGACCCGCAGGACGTTCTCAATCCGTTGGGATTTGCCAATATCTGGTCGTTTCCGACGATCGAGACCGCCACTTCGCGCCTCAACGCCGCGCTGAACACGGCGCTGATGAGCACGAGACTTTATGCGACCGGCAGCGAACCGCTGATCGGTTCCGTCATTCGAACGGCGCTCGAGCATGGGATCGCGCACAATTCGGTCTTCACCGAGCACAGAGGATCGTTGAAGCGGCGCGTGCAATGCGTCCACTGCAAGGGACTGACCGAAGACGTCACGACCAATCCGGTGAAATGCGCCCACTGCGGGTTAACTCTTATCGTCCGGGACCATTATTCGCGCCGGTATGCAGCATTCCAGGGGGTTCGCATCGACGCAGAAGCTCCAGGAGAAATTCCAGAAACGAAGGCAGAATTCCAATGACCATGAGGAATCAGCGCCTCGTGCGTGTTGAAAGCATCGAGCGCGTCGCCAGTCAGATCAAACGATTTCATTTTGCGCCAATCGACGACGCGGCTTTGCCCTGCTTCTCGGCCGGAGCTCATGTGATCGTTACGATGCGCAAAGGCGACGCTGTTTACCGCAACCCTTATTCGCTTATGAGTTCGCCTTTGGACCCCAGGCGCTACTCTATAAGCGTGCTTCGGGTTGCGGAATCGCGCGGCGGTTCCGTCCATATGCATGAAAATGTCGAAGTGGGAGAGGTGCTGGAGATAAGCGATCCGCTTAATCTTTTTCCGATCGCCCACACCGCGCGCAAACACATCTTGATAGCGGGCGGCATCGGCATCACGCCATTCATGGCCATGCTGGCGCAATTCAGGAACGACAAGTCGCACTTTGAATTGCACTATGCGGTGAGGTCGCCTGAAGACGGGGCATATTTCAAAGCACTGGAAGCAGAAGGATTGCCTGGGGTCCGTCTCTACCGGTCGGATCGGGGCGAGCGGATCGCGCTCAACGCAATTCTACAAAATCAAAGGCTCGGAACGCACGTCTACGTGTGTGGTCCGCAACGAATGATCGATTGGGCATTGGAGACGGCGAAGCTGGAAGGCTGGCCGGATGAAAACGTCCATTCCGAGCACTTCAGCGTGCCGACGCCGGGAAACCCGTTTGTCGTCAAGCTCGCAACATCCGGGAAAGAGATACACGTCGGCGAACATCAGAGCATTCTCGAAGCTCTCGAGCAGGCTGGTGTCGATGCGCCCTACCTCTGTCGCGGGGGCGCCTGTGGACAGTGCATTACGCGCATCACGAACACCGAGGGCGGCGCCGTGCATCACAACGATCACTATCTCACGGATGAAGAGAAGAAGGAGGGAGACAGGATCGCAACATGCGTATCGCGCATGGATGGCGGATGCCTCACCTTGGATCTTTGATCCTCAATCTCAATTGAACGGAAGGAGTGCCTTCATGAATACATTCTTCAAAGACGAAACATTTCGCGACGACTTTACGTACGCCAACAGCCCTTCGGCAGTGGAGCGGTTTCCCTTCCCGTTCTGGGAAGACAAGTACATGTATTCGGTCAATATCGAACCGCATACGGCGGGACAGAAAGGCTCGGTCTACGAATTTCCGTTCGACATAGATGAGCACTATGTCTCGGACATGCGCGATCGGGCTCTGGTCCTAAAGGCAGATCCGCGTCGCGTTCAAGCGCTGCCTCATATGATGACGGCGCAGTGGGACGTCCTCGAACTGATCATGACGTCGCTGGCGCGAGACTATCCTCAGCATTTCACGCTGCAGCAGGATGGCAATCAGTGGCATTGGATCAATCGTCCTCTCGGTATCGAACAGAGCTTCACGTTCGGCGAGGTGTCGACGTTGCCGTACGAGCCTATGGAATACATTACGCGGCAGTGCCAGGGCGACTTCACCATTCTGGATCAGAGAGAGAACAATCTCTGGATGGATGCCGGTATCGCGACTTCGCAGGCGGATTGGTCGCTCGATTTCGATGTCGGCATGAATTTCATGGAATGGCATGGCCCCGTGCCGCTGGCGCATCAGGCCGGCGTTTTCGAGCGCGCGCTGAAGTATCTGCTCAATCTTCAGCAAGGAAAACCGGTGCGCCGCCTGAACTGGACGATGACGATCAATCCGCGGCTGGATACGAGCCCCGAAAATTACGACAAATGGGGTATCGACCGTTCCTCCGTCACCGAGGAAAACGTCGGCGATAAAGTGCATTTGCGTGTCGAGCTGCAGGCGTTGTGGCGGCTCCCGCGATCCAACGCGGTGCTTTTTTCAATCCGCGCCTATCTTATAAAAATGCGTGAACTCGTTACGCAGCCGGACTGGGCTCGCCGTCTCCCGCGAGTGCTCAAGTCGATCCCGCCAGAGCTCATCGACTACAAAGGGATCACCCGGTACCGAGACGTGACCCTGCAATGGCTCGAGAAATACGATGACGGCAAGCCCACACCTTCGGGCTTCCTGCACAAATAATAACACAACGGCGCGCTCGCCTTTCGATAGAGCGCGTCGCAAACGAGAAAAAGGAAACGCTCATGTCTACCTCACGCCAATCGGTGCTAAATGATCGCCATCGGAAATTGGGATCGGATCTGTCATCCTCATGGAATGACATGCCCGTGCCTCAGAACTATTCGACGTGCCCTTATGAGGAAACGGCAGCGGTTCGATATCGTGCCGGCCTGATCGACGTATCGGGACTGAAAATCGTGAAGGTCAGCGGGCCTGATGCCCAGGCTTTCCTGAATCATCTTCTCACGACCGATGTTTCCAAGGCCAAGCCAGGCGACTCTCACATCAGCAATATCGTCAACGCCGACGGCGCGCTGATCGATGATGTGCTGGTCTACGTCGACGGTCCGAACCAATACCGCGTGTCGCATGGCGGCGGCATTTTCGAAGAAGCAGCCAACGCCGCGAAATCGCGCTTCAAGGTCGAGATCGAGCGCGATAACAACGTTCACATTCTTTCACTGCAGGGACCTTTGGCACTGGAGACGCTGGCGCCTCACACGCCTATGAACCTGGCTTCTCTTGGCTATTTCCATCATGAAAAGACAACTCTTTTTGGAAAGCCGGTATCGATCGCCCGCGGTGGATACTCGGCTGAGCGTGGCTACGAAGTGTTTTGCTCGGCCACGGATGCGCACCACATCTGGGATTCCATTCTTGCCGCCGGAAAGGACAAGGGCGTGATGCCCGTATCGTGGTCCTGCCTCGACATCGTCCGTGTCGAAGGCGGCCTCCTGTTCTTCCCGTTTGACATGACGCACGGAGATACGACGCCCTGGGAAGTTCGTGCCGACTGGACGGTCGATCTTTCCAAACCGGATTTCATCGGCAAGCAAGCGTTAATCAATAAGAAGGGCAAAGAGCGGTCGGTCATTGTCGGCCTCGAGGTCGCCCATCCGGACGCCGTCACTCCGCTGTCGAAGATAACTTCGGGCGGCAAAGAAGTAGGGGTCGTTACCAGCACGACCTTCAGCCGGCATCTGATGAAGTCGTTGGCGATGGCGCAGGTTCATCCGGATTTGACGCGTCTCGGCACCGAACTCATCATTCATGACGGCGGCGACCTCAAAGCGACTGTAGTCCAGATGCCGTTTTACGATCCGATGCGACTAAAGACGCATCCACTTTCCGAGCGCACGTGATCTTCCGCGTGTGTGAACTGGCTGGGGGCAATGCTCCCAGCCTCTTTTCTCTTGAGTGACCTTGCTCGCAATTGTCGAACGGCGATGAAAGGTATTCACGAGAGGAAGGAATGGAAGTGGAGCAGACGTGGTGAGCATACCCGACCTTTCGCTAGTGATGAATGATGAAGGTGTGCCTTCTGCTTCTCAGCGTTTGAACTTTAGGTCGTGCCACAATCTACCGGAATGGTTGCGCAGTATTCAGAGCTGGCGCGGTTACATACCGGGCTATGAAATATCCGCATTAATCGATGCCGACGATGAAGAACCCTGCGCGGCCGTAAAAAGCGGCTCAATGGATGATCGGGACAACGTCGCCGACAAACGAAATCCTGCTCCGATCAGGGTGTGTGTCGGGCTTCCCTGCGCTCTCGCCGGCGCCGAAGCATTTTGTGATGAGATCACTTCAGCAAGATCGGGACATCGCGTCATTCGCGAAACGTGCATGGCCCGCTGCTGGATGGCGCCTGTCGCGGCGATCGGCGACGATGTCATATCGGGTGCCATCGACGGCGGAACGGTGAACGCCGATAGCGATGGACAGGCCGCCGATTCGAGCCAAGAAACCTTTTCCTCGTACACGAATGCGGGCGGATACGGCGTTCTCAAGAGTTGCCTCGCCAAGCGACGTTCCATCGAGAGCATCGTTTCTGCGCTGTCTGCATTGCCGTTGGCCTCGTTTGAAGGCGAGAAGCTTTCGATCGGTATTCGGATGCGGGAGCTCCGCGACACGGGGGATGTCGCCAAGCTTCTGCTGCTCGTTGACGACGCGCCGCCGGGCGTCATGAGCCAAACTTACCTTATCGAGCGCCATACACATTCGGTGCTCGAGGGCCTGCTGATAACGGCTTTGATCATTGGTGCGCCGGAGATCCTTGTTCATTGCAACAACCGGTACTCGTCATTGCGGTGCAGCCTCGAACGAGAATTGACGGTACTCAGCGCCTACGGTTTCGATCGCCATGTCAGCTTCACCTTTTCGGAATTTTCACCGGACACCCACAGCGATGACGTTCACCTCCTCCAAAGTTTGTGCCGCAGCTCGCTACAAAGAAGGGCGGGCGAAACGCAAAGATGTGAAGCGGCGTCGCTAACGCCTGCCTCGGTCCTTCTCGTTCGGCCCGAATTGTTGCGTTGGATCCCTGAAATTCTGTCCATGGGGATCGACAGTTTTTGCGGCCAGGATGGCGACGTCGACGGCGCTCCGATGTTGTATTCGATCGCCGGCCGCGTCATCTCGCCCGGCGTCTACAAAGCCGCCGCGGGGCGGACGGTAGACGAACTCGTTGCTATGGCGGGCGGCATCGAGAACGGCCACGACTTCGACAGTTTTATCGCGGGCGAATGGAGCAACACGGCACTACCGTCGCATTTGGGAAGTGTTCGCGTCGATTGCGAGACGGAAGGCTCGACCCATCCGGGCCGAAGCGTGCCGATCGTGGTCATCTCCAGCCGCGATCACGTGCCCCGGGCGTGCGCGTTTCGCACTGACCTTGTCAGCCGCGACCGCCGCAAGCCCAATCATGCGCCAGGAGGAAAATGAGAAATGTCTGGGAATACGTCGCTCTATGCACTTGTTGGAGGTGAAACTGGTCTTCGAAACCTAGTCGAGACTTTTTATGACGTCATCGAGTTCGAGCCCGAGGGCACGGATCTCAAAATGCTGCATCTCAGAGGAATGGGTGTTGCCCATTCGAGGATCGAGCAATTCGCTTTCTTGTCCGACTTTCTCGGTGGTCCGAAATTGTATGCCGAAAAACACGGCCACACGAACGTACGGGAAATGCACGTGCATATAGAGATCGACCGGAAGGCCCACGACGATTGGTTGAATTGCATGTCCATCGCCATTGACCGCGTCGGCTTGGACAAGGATGTCGGCAAGAAATTAATGAGGCATTTTCGCGCCGTAGCAGCAGGCTTGCAAAACCGCCCCTAGCTGCCGGAAAACCCAGGCATTTCGCGGCTTAAAATCATCTCCGGCCCAATCGTTGAGCCGGAGATTACATGCGAAGTTCTTTCGTTCATCGACGCGTTGACCCAATCACCCGACAAACGCCGAGCGATTGCGCGCGTCTCAAATTTCTCCCTTGAGACCCTTCTCGAAGTATTTGTGGATGACCTTATCCTGGTTTTCCAGCAGCCAATCGATCGACGGCTGGAAGGCCATCGCTTTATGAATGGCCAGCGTCGTCGCCTTGCGATGAATGTCGAACAGGATCTTGTGATCGAGATCCTTGATGGTTGCCACGGAAGGGTTCAGCCAGACCGAAACGATGATTCCCAATTCGTCGGCCTTGTCCCTGGGAATGTCGCCGGAGCGCACGGCATCCAGCACGCCCATAGCCGTAGCATACTGCACGGTACCCATCAGAATGTTGGTGTATCTTTCGTCCGTGACCGTCACTTTGCTGACGCAGAGTGTCGGCGGCCGGACCATGACGTCGGTATTGAGCAGCGCCAATACGCGGCTGTGACCTACCGTCTGATCACCGAGCAAGTTCGCGAACGCCGTACCGAACGGCCCGTCCATCTCGCCAATTGCGACTTCGGGTTCTGCGGCGGTTCCCGGCGGTCCGCCGGCGACAAGAGCCTCTCCGACGCGAATGCCAATTCGACCCGGTCGTTGCAACTGATTTTCTGCCGTCATCGCTAGCTGTTCCAATGCTGGTTATGTGAAGGAATCCCGCGTTATCGGTTGAGGATGCGGGACGTCGAGGCCGGGACCTGAGAAATCTCAGGCCACGCGTATTGCAAAGTGTTTCCGGACTTTTTCTTCAATGACCCACTGACCTTTGAAGCCGGCTTCCACTGCGAATGCATCGCCGGCTGCCACGTGAACGGGCTGGCCACCATCGGGTGTAATCGTAATCTTGCCGGCAATGAGGTGGACAAATTCATACTTGTCGTATGTGGCGTGGTAGGTGCCAGGGGTTGCTTCCCAGACGCCAGATATCATTCGGCCGTCCGATGAGGTGTTCAATATCCACGTCTTCATTGTCGGCTTGCCGGAAACGACTTTCCATCCTTCGAGGTCGGTTGTTATCGGCTGCTCACCGGTAGGGGGAAGCTTGGTGACGGGTTGCGTTGTCATGACGAGATTTCTTTCGAAGTTTTCTTGATCTGGGTTGGACAGGCTTCGCGACCCAGAGAAGCGGTCACCGTTGATGTGTGAACTCTTCCGCCGACTCAAGCAGCCAGTGCGCGAAGCTGTCGGCAAAGCCGCGAAACATTGCGATCTCATAGGTCGGGGCATCGTCGATCTGCCAAAGGATGATGCCGACGTGATTGGCATGCGTGATCGCAACCCCGTTGCCTTTGAAAGCGCGCGGATGCAAATCTATCGGCACGCCCTTGGCCAGCACATCCCTGGAACGCGGACCGGATATTCTAACGACGGCGCGCGCATCAGATTGGTCGACGACCGAACTCAAACCATCGAGCAACGGCTTGAGCTCGACTTCGATATCGCGGCTCTGTCCGCGCTCGGCGATCGCCATCCACTGATCCGGGCCGGCCCAAACGAACGCAATGTCCTTGCCTTCAACGCGCTGAGGGGTGTCGGGAAGATCGACGCCATACCGCTCGCGGATCGCCGCTTTCAGTTGATCCTTCTTGCCTTTGAAGGCTGCGAAGCTCGCCAACGTCAGAGTCTCGCGCACATCAATGGCCAGCTCGGACGTCTTTACCGGCTTCCAGTTTGTGAAGGCGGAGCGTGCCGCCAGTGTTTGGCTAACCACGGACTTTCGTTCCTTCTGGATCAACGAAGCAAGGAGAGATGACTTCGACAAGCGTGTCCTCGCCACGCAAGGGATCATAAGCGCGAAGAATTTCGCCCAGGCGCTCCGGTGCACGCTTCAGCAAGCCAAGGCCGACCCAGTGCCCCAACGTTGGGGAGTAAGCGACGGACGTCATATGCCCGTCGTCGGTGCTCGGCTTTACTTCGACGTCGCGCGCGACGAAATGAGCGCCTGATCTGAGACGTTCCGATCGATCGACAGGGCGGAAGCCGGTAAGCGATGGTCGATTGGGGTCGAGAAGTCCTGGGCGAGTTCCCAGTACGCGACCAATGAAGTCCTTCTTCGTGGAGACCATGCCGCCGAGTCCCAGATCTCTCGGTGTCGTCGTGCCGTTCAGCTCAGGGCCGCTGACGTGGCCCTTTTCGATGCGCATGATGCCCAGCGCTTCGCTTCCATAAGCACATGCGCCGAATTCCTGACCCGCTTCCATAAGCCGGCGGATCATCGAGTCACCGTATCGCGCGGGAACGCCGATCTCGTAAGCGCGCTCGCCGGAGAAAGAGATCCGATAGAGACGCGCCTTGACGCCGCCGCAAACCTTGATCTTCCCAACCTTCATGTAGGGGAAGCCGGCGTCGGAAATATCGAACTCGGGATCAACGATCTTGCGCAGCAGATCGCGCGATTTCGGACCCGCGACGGCATATTGCGCCCACTGCTCGGTCGCCGAAATCATGTGCACGTCGAGTTCCGGCCACAGCCACTGGTGGCAATACTGCATGTGCTGGAACACCTTCACCGCGTTCGCCGTCGTGGTGGTGACGAAGTAATGGTTCTCATCAAATCGGGCGACGGTGCCGTCGTCCATGAAGATGCCGTCCTCGCGCAGCATGCCGCCGTAACGGGCCTTGCCGACCGCCAGCGTCTTCATGCCGTTCATGTAGACCTTATCAAGGAACGCTCCGGCATCGGCCCCTTGCACATCGATCTTTCCGAGCGTCGAGACGTCGCAAATGCCGACTGCGCTTCGCACAGTGTTGACCTCGCGCGTCACCGATGCGAGCCAATCGGCATCACTAGGCCGCGGGAAATAGCTTGGGCGAAGCCACAAGCCCGTTTCGACGACGTTTCCGCCCTGCTCTTTCGTCCAGGCATAAGACGGCGGCAGACGCGTCGCCTTGAATTCCTTGCCCCGGTGATGTCCCGCGAAGGCGCCAAGCGCAACCGGTGTATAGGGCGGCCTGGCCATCGTCATTCCGGTTTCCGGAATCGACTTCTTTGTCAGCTCAGCCATGATCGCGAGAGCGTTGACGTTGGCGGTCTTGCCCTGGTCGGTCGCCATGCCAAGGGTCGTGTAACGCTTCAAGTGTTCGACGGAGCGGAAGCCCTCACGCTCCGACAGTTCGATGTCGGACGCCGTGACGTCGTTCTGCTGATCGACGAAAGCCTTGCCGCGCGTCGCGGGCACGCGCCAGAGCGGCGAAATGCTGACGCCTTCGTCCTTGGCGCGCGGAACAGAAGTTGCAGCGGCCTTGAATCCAGCCGCCGTGGCCGCGGTGGAGCCGGCTGCCGAGCCTAACTCAAGAGCGCTTCTCAGCCCGAATGTGCCCCCGGCAGATCCAGCTACGGACATACCTGCCGGGAGCACGCCCGGCGTGAAAGTCGAAAGTTCGTCATTCCAAACGGGCTTGCCGCCCAGATGCGTCGTCAGCTGGATATTTGGGTTCCAGCCTCCAGAAACCGCGATCAGATCGCAGTCCAATTTCACCTCTTCGCCGCTGCGCGTACGAATGACGGCGCCGGTTACATGTTTTTTGCCGATGGCGTCCGTAACGACGCCGCCCGAAATCAACCGCGTTTCGGCGGCGCTCGCAATTCCGCTGATCAGCTCGGACGGTTGCGGGCGAGAATCGACCAGCGCAACGACTTCAACGCCGGCGCGATCGAGTTCCGTGACCGTCGTCGCCGCGTAGTCATTGTTGGCGAAGACCACGGCTTTCTGCCCCGGTAGGACGCCATACCGATTGAGGTAGGTACGAACCGCACCCGCCAGCATGACGCCCGGACGATCATTGCCGCCGAAAACAATCGGCCGCTCCGTAGCGCCAGAAGCGAGTACCGCGTGCTTGGCGACGATGCGCCAGAGCCGTTGGCGCGGCTGGCCTGACGGCGCTGTTGCAAGATGATCGCTAACACGCTCAACGGCGCCATAGGTGCCGCCGTCGTAGGTACCGAAAACGGTCGTGCGGCGCAGGATGCGCACGTCTTTCATTGCGGCGAGTTCGGCTTCGACAGCAGCCACCCATTCGGCCGGCGCCTTGTCGTTGATCGGGGCGTTGTCGTCGATGGCGCGGCCGCCGAGTGCGAAATTCTCGTCGGCCAAAATCACGCGGGCGCCAGACTTGGCTGCGCTTAAGGCCGCCGCCAGTCCGGCAGGGCCACCGCCGATGACCAACACGTCACAGAATGCATTCGCCTTCTCGTAGGTGTCGGGATCGGCCGCATCGGATGCGCGGCCGAGACCCGCGGCCCGGCGGATGGCGGGCTCGTAAAGTTTCTCCCAGAAAGCCGCCGGCCACATAAACGTCTTGTAGTAGAAGCCCGCGACAAAGACGGGTGAGAGCAGCGAGTTGATCGCCATCACGTCGAAATTCAACGACGGCCAACGGTTCTGGCTCGAGGCTTCGAGGCCATCGTAGAGCTCGACCATCGTCGACTTGGTGTTGGCTTCCCGGCGCGCGCCAGTGCGCAACTCAACCAATGCGTTCGGCTCTTCCGAGCCTGCGCTCAAAATTCCGCGCGGCCGATGGTACTTGAACGAGCGGCCGGTCAGCCTGATGCCGTTGGCGAGCAACGCCGAGGCAAGTGTATCGCCGGGGTGGCCGGTAAAATTCTGGCCGTCAAACTCGAACCAGATCGTGCGGCTTCTGTCGACGAGACCACCCGACGGCAAACGATATTGTTGCGACGCCATCATGCGTTCTCCTCTGTTACGAGATCGCGTTTGCGGGCAACCTCGCGTGCGAGTTCAACCGATGTGATCGCGTGGGTTGCGATGCCCCGAGTGACGACGAGCCAGGCGTGGCACCCTGCCGCGTGAAACCAAAGCTCACGGTGCAGGCCCGGTGTGTTTGTCCGCTCGTAAACATATTTGACAAAGTCGTTCATCGCGTCGGGAGCAAGAGCGTCCGGCCGCGTGACCGAGGCATCACCGTGATAAACGAATTCATCGAGGCCGCGTTCGCCGCAGCACGGACAGTTGATTCGCATCGTCCGAAGCCCTTTCGTCGAAGTCTGTTCAGTGGAGGTTGGGATGCGGTCCCACGCCCTTTTCGTCGATGGCGTGTCCGGTTGCGAACCTGTCGAGGCGATATGGGACGGCGACGGGATGAGGTTCATCACGCGCGATCAGATGCGCAAAGCACAACCCGGAGGCCGGGGTGGCTTTGAAGCCGCCGTAGCACCAGCCGCCATTGAAATAGAGACCGTCGATCGGCGTGCGGTCGATGATCGGACTGCCGTCCATCGACATATCCATCAGGCCGCCCCATCCGCGCAGAAGACGCACGCGGCCAATTCGGGGCATCAGCGCCATGCCACCTTCGCAGACGTCCTCGACGACCGGAAGGTTGCCGCGTTGCGCGTAGCTGTTGTAGCCGTCGAGATCGCCGCCAAACACCAAACCGCCCTTGTCGGACTGGCTGATGTAGAAATGCCCGGCGCCGAAGGTCACGACGCCATCGATGAACGGCTTGATCGATTCCGTGACGAAAGCCTGCAAGACATGACTTTCGATCGGCAATCTCAGGCCGGCCATGGCGGCGACGCGCGAAGAGTTTCCGGCGACCGCCATTCCGATCTTCTTGGCGCCGATAAACCCTCGGGATGTCTCGATACCGGTTACGCGGCCGCCTTCTCGCCTGAAACCCTTCACTTCGCAGTTCTGAATGATATCAACGCCGTGCTGGTCTGCAGCGCGCGCGTAGCCCCACGCCACGGCATCATGACGAACCGTACCGCCCCGCCTTTGCAGCAGTCCGCCGCGAACCGGGAAGCGTGCATTGTCGAAGTTCAGAAACGGCACCATCTTGCGGACGGCTTGTTCGTCGAGAAGTTCGGCGTCAACGCCGTGTATGCGCATCGCGTTGCCTCGCCGGGCGAAAACATCGCGCTGGCCGTCGGAGTGGTAAAGATTGAGCACGCCACGCTGGCTGACCATGGCGTTGTAATTGATGTCTTGCTCGAGGCCTTCCCAGAGCTTCAAAGCCTGCTCGTAGAATGGGATATTGCCGGGCAGCATGTAGTTCGACCGGACGATCGTCGTGTTGCGGCCAACGTTGCCGCCACCGATCCAGCCCTTCTCGACGACCGCAATTCGCGACAGTCCAAAATTCTTGGCAAGGTAATAAGCAGTCGCTAGGCCGTGTCCGCCGCCGCCGATGATTACGATGTCGTAGTCCGATTTCGGTTGGGCATCCCGCCAAGCCGGACCCCAGCCGGTGTGGCCGCGCAGGGTCTCGCGGAGCACTGAAAAGATAGAGTAACGATTGGTCGGCATCCAATTCGCTCCTTGGCGGCAGCTTGTGACCTAGAATTTAGAGACCGGCGGATTGTAGTATATATAAGTCTTACTTATACTATGGCGATGAGCGACAAATCCCACAATCTGCCGTTTGATCTGCGATCGCTAGAAATCTTCCTGGCGGTTTGCGAGGCCGGAGCCATGGCGGCGGCGGCGCGCGAGCTGGGGCTGACCCAACCAGCGGTCTCGCTTGCCATCGCCGAGCTAGAGCGGAAAACCGGCACCAGCCTTTTTGATCGGACCGTCCGCCCCCTGGCCCTGACATTGGCTGGGGGACTGATGCGTCAGCGGGCAAGCGCGCTCATTGCCGATGCTCGACAAATCGCGCCACTCTTGCGTGAGACCAAGCACGGCAAGGTTCCGTTGATCCGAGTGGGACTGGTGGATTCTCTCAGCCGCGCCCTCACCGTGCCGCTCTCCCAGTATCTTGCCTCGCGCGCCGATGAGGTTTCGATCCTCTCCGGCCTGACCGCCACGCATGCGAGCGAGCTTCTAACGCGCCGGCTCGATCTGTTTCTCGGCGTCGACGATTTGGAAGAATTGCCGGGACTTGAAAGATGGGAACTCTTCAGGGAGCCCTACGTGCTGCTCATGAGCAGCCGGAACGGCGCCGTTCGCAGCGTTTCGGAGCTCAAAAAACTGGCCAATGCCGTTCCGCTCATTCGCTTCAGCGGCCGGTCGCAGACAGGACTGGAAATCGAACGCCATTTACGGCGGCTCGGCGTCGATATTCCGAATTCGTTCGAGTTTGATAGTCCTTACGCAGTCGCGGCGATGGTCGCGGCCGGGCTTGGTTTTGCGATTACGACACCTGTTTGCTTTGCCGAATCCCAGGTTTCAAGCAAAGGCCTTCAAATTGCGCGGCTGCCGGGTCCCCAGATCAATCGCAAACTGACGATGGTGGCGCGCTACAGGGAGCTTGGAAACATCCCGCGCGATCTCGCAGATGCCGTGAGGAAGGTGATGGCCGGGACGGGTATCAGCGGATTGACGATCGGCGAATGACGCGGCAGCCGTCCGCGTTCGGGAACGCGTCCATCATCGATTGGACGGATGGCGCCTCATCCAGGCGGTGTACTGGATTCTGGCGAGCTTGTAGGCATCGGGGATCGACAATGCCCAGACGAACAGGCCGCCGGCAGCGCGCCCGATGAACGAGCGCTCGGGCGTGGTCGTATACCAGGTCACAAGAGCAAGAAGCAGGGTGAAGAATGCGAAGCCCAAGCCTCTCTGCGGCTGCCCTACCGCAACATGGCCAGCGCCCGGAAACAAAATTGCCAACACGAGAACGACGTAGGGATTGATCGGCGGCCGGTCATTGGAGTTGCTCATGCGGCAGGAGCCTCAGCCGAGCCGGTGAGGGCGAGGCTCAACTCATCGAGATAGGCGAGAAGTCTCGCAAAGTCCGAACGAGTCACGCGCGCATCGTCGAATACGCACTGGCGCAAAATCAAGTGCTCGCCGCGGCGACCTTCGCTGGCTTGCCAAACGAGGCGCAGGCCTTTTTTCGTGACACCGACTTCCTTTACTTTGGGATCGGCGAGAATTTTTCCGATGATCGGGCCGACGCGATCGAGATGTCGCTGCGCAGACGGGCTGTTACCCCGTACCAGGATTTCAGCAGGTAGTCCCGCCGGTGGCTCCAACCGATGTTCGTAGCCCGTCGTCAGTGAATAGAATTCCGTTCCTGATGGCCGCACAAGGACGGCAAATTCGGAATTGTCAGGCCGGGGCTCGATCCGGCTTAAGGAGAGCCAGAGTTGCGGCAACCGCTTGATCGTCATCGTGTCCGGAATGAGTTCGGCACGAACGTAGCGGCCCAGGTGACGGCCCTCGAGGTTGGGAAATCCATCGCCGCAATGATTGATGCTGCTCCGTTCGAGCAACCCGGCGCTTTGATCGAGGAGATCGCGTCGCTTTTCTCGAAGTTTGGCATGGTCCCGCATGCCCATGAACGCGATGAGGGCTAAGCCCAGCACCCCTACAAAAATCGAGGCGATCGATAGCAAGGAATTATCCGCTCATTGTTGATTGGCCAGAGTCTCAGTCTGCTAGCTTCGAAAAACAGAATGTAACAAAACGAAGCGGCGGGACGCGAGTCCCGCCGCTTCGAATTTTGAACTCAGTAGCCCACAGGGCGAGGCCACTGCATCGAGAACTGATCGCCACGGCGAACGAAGCGGTAGCGATGGAAGTGGAACCATATTGAGGCGACCGCAAAGAACAACATCATCGCGACGAGCTGCGTTCCGTAGCCCAGGAACACGGCAAAGTACGTGACCGAGCAGAGAAGGAGCAGCACGAGAGCCGGCAGCGGGTGGAACGGATGAATATACCCGCGTTTGATCCTATCAAGCGGCCACTTCTTACGGAACATGATCACATTGAAGGACATGTACGTGTAGCCGAGCAGGCCCGACAGGATCGAGAACGTGATGACCTGATCGAGTGGTGCGAAGTACGCGAATATCAGCGCCACAGGAACAAGGAACACGATCGACCGGAACGGCGTTCTGTTTTTTGGATGAACAGCACCGAACCAAGTCGGGAGATACCGGTCGCGCCCCATCGAGAACCATGCCCGGGAGGCATCGTTGATGCAGCCGTTGGCCGACGCCATCGTTGAGAACATGGTGCCGACAAACAGGAGGATCATCAACAGCTTCGAGTCAGTCAGTCGAGCGGCATCAAACAATGGCGTAATCGCCTGCCCGAGATATTCCCACGGCATCAACCCGGTGCAAACGTACCAAGTCATTGTGGCCGCCAGAAGCAGCGTGATGATGCCTGACATCGTGCCGAGCGGCAGAGACCTAGCGGGAGACCGCACTTCTTCGGCCGCTTGGCACGTACCCTCTATGCCGAGGTAGTACCAAAGACCGAAGTGCAGCGAGGCTATGACGCCGATGAAGCCATACGGCAGTCCGTTTAGAAGGTCGCTGTGCTTGAGCATTTCCGTCGACCATGGCCTCACCCATGCGAACAAAATTATGATGGCGACAAATGCAATTGCCGTGAGGACGAGGTTGAACGTCAACGTCGCGTAGACGCCCCGGTAGTTAAGCCATGCCAAGAACATGATCGTGAGCACGATGAATGGCTTGTCATGGACATTCTCAAAGCCCGCCATGCTGCCCACTGTTTGCACAAGGTAGCCAAGCGTGATGGCGTTGGCCGCTTCGAGCATGGTGTAGGCAAACACAAGATACAGACCGACATTGAAGGCCATGACCGGGCCAACGATGTGTTTGGCCTGGGCATATTGGCCGCCTGCCGCGGCGACCGTCGACGTGACCTCGGAATCGATCATGGCGACGCACGTGTAGAGAAGACCTGCGAACCAGCAGGCAATAAGGGCCGCTATTGCACCGCCCTTTCCGACCGCGAAATTCCAACCCATGTATTCGCCGACGAGAACGATACCGACACCGAGGGCCCAGATGTGAGCGGGACCAAGGACGCGGAGTAGCGAGATCTTCTCGCCGTGTACGACTGTTGTCTGGCTCATCGATGTCCCCCCTGGTGGTCTGGATCGATGACGAGCGCCTCCTCGATCTCACCTTCTTTCGAAGACGTGAGAACGTCTTCCGAATAAGCACGATTTGTCTTGATCAAATCGATCAGCATGTAGAGGCCGAGAAGCACAGATATGCCCCACGCGGCGTATTCGAGCATTTGAAAATTGTTCATTCCCGTGCCTCACTTCTTGCCGAAGCGTTCAGATATGACGTCGGCGTACTCAGTTTTCGAAAATCGAAAGAGGAGTACGAAGTAGCCGACAACGACGAGCGCTGTGATGACGAGTTCAATGACGCTGAAGCTGTAATCAAACCGCGATGTGATCATGCTTGCGGCGGTCTCGGGAGTGAACCCGAGCTTTTCCCACTGACCCTGTTGCACAGCATTCTGACCCAGGCCTATCCAGGTCGTCTTGTCTGCAACGGCGAGTTCCGTCTTACCGCCGCCGGCCAAACCCAAGTAGAGCGGCGCAAAGAGGGCAATTAGAACCAAAGCCAAAAGGAAGAGACTATCGAAGAATTGGCCGATCGCGGATTGCGTCGGCGGCTCATAGTGTGAATCTGCCATGGGACGCTCCGCTATTTGCTGGATTGCTTCTGTGCAAGATCGAGATAGTGCAAATCGAGGCCGTAGATCTCATGCCGGTCCTCACTCAAATGCGCGACCATGGCGAAAATGGAGGCCGTATTGAAGAGAAGAACCAGTCCGCCGCCAATCGCCAGCGCCCAAGTGACCTCGGGGGTCGACGTGTACGGATAGACTTCATAAAACACGAATGCGTATAGGAGCCACAGCAGCCCGAGTGCGGCCAACGACCAAAATCTGTCGCCCGAAAACAAGCCTGCTATTCTTGGATCAATCTGACGTTGCTGCATTGCCATCCTCCGTCTCCTCGTTTTTTTACCCCGTTCCGAAATGACCTTCTGGCGGGTCATTGTTCCATCTGCGGTCAGACACCATCAGATTGGATACGAGCCCTTCGCTCAGTGACTTGACTGAGGTTCGCGACCGTCGCAGAAAATACGCGACATTTTGTCAGAGTCAACAAATTTGCTTCTAAAGAAAAAATGTTGCGGCTGAGTAGCCGGGTTTTTGACGTGTCCGACGATCCTCCATCGAATGAGAAGCGAGCGGAAGAAAGGCGATTTGATCAAGCACCTTTAGCTCGATAAACAATGTGTTATAGTCACTTGCGCAGCCGCTTGCCGCCGGCGACTTGGAGTGCCGGCCCGTTGGCAAACCGGCTGTTGATGACTGCCATTGTCAAGAAATATTTTTTATCCAAGGACGTCTCATGCCCCGCCCCCCAGCCTTGAAAGTTTTGCATTCAGGCTGTTGAGCGAATGCGGTAAGCGGGAGGTGCCGTTAGCGTGGGGCAAGGCGTTGGTTGCAATCAAAAATCGGGATGGGCGACGAATGGTTCAGAAGGCTAAACCTCAAACTCAACCGTCGCAAAAATCTCTGGCAACCGGATCGGGGGCTCCGGAGGCCGGTGCGCGCACCCTCGAGGATGCCATTGGCGCCCAGGTGCGCGATTTCAGAAAGGCTGCCGGACTGACGGTTTCCGAGCTCGGCGCAGCCGCCGAAATTTCAACCGCGATGGTGTCAAAAATTGAGAACGGGCAAATTTCGGCGTCGCTTTCCGTTTTGCATCAACTGGCTGCAGCTCTGAATTTGCCGCTGACAATGCTTCTCGCGTCTTTCGAAGGCCGTCGGGGATGCTCGTTTGTAAAGAAGGGCAAGGGGCCCATCATCAAACGGAGGGGCACGAAGGTTGGGCATGAGTACCAACAGTTAGGTCAGTCTGTCAGCGGAACGATCGCCTTCGAGCCTTACCTGATCACCCTGAGCAAGGATGCCGTGCCCTACACGCAGTTTCGGCATGAAGGTCTCGAACTCATTTATATGCTTACCGGCGAAGTCAACTATCTTCACGGAGAGAACAGTTATCGCATGGAGCCGGGTGACTGCATGCTGTTCGACTCTGCCGAATTTCACGGCCCTGAAACGCTGACCAAACTTCCGGCGACGTACCTCTCTATTATTGTTTATCAAAGAAGGTAGCGGATTGCAGATACGAGGACGTCGACTTCGACAGCGCCCGCCGTTCCGCTGAACGCCGGGCGCTTTGCGACGACGCGCCAGTCGGTGCCAATTCTGATTTACGCAGTGTTCTGCGATCGACCGGTTACGCTCTTCGTCCGGAATTTAGGCGCGCACCGACGGCCATCCCAGCAATCTTGCTCGCGTGAGCAAGAACCGATTGTCTTCATTCCGTCACGTTCGCAATCGTATCCGAGACGGCTTATTGCGGCGCAAAATTTTGTTGAGCAGGAAGAAAATTTGTTTCTCAATGATTGACAGTGAATTTCGCCTGCGATAGTTTGTCTGCAACTGGAAGCAACAGATGGGCAGGCCAAAATGTGTGGAATTGTCGGTCTTTTCTTAAAAGACAAAGCGTTAGAACCGCGGCTCGGCGCTCTCACCAATCAAATGCTGACGACGATGTGTGATCGGGGGCCGGACTCGGCTGGGTTCGCGGTCTATGGAACCCCCACCGACGGCAAAGTGAAAATCACATTGCAGTCGCCCAATCCCGACGCAGACTTCAAGGACATCGAAGCTTCGATCTCCAAAGCGATCGGCGGCAACGTCAGCTTGTCGGTGAAGTCGACGCACGCCGTGCTGACGGTTCCCGAGCAGAAAGCTGACGAGGCCGTGGCTGCAATCCGGGCGCTGCGCCCCTCGGTGAGCGTGATGGCTACCGGTGCTTCGATCGAGATCTACAAGGAAGTCGGTCTTCCGACCGATGTGGCGAAGCGCTTCGATCTTTCGGGTATGAAGGGTACGCACGCCATCGGCCATACGCGTATGGCGACGGAGTCGGCGGTGACGACGCTCGGCTCGCATCCGTTCTCGACCGGATACGACCAGTGCCTCGTGCACAACGGCTCGCTTTCCAACCACAACAATTTGCGCCGTGAACTTCGTCGCGAAGGGATGACCTTCGAGACCCAAAACGACACCGAGGTTGCCGCAGCCTATCTCACATCGCGCATGAAGCAGGGAATGAACCTCGGCGAAGCTCTGACCAAAAGCCTCGACGATCTCGACGGCTTCTTCACATTCGTCGTTGGTACAAAGAACGGCTTCGGCGTTCTGCGCGATCCGATCGCCTGCAAGCCGGCAGTCATGGCGGAAACCGATCAGTACGTTGCATTCGGCTCGGAATTTCGCGCGCTGGTGAATTTGCCTGACATCGACAAGGCCAAGGTTTGGGAACCGGAGCCTTCAACCGTCTACTTCTGGGAACGCTGAAACAAATCTAGGAAACCGCTCCATGCGCAAGATTGATCTAGCGAAGACGCCCCTTCGCGATTTGAATCAAGACCTACACCGCCAGTCGGCGGGCACGAACGAGCCGGACTGGGAGATCGTCAATTCGATGGGCTTCCACGCCGTCGCTGCCGGTGTCGACGCGCCGATCAACATCAATATCCGGGGTAGCGTCGGCTACTACTGCGGAGGAATGAATAAGCAGGCCTCGATAACCGTGCACGGATCGGCCGGACCTGGCGTCGCCGAAAATATGATGTCGGGCAATGTTCGGATAACCGGAGACGCCAGCCAATACGCCGGCGCGACGGGACATGGCGGAATGCTTTTGATCGAAGGCAACGCCGCGTCGCGCTGCGGTGTTTCGATGAAGGGCATCGACATCGTCGTCAAGGGCAACATCGGCCACTTGTCGGCGTTCATGGCGCAGAGCGGCCACCTTGTGGTTCTCGGCGACGCGGGCGATGCGCTCGGCGATTCCATCTACGAAGCCAAGTTGTTCGTGCGCGGAAAGGTGAAAAGCCTCGGCGCCGATTGCATCGAGAAGGAAATGCGCCCCGAGCATCATGACGCCATCAAGAAGCTGCTGAAGCGGGCCGGAATTACCGACGTCAAATCGAGCGAGTTCAAGCGCTACGGCTCAGCGCGCAAACTCTACAACTTCAACATCGACAACGCGGATGCTTACTGATGTCATATCATAACCCCCCGACGACGCCTCGTAAGTCTGCGACGTTTGACGATTACACGCTGTCGGAGATCCGGCGCGCCGCGCAGACAGGCATCTACGACATCCGCGGCGCCGGCGCCAAGCGCCGGGTGCCCCACTTCGACGATTTGCTTTTCCTTGGCGCGTCGATATCGCGGTATCCGCTGGAAGGGTATCGCGAGAAGTGCACCAGCAATGTCGTCTTGGGAACGCGGTTCGCCAAGAAGCCCATCGAACTCAAAATTCCGATCACCATCGCGGGCATGAGTTTCGGCGCTCTGTCGGCCCATGCCAAGGAAGCACTTGGCCGCGGCGCTTCGATCGCCGGAACGTCGACGACGACCGGCGACGGCGGCATGACGCCTGAAGAGCGCGGGCAATCGAAGACACTCGTCTACCAATATCTGCCGTCGCGTTACGGGATGAATCCTGACGATCTGCGCAAAGCCGACGCCATTGAAGTCGTCGTCGGTCAAGGCGCCAAGCCCGGCGGCGGCGGTATGCTGTTGGGTCAGAAGATATCCGATCGCGTCGCCGCGATGCGTAATCTTCCCAAGGGCATCGACCAGCGGTCCGCTTGCCGGCATCCGGACTGGACGGGGCCTGACGATCTCGAGATCAAGATCCAGGAGCTTCGCGAGATCACCGACTGGGAAAAGCCCATCTACCTGAAAATCGGCGGCACGCGCCCGTACTATGACACTGCACTGGCGGTTAAGGCTGGCGCGGACGTTGTCGTGCTCGATGGCATGCAGGGCGGCACCGCCGCAACGCAGGAAGTGTTCATCGAGAACGTCGGTCTGCCGACGCTGGCGTGCATCAGACCTGCTGTGCAGGCGCTGCAGGATCTCGGCATGCATCGCAAGGTGCAGCTCATTGTATCGGGCGGCATCCGCAATGGTGCAGACGTTGCAAAAGCACTGGCACTCGGCGCCGATGCAGTTTCAATCGGCATCGCGGCTCTGGTTGCACTTGGCGACAACGATCCCGCCAACGAGGAAGAGTACCAGGCACTTGGCACCACGGCCGGCGCTTACGACGACTGGCATGAGGGCAAAGATCCGGCAGGCATCACGACGCAGGATCCCGAACTGATGTCACGCTTCGATGCGGTCAAGGGCGGTCGGCGCCTTGCAAACTACCTGAAAGTCATGAACCTCGAGGTTCAGACGATCGCAAGAGCGTGTGGACATAACAGTGTCCACAATCTCGAGCCGGAAGATCTTGTCGCCCTGACACTTGAAGCGGCGGCAATGGCACGGGTGCCGTTGGCAGGAACAACATGGATTCCAGGAAACGGCGGTTTTTAATCGCCGATTTTTTTTGAATAAGAAGTCAAGAATTCTCCAAAAAAACTAGGGAAATGCTCATGACTCAGGACCTCGCAACGATCTTTAAGGAAGCCGAAAAAGCGAAAAATCTCAAAACCCCCGGGGAGACGCCCATGTCTCAGGATCTCGCTACGCTGGCGAAAGAGCGCGGCATCAAGTATTTTATGATTTCCTACACGGACCTCTTCGGCAGTCAGCGTGCAAAGCTCGTTCCGGCTGTGGCCATCGCCGATATGCAGAAGGATGGCGCTGGTTTCGCAGGTTTTGCGACGTGGCTCGACCTGACACCAGCCCATCCGGATCTATTCGGCATGCCGGATCCTTCGTCCTTCATCCAGCTTCCGTGGAGAAAAGAAGTCGCCTGGGTCGCGGCCGACTGCATGATGGAAGATAAGTACGTCGACCAGGCGCCGCGCGTCGTACTCAAGAAGCTCATGGCCGATGCGGCCAAAGAAGGTCTCTATATCAAGACCGGCGTGGAGTGCGAATTCTTCCTGACGAAACCATGCGGAACCATGATCTCGGACGACGCGGATACCGCAACGAAGTCCTGCTACGATCAGCAGGCACTGATGCGCCGCTTCGACGTCATCTCCGAAATTTGCGACTGCATGCTGGAGCTCGGATGGGGCCCCTACCAGAACGACCACGAGGACGCCAACGGCCAGTGGGAGATGAACTGGAACTTCGACGACAGCCTCATCACCGCAGATCGTCATGCGTTTTTCAAATTCATGGCGAAGGCAATTGCTGAGAAGCACGGCTTGCGCGCGACGTTTATGCCCAAGCCGTTCATGGGGCTAACCGGCAACGGTTGCCACGCGCACATCTCGGTCTGGGACAAGACCGGCAAGACAAATATGTTCTACGATCCCAGCGATGAGATGGGCCTGTCGCAGCAGGGCTACCATTTCCTCGGCGGCATCATGAGGCACGCCGAGTCGCTCTCGGCCATCACCAACCCCACCGTCAACTCCTACAAGCGGATCAATGCGCCGCGCACAATCTCGGGCGCGACGTGGGCGCCAAACTCCGTCACCTGGACGGGCAACAATCGCACGCACATGGTACGCGTGCCGGGCAAGGGTCGCTTTGAACTTCGGCTGCCTGACGGCGCGGCGAATCCATACCTTCTGCAAGCCGTGATCATTGCTGCTGGCCTCAGCGGCATCCATAAAAAGGCCGACCCCGGCAAGCGGCTCGATATCGATATGTACCAGCACGGTCATACGGTGACGGATGCGCCGAAACTACCGCTCAATCTGCTCGATGCCCTTCGGAACTTCGACAACGATGCAGAGCTGAAGGAGATGCTCGGCGAAGAATTTTCCAACGCCTATCTGAAGATGAAGAGGACCGAGTGGAACGCGTATTGTTCGCATCTGACGCAGTGGGAGCGTGACAACACGCTCGATATCTGATGGCTCGTACGGTCGGCCTCTAGGAGGCCGACCGACAAGCATCACGTAGTGGAAACGAACTGTCCTCCGCCGTTGGGAAACAATGCCCCAACGAATCATCGACACCGGCGCCCAACGATCGCCGCACAAGGTCAGCGCACCGGCGATCACCTCGTTCACCAGTGGGGCCGGGCACCAAAGGTGGCCGGAATATTCTCAACAATTGAAAGCAGACGACCACGCGATAACGGATGTTCGCGATGCCGGGCTGGCTTCCGAGCTATATCGTGGCCGAGACGATCGTGCGCCGCCTTGCGAGCACGGAATTGGATTTCGCGAGCATCACCAGCTGGATGAATTCGCCCTCGGCTTTCCCAAGCATACGCTCCATTGCGACGACCGCCTGAGAGCCGGCCGCAGCGCAGCGGTATACCGTTTTCCTTGTTTCTCCGCCGGCGTGGCGTCGCGGACCCTTGTGAGGGTTTCGCGGTTCGCGCGTTTGCTTCCCTAGCCCTGCCGGCCGTCTTTCCGGAAGCGAGGGAACGCAGCAAATTCCTGCCAGATTGACTTTGTCTGAGGAAAATGGCGCGAGAGACGGGACTTGAACCCGCGGCCTCCGCCGTGACAGGGCGGCGCTCTAACCAACTGAGCTACTCCCGCAATCCAGAAAGCGACGGGCGCCACTTGGAGCGCCCGTTGTCACAGGCGTCGGAATACGTGATGCCCGCCCGTCCGTCAAGCTGCAGATCGGCCGCTGAGGCGCGAACGCCCAGCCTATCTGCTTTACCCGCGAACGAAGTCGCGCTTGCCAATCTCAAGGCCGTTGTGCCGCAGGATGTCGTAAGCGGTTGCGCAATGGAAATAAAAATTCGGGAACGACACGTGCAGCAGATAGTCCTGCCCGGTAAGCGTCACCTCCTTGCCTCCGACATTTACCGTCAGCTGTTTCGTCTCCGATCCATTCAGCTGTTCCGGCTTCACATCCGCAAGAAGTGCGAGTGTCTTGGCGATACGCTGTTTGATCTCGGGCATTGTCGTCTCGGTGTCCGGGAAGCTCGGAACCGGAGTTCCGGCAAGTCGCGCCGGAGCGGCCTTAGCAAAGTCCGTCGCCAACTGCACCTGACGGGTGAGATTGAACATATCCGGGTAAAGCCGGGCCGCGAGCAGCACCGAGATATCGATCTTTTTCGCGGCGGCGTATTCCGTCGCCTTGTCGAGAATCGCGTCGAGCGCGGTCAGTTGCTTCTGAAACGTCGGTACGGCGATAGCATACATCGAGACGGCCATGGTCTTTATTTCCCTCGGAATGATGTGTGGAGCGATGACGGTCGGTGAGACGGCTAGGTACCGTACGCGATGCGGATATCCGCGCCGAGCGGAGCGGCCACCGCGATTCTTCGGCACTGGCGGCCGGCTCCCCGCAGGGGAGTCGCCAGCGCCAATCAGAGATGGTGGGCGGTGAGGGGATCGAACCCCCGACATCCTCGGTGTAAACGAGGCGCTCTACCGCTGAGCTAACCGCCCGAAGCAACTTTCTGCTAGTCGCTCAATCGCAGACTGTCAAAACAAAGACGCGCGCGGCTTGTCGCTGCGCGCGTCCGGCTAGACATCAAAGCAGAACAATCAGTTCAGCGCGTCCTTCAGGCCCTTCGCAGGGGTGAACTTCGGCACGCGCGACGCCGGGATCTGGATCGTCATACCGGTTGCCGGGTTACGCCCCTCGCGCGCCTTGCGGTCGGCGACCTTGAATGTTCCAAAATCCGGAATGCGTACTTCGTGGCCGTCCTTCATTGCTGCGCGAATATGCGCAAGCACAGCGTCGACGGCAACGCTCGCCTTTTCCTTCGTGAGTTCGCACTCCCTGGCGACGGCATCAATCAAATCTTTTTTGCTCATGTGAATCGGTCCTCTAATTTGGGAGAGTGGGCTTCAGCTCAGGGCGCGAAGCCCGAGGCGGCCACATCGGGGGAAACACCGGCCGCGCATGACCGGCTAAAAGCGCTCAAACGCATCGTCCGTCAAGCGCAAATCGCCCGTATTTCCGCATAAATGCGCGTCAAAATGCTCGCAATCGCCACAACAAAAAACCCCTGCGCAGAGCATGCGCAGGGGCAATTTCCGTTCACCAATCGGTGACCGATTTCAGATCGGCGCAACGTTAATGCGCCGTGATGCGCGACCCGCCCTTCTCTCTTTCTTTAGCTTCGAGAGCTTCGGCTTCGGCAGCTTCATCATACGTGATGGCTTCCGGCATGCGGATCAACGCGATCTTCAGCACGTCTTCGACACGCGCCACCGGAATGATGTCCATCTTCGTCTGCACTTCCGTCGGAATTTCCGCCAAGTCCTTGGCGTTCTCCTCTGGGATGATGACCGTCTTGATGCCACCGCGCAGCGCCGCAAGGAGCTTTTCCTTGAGGCCACCGATCGGCAACACGCGACCGCGCAGCGTGATCTCGCCCGTCATCGCCACGTCCTTGCGGACCGGGATGCCGGTCAGGACCGAGATGATGGCCGTCGTCATCGCAACGCCGGCAGAAGGTCCATCCTTCGGCGTGGCGCCTTCAGGTACGTGTACGTGGATGTCGCGCTTCTCGAACAGGCTAGGGTGGATGCCGAAGTCAATCGAGTGCGAACGCACGTAGGCGTTTGCAGCCTGGATCGACTCCTTCATCACGTCGCGCAGGTTGCCGGTGACGGTCATCCTGCCCTTGCCCGGCATCATGACGCCTTCAACCGTCAACAGTTCGCCACCTACCTCGGTCCACGCAAGCCCAGTCACGATGCCGACCTGATCTTCAAGTTCGGCTTCGCCGTAGCGGTACTTCGGCACTCCGAGGAAGTCGTGGACGTTCTCGGCGGTGATGACGATCGACGTCTTCGACGACGTCAGAATCTCCTTCACGGCCTTACGCGCCAGCTTCGCGATTTCACGCTCGAGCGAACGGACGCCCGCTTCTCGCGTGTAGCGGCGAATGACTTCCTTCAGTGCGCCGTCTTCAACCGTCCACTCGCCGGCATCGAGGCCGTGCGCAGAATACTGCTCCGGCATCAAGTGGCGTTTGGCGATTTCGAGCTTTTCATCCTCGGTGTAGCCCGCAAGGCGAATGATCTCCATGCGGTCCATCAAGGCGGGCGGAATGTTGAGCGTATTCGCCGTCGTCACGAACATCACGTTCGAGAGGTCGTAATCGACCTCAAGATAGTGATCGTTGAACGTCGCATTCTGCTCAGGGTCCAGCACTTCGAGCAGCGCCGCCGCCGGATCGCCGCGGAAGTCCTGACCCATCTTGTCGATCTCGTCCAAGAGGAAAAGCGGGTTCGTCCGCTTTGCCTTTTTCATCGACTGGATGACCTTGCCGGGCATCGAGCCAATGTAGGTACGGCGATGACCGCGGATTTCCGCTTCGTCCCTGACGCCGCCCAGCGACATGCGCACAAATTCGCGACCCGTCGCATTGGCAATCGATTTGCCAAGCGAAGTCTTGCCGACGCCGGGAGGACCGACGAGGCACAGAATGGGCCCTTTCAGCTTATTCGTACGCGCCTGTACGGCGAGGTACTCGAGGATGCGCTCCTTGACCTTGTCGAGGCCATAGTGCTCCTGATCGAGGATCGCTTGCGCTTCCGCGATGTCCTTCTTGATCTTGCCCTTGATGCCCCATGGGATCGAGAGCAGCCAATCGAGATAGTTGCGCACGACCGTCGCTTCGGCCGACATCGGCGACATCTGCTTGAGCTTCTTCAGCTCCGCCAGCGCCTTGTCCTTGGCCTCTTTCGACAGCTTCGTATTCTCGATTTTCTCCTCGAACTCGGAGATGTCGTCGCGCTCGTCGGAGTCGCCAAGTTCCTTCTGAATGGCCTTCATCTGCTCATTCAGATAGTACTCGCGCTGCGTCTTCTCCATCTGGCGCTTGACGCGCGAACGGATCTTTCGCTCGACCTGAAGGACCGAGATTTCGCTTTCCATCAGCGTATAGACGCGCTCGAGCCGCTCGGAAATGCTGGCGGTTTCCAGCACGTCCTGCTTGTCGGAAATCTTCACGGCGAGGTGCGACGCGATCGTGTCGGCGAGTTTGGCGTAGTCCTCGATCTGGCCGACGTTGCTCAAGACCTCGGGGGAGACCTTCTTGTTGAGCTTCACGTAGCTTTCAAATTGCGTCACGACCGAACGCGCGAGGGCTTCGAGTTCGTCCTTGGCGCCGGGCACTTCGGCGACACGTTCGACCTCAGCTTCGAAATAGCTGGTGTTGCTGGTGTAGCGCGTGATCCTGGCGCGCGCGTTGCCTTCAACCAGGACCTTCACGGTTCCGTCCGGCAGCTTCAGAAGCTGCAATACGGACGCGAGCGTTCCGATCTCATAGATCGCATCCGGAGCCGGATCGTCGTCGCCGGCGTTCTTCTGGGCCGCGAGCAGGATCTGCTTATCGGCGCGCATGACCTCTTCGAGTGCCGCGATCGATTTCTCGCGGCCGACGAACAGGGGCACGACCATGTAAGGGAAGACCACGATGTCCCGAAGCGGAAGGACTGGGAACAGCTCCTTGCCGCTGGCCTTTTCTTTGGTCTTTTTCTCTTCGCTCATTTCAATACCTATCGCCGAGCGCTGAAACTCTTTTCAAAGCCTACCAACGCATTGCACGCATCGTTCCACTTTAGGAGCCACGCTTCCCGCCCCTTTTGTGGCGACGTTGGCGTGCTCGTGAGCGCGAGCGTGGGGGAACTCAAGAGCCAAATTCCGGAACTGTGAATAAATCCCCGGTCGGCCGCTTAACGCCACCCTTCGAACAAATGGGGACCATCGCCCCGCTTCGCAAGTGTCGGGACCGGCCCCTCCGGAAGGGCCGGCAGTCGCTTCCCGCATCAGCCCGCCGAGCCCTTTTCTTCAGCTCGATCGGAATAAATCCTGAGGGGCTTCGCCGAGCCTTCGACGACCTCGGGACCGATCACAACTTCTTCTACGCCCTTGAGGGTCGGCAGATCATACATCGTGTCGAGCAGGATGCCCTCCATGATGGATCTGAGACCACGGGCGCCGGTCTTGCGCTCGATTGCCTTACGCGAGATAGCCTTCAACGCGTCGAGCGTGATGGCCAGCTTCACGTCCTCCATTTCGAAGAGGCGCTGGTACTGTTTGACGATGGCATTCTTCGGCTCGGTCAGGATTTGAACAAGCGCACCTTCGTCGAGATCTTCGAGCGTCGCGATTACCGGCAAGCGGCCGATGAATTCGGGGATGAGGCCGAACTTCAACAAATCCTCCGGCTCGACGTGGCGCAGGATTTCGCCTGTGCGCCGCTCATCGGGCCCGGTGACCTTGGCGGAAAATCCGATCGAGGAACCCTTGCCGCGCCGTGAAATGATCTTTTCGAGACCCGCAAACGCGCCGCCGCAGATGAACAGGATGTTCGTCGTATCGACCTGCAGGAATTCCTGCTGCGGGTGCTTGCGACCGCCTTGCGGCGGAACGGACGCGACGGTGCCTTCCATGATCTTCAAGAGCGCCTGCTGCACGCCCTCGCCCGATACATCGCGCGTGATCGATGGATTGTCTGATTTGCGGCTGATCTTGTCGACTTCGTCGATATAGACGATGCCGCGCTGAGCCCGCTCGACGTTGTAATCGGCCGACTGCAAAAGTTTCAGAATGATGTTCTCGACATCTTCACCGACGTAGCCGGCTTCGGTCAGCGTGGTTGCATCAGCCATCGTGAACGGCACGTCGAGGATTCGCGCCAGCGTTTGCGCCAGCAGCGTTTTACCCGAGCCGGTCGGACCGACGAGCAGAATGTTCGACTTCGCCAGCTCGACGTCGTTGTTCTTCGATGCGTGATTGAGCCGCTTGTAGTGATTGTGAACGGCGACCGACAGAACGCGCTTGGCGTGATACTGGCCGATGACATAGCTGTCGAGAACACCACAAATCTCCTGTGGTGTCGGAACGCCATCGCGCGATTTGACGAGGGTGTTCTTGTTCTCCTCGCGGATGATGTCCATGCAGAGCTCGACGCATTCATCGCAGATGAATACGGTCGGACCGGCAATCAGTTTGCGGACCTCATGCTGGCTCTTGCCGCAAAAGGAGCAGTAGAGAGTGTTCTTCTCTTGAGCCATTTCTTCTCACCTTCAATGCAAGATCCATCGCTTCTTCGATGTTCTTGCTTTGGCCCGCTGTTCACTGCCAACGTTCGGCGACTAGAAAACTCCGAACGAACATCAGCACGCTACCGTTCAGCAGATCAACATTGGATTAATGGAACGCACCCGGCCGCACCTCGCAAGCGGCGGTATTGCCACAGTCAGGCGGACGTGCAGGCAACACCGCAATTCACGCTTAAAATTCACCAAACGGCGGCGGCGGGTGTTGGGCATTTGTTCTCGTTATTGATCGACGGCGGCGCAGCGTTGCAATCTGCCGCGGTGCGACAATTGCGTTGCTGCTGCACCTATCAAGTCGCCGCCTTGATATCGAACACGCCCGCTTCGGTTTCATCCCGGCTTTGCAGAACCTTATCGATGAGTCCGAAGTCACACGCCTGCTCCGCCGTGAGGAAGTAGTCGCGATCGAGCGTCTTCTCGATCATCTCGTAGGTCTGGCCGGTGTGCTTGACGTACGCTTCGTTGAGCCGCCGCTTCATCTTGATGATGTCCTCGGCGTGGCGTTCGATATCGGAAGCCTGACCGGAGAAACCGCCCGAGGGCTGATGCACCATGACGCGGGCGTTCGGCAGCGCGTAGCGCATGCCCTTCTCACCAGCGCAAAGAAGCAACGACCCCATCGACGCCGCCTGACCGATGCACAACGTCGCAACCGCAGGCTTCACGAACTGCATGGTGTCGTAGATCGCCATGCCCGCCGTGACGACACCGCCCGGCGTATTGATGTACATCGAAATTTCTTTCTTCGGGTTCTCGGACTCGAGAAACAGAAGCTGCATGCAGATCGATGCCGCCATGTGGTCCTCGACCGGACCGGTGACGAAGATGATGCGCTCTTTCAGCAGGCGCGACGGCAGGTCGTATCCGCGCTCGCCGCGCGTCGTCTGTTCGACCACCATAGGCCAGAACGTGTTCGTCACGGTGTTGACAGGATCGCGCATTGCTTCGTCTTTCCTCGTTTCAGCCGCACGGCCGTCTCGGCCGGCGGTCAGAGTCGCATATTCTAGCTCGCAGAGATTGCGCCGCCGGGATGGCCTTGAGAACCCGGCCGGCTCAGCTCTCGGTCGCTTCTTCCACTGCTTTCAAGAGTTCGTCTCGTGATACTTTCTTTTCCGTTGGAGTTGCCTGTGCAATCACGTGATCGATGACCTTGTCTTCGAAAATCGGGGCGCGAAGCTCGGTGAGCGCTCCCGGCGTCTTTTCGTAGTACTCGTAAACCTGCTTCTCGTGGCCGGGATAGCGGCGGGCCTGCTCGACGAGGGCGCGGCGCATTTCTTCCTGTGAAACCTGCAACTTGTTCTTCTCACCGATCTCGCCGATCACGAGCCCGAGCCGGACCCGCCGCTCGGCGATGCCGCGATATTCGGCACGCGCTTCATCCTCGGTTTTGCCTTCGTCGGCGAAGCTTTTGTTCGTGGCTTTGAGATTGTTCTCGAGTTGCGTCCATATATTGTTGAATTCGAAATCGACAAGGGATGCCGGCAACTCAAATTTGTGTTCGGCGTCGAGCGCGTCCAGAATCTCGCGCTTCAGCTTGGCGCGCGACGCCTGGTCGTACTCGCGCTTGATCTGCTCGGAAACGAAGCCGCGAAGCTTTTCGAGGGTTTCCGCGCCGAGGCCCTTGGCAAAATCTTCGTCGATTTCGGGCTTTTTCGGTTTGGCGACGGCCGTTACCTCGACGTCGAAATCGGCCGTCTTGCCGGCCAGCTGCTTCATCGGATAGTCGTCCGGGAAGGTCGCCGTAACGACCTTTTTGTCTCCTGCCTTCAGGCCCGTTACGCCTTCTTCGAAGCCCGGTATGAACTGCTTTTTGCCGATGACGAGACTGGCGCCCTCTCCCGAGCCGCCCTCGAACGTTTCTCCATCGACGCGGCCGACAAAGTTCATGGTCACGAGATCGCCTTCGCCTGCGGCGCGGCCGTCCTCGGGTTCAAATGACGTGTTCCGCTCCGCAAGATCCGACAGCGCCTTGTCGATCGCCGCATCATCGACGTCGGCGACGAGCCGCTCGAGCTTCAATGTCTTGAGGTCGGCGACGGGAATCGGCGGCAAAACCTCAAACGACATGTTATAGGCGAGGTCCGCCTCGCCATTGACGATGCGTTCGAATGTTTCCTCGTTAGCCTCGACGAGCTCGACTTTCGGCTGCTGCGCGGGACGTTCGTTGCGATCCTTGATGACCTTGGCGCTCGTATCGTTGAGCGTCTGCTCCATCACTTCCTGCATCAACGATTTGCCGTAGAGCTTTTTCAGATGCGTCAGCGGGACCTTGCCGCGACGGAAGCCTTTGATTTGTACCCGGTCCTTGAGTTCATCGAGACGCTCTGTGAAGCGCTCGCTCAACTCAGCCTGCGCGACGACCACTTGCAGGGTGCGCTTCAATCCGTCTCGTGCCGTTTCCGTAACCTGCATCGTCCGTTTCCTGATTGGAGACCCGTTGGTCTCATCGATCGACCAATAGTCTGGGAAGTCGTCTGTCTGTCTACAAATCTTCTATCCCGGCGGCCCCCAAAGGCGCACTGGTGCGGGCGGAGGGATTTGAACCCCCACGACTTTCGCCGCTTGGACCTAAACCAAGTGCGTCTACCAGTTCCGCCACGCCCGCGTCCGAAGTCCGTCTTTGCCTTCCGCCGCTTAACCTTCAACACGATCGGCCGGCAAAATCCGGCGCAATCGTTCACTCCTGCACCGAATGGCGCTAGTCGTCCTGCTATTATCAGGAGGCGTCCGGCACACAAGGCTGGGGAGCCGCTTTCATACGCGGGAGCGGTTCCGAAAACAATGCGCAAATCGCAAGCGCGGGAACGGCCCTAGGCCGCCCAAACGGCCAAAGCGGGCGGAACCGTCAGCTTGACCACCCAAGCAGCAGTACGACCGCGATTGCCGAAACCGGCAGCGCAAGGAAAATGGCGCCTTGTTCAGAGCCGGTGTCGAATAAGTAGTAGCCGACGATGGCGGCGATCAGCAAAGCAATGGCTTTGAAAAACATGATAAAATCACTTTTGGGCCCGCCCCCGGCGAAACGGAGACGACGTGAAATACACTAATGGTACAGTTTCTCGCGACAAGCGAAACTCGTCAACGGATGCGATTATGTATGAATAACGAAAGATGTGCTGCGGTGGTGGATCTGAGCGGCCTCATCGGCGCGGCGGAACCGACATCGCGGGAGCTTGCAGATCGTATGGAACGAGCACGATAAACTTTGTTCAAGGACCAGCCAGCAGAACGACATCGGCGCTGTCAGAAGGCACTTTCGCCAACTTGCGACGCAGGGGAGTTTTGCCTATGTGCTGTCAGCCGTAATTTCCGCAATGACTTCGAGCGTGGGGAACCTCTTGCCAAAGACCGCTAAGAACTGGATCGTCGAAACGGACTGGCTCGCGAGCCATCTATCCTCTCCCGACCTTATCGTGCTCGACGGCAGCTGGCATCTTCCGACAGCAGGCCGCGACGCAAAGAAGGAATATCTCGCCGAGCACATTCCAGGCGCCCTGTTCTTCGATATCGACGATCTTTCGGACGAGAAATCGTCGCTTCCCCATATGCTGCCGTCGACGGTTAAGTTCGCGTCGCGCATGAAGAAAATGGGCATTGGCGACGGTGCGCGAATCGTCGTCTACGACACCAATGGCATCTTTTCAGCAGCGCGCGTGTGGTGGACGTTCCGCGCCATGGGGCACCAGGACGTGGCCGTATTGAATGGCGGTCTAAGGAAATGGAAGGCCGAGGGCCGGCCGCTGGAAGACGGCCGTCCCGCCCAGCGCTCGGAACGGCATTACACGCCGTTGCAGAACACCGAAATCATTCGCGACCTCGAAGAAATGAAGGCGCTTCTGAAGAAGTCCGGCACGCAAATCGTCGATGCGCGTCCCGCCGGCCGTTTCGAGGGGCGCGAGGCCGAACCTCGGCCGGGCCTGCGCTCGGGTCATATTCCGGGTGCCAAGAACGTCCCGTCGCAGCAGCTGTTGAATCCCGACGGCACGTTCAAATCGCCGGCTGAACTCAGCGCGTTGTTCAAGAGCGTCGGCATCGACGTGTCGAAGTCGGTCGTGACGACGTGCGGCTCGGGCGTCACCGCCTCAATGCTCGCATTGGCGCTTGCAGTGCTGGGCCAGACGAACGCTGCCGTCTACGATGGCAGTTGGGCCGAGTGGGGCCAGGACAACGGTTTGCCGGTTGAGACGGGCGCGGCGCACTAGGTGCCAGGCCCTGTTGTCACGTCTCGTTGGGGAAATACTGGTAAATCCAAGTTTCCGTCAGCGCCTGCTTGTCCTTGCGAAGGAACACCCTGAGATCGACCGGGCCGGCGCCAATGGCTTTGATGTCGAAAATGGCCCGCCAGCGTTGTTTCTGATCGACAACCGGATGGTTGTAGACGCCCGACGCGATCCCGTGAGACGCGTCGACGATGAGTTCGACACCGTCGTTGCGGCCGAGGCCCTCGAAAGCCTTCCCCTCAAAATCGATGACGAACTTGCGAACGTCCGCCGGGCGTTCTTGTCCGGGGCGGCCGCCGAGACCCGTCCATGTTCCTATAGAGCGTGCGATCCCCTCCGGGAACGGAATTTCGTCCAGCCATGAAAGCCGATATCGCCAAGTCCGCCGCTGCCCGGATTTGAAGTCGTCTTTCGGCGCCCAGTAAGCGACGATGTTGTCAAAGGTCTCATCGGTCGTCTGAATTTCTACCAGCTGCACCGCGCCTTCACCCCACGGATCGAGCGGCTCGACCCACACCGACGGGCGTCGTTCGTAGAAGATGCCGTCATCCAAGTAGTGGCCGAATTCGCGATCGCGCTGTAGCAGTCCGAAACCCTTGACGTCGCGGTCCACGAAAACGCTGGTCATAACGCGCGGTGGATTGTTGAGCGGTCGCCAAATCCGCTCGCCCGTACCCGTGAGAATGGCAAGACCGTCGCTGTCGTGAATTTCCGGATGCCAGTCCGTCGCCTGCTTTCGGTTCGCCTCTCCGTACCAGAACATGCTGGAGAATGGCGCGATACCGATGCGATCAATATCTTGGCGCGCAAAGAGCCGCGCCTCGATGTCCATGACGATGCGAGCGATGCCCTTGGCGTTGGTCGACCGCTCGGTACGCATCCGATATGCGCCGGTAACACTTGGTCCCTCAAGCAGTCCGTAGATCGTCAGAGGCCCTTGGGCCTCGTGCGGACCTTCGAGCCAGTAGTGAGTGAACCGGGGAAACTCTTCGGGCTTCGGCATCGCCGTATCGATTGCGATGCCGCGCGCCGAGAGGCCATACTGATTGAACGGTCCGGACGTGCGGAAGTAGGAAGCGCCCATTGCGGCGAACCAATCCGTCTTGAGGTCGTCCGCCATGACGCGAAAGCCGGCGAAGCCCGTTCCGGCAGAAAGTTTGCGCGCCGGACTGTCCTCCGGGATGTCAAATAGCTTCGGACTGTAGATCACTTCGCGGGCGGCCGTGCCCTCGACGACATGAATGCGAACGGGATGGGTTGCATATTTGCCAAGGTGGAAGAGTTGCACCGGGTAGTGCCCGTCACGGTCAAGGCGAAGGCTTTTATCGGCGAGATAGCGGATGCGCTGATATTCGTCATAGGTGATCTCGGCCAAGACGCCGGGCGACGGCACGGTCGGCTCCTCGTACGGTTTCTTGGCAAGTTCCTCGGCCTGCCTTGTGACGTCATCGAACGAAAACGGGACCTGCGGCCCAAGTTCGTCGTTGCTGACGCCCGCGAACGCATGAGCTTCGCCGGCTGCTTCAAAAAGACATGAAGACAGAACGACCCCACCGGTACCCCGCAAGACCTGACGGCGGTTCGGTGCGAAATTTCGAAACATGTTTGATGTGCCTGTCATGTGTTGCTCTGCCGCCGGCCAATTGCGCGGCTGACGCAATTGAAACCACGGTCTGCGGAGCCGAATTCAGGCGACAGTCAAAGCGGAGAGCTTTGGCACCGTTGAGCGGAGAATCGTGCTCGCACCCAAAGCAAACGCTCGACAGCGATTGCGGTTCAATTTTGAAGAGCCGCACCTTGCGAGGCGTGTTCGGCGAGCGCCTTTTCGATCCAGCTGGTAACTTCCTCCGACGCTGGCGCTAATCGCGTCGAAAGCGACCGCAGCAATCGCCCATCGCGTCCAATCAAATACTTATGGAAATTCCAGTTCGGCAGGCCCTTGGGGCCTATCGCATCGGCGGCCCATTTGTAGAAGGGGTGCGCCTCTGATCCAATCACCACCTGCTTCGACGTCAGAGGAAAGGTGACGCCGAATGCACCCTGACAGAACGATTTTATTTCGCCTTCGGATTTCGGTTCCTGGCCACCAAAATCGTTTGATGGCACGCCGATCACAACGAGCCCGGCCTTCTCGTAGCGCGTCCACAGTTCTTGCAGTCCGGCGTACTGCTTGGTGTAGCCGCAGAACGATGCCGTGTTAACGACGAGCAGAACCTTGCCCCGCCAGTCGGCCAGCTGCAGCGGCTTACCGTCTATCCCTGAGAACGCGAAATCGTAAGCCGTACCCGTCACGACTTTTGATGGCCCAACACTAGGCGCTCCCGTCCACATCGCGATAAGACCTGCCACCGTCGCCCAGAGTTTTGTCATTTCCACCCCACCGCATTTCGCATAGTCTATATCGATATTGAGCGCGCCACTTTTAAGTACCGCGGCCGGCGACTGATGTGAGGTTCTCACGCTGCGGCATATATTGAAATGACGTCCGTGAAGCACCTCAATTTCTTCCGCACCGACACCCCTGTTCCAACGGGAACAGCGGCCAAGCACGGCTGTCGCTAAATCTGCCTCCATCGAAATAAACCCGGGCCGCCGGCCCACCTAAGGAGGACCCATAAATGACAACTCTCAGCAACACGTTGGCAATCGCCATTGCTTTCTCGACGATTGCCGGTGCGGCGCTTTTCAACGGCTCGCCTGCCGAAGCTCGTGGGGGCAAAGAAGTCTTCGTTCAAGACTATAAATTCGCCAAGCCGATGCACGGTTATTCCGGCCATTCCGGCAATTATTTCTGTGATTATCAGCGCCTGCCGGACCGCAGGTGCACGGTCAATAGCAGCGGCCGCGAGAGCTGCAAGATCGTCGGTTGGACACTCCGCGAGATGTGCCAATAGGAATTTGCAAAACGCCGTTCAGCCCTTCATCGAATATCGAGAAATCTGAGGCTTCGGGAAATTCCCGAGGCCTTTTTTCTTTTTTGCCTGATGCCGTCTCCGCGTACGGACTTTTTTTCAGCGGCCCGATGAGCTGTTCCACCGGAAACAGTCAATGAGGATTAGGATCGCTAGCGTCGCTCGTGTTGTGGGAAGGCGCAAAGGCGCCGGCTCGCGATTGAATTCTTAAGGAGGATTATGACATGAGCACTGATGAAGGCAACCGCCGTCCTAAGAGGGGATTTTTGACGAAACTTCTCCTCCTCGCGCTGGTCGTTGGGGCGGCGGCGTTCGGCGCAATCGCTATTTCGCGCAGCGATCTCGTGGGCGCAAAGTCCACTGACGAAGAAACTTTGAAAGTCGAGACGGCAGCGCCAAGAATCGACTGGATCGCCGCCGCGCCCGGTCGCGTCGAGCCGAAGTCCGGCCTCGTTCGCGTCGGCGCACAACTTCTCGGGCGCATTGCCGAAGTCACCGTAAAACTGAACGACAAGGTCGAAGAAGGCGAACTTCTGATCCGGCTCGATGACGAAGAGGCGCGCGCCCGTTTGCAAGCGGCTGAAGCCGAAGCCGCATCGCGCAAGCGTGAGCGTGATGCGCAGTCGCTGGACAAAGGACGCGACGATCTTCGTGATGCGGAGGACAACGTGTTTTCGGCCGAGCGCGCGGTGACGAATTCCCGCTTCGTGCTCGAGTACGAACTACAAGCGAAACGCCAGGGTACCGGCAGCGCCGAACGCGTTGCAGACGCCCGCCGTAACGTCACAAAAGCCCAGGAAGATCTTAAGAAAGAGCGCGGCCGTTATGCGACTGCCTCGGCCAAGCGTAACGTCCCGGCGCCAAATCGGTTGGAATCGGCGCTTCAGGCGGCTCGCTCGGACATATCGGTCGCCGAAGCGCTGCTCGAAAAAACCCGCATTCGCGCTCCCGTCGACGGCACCGTGCTGCAGCTTCCTGCGAAGGCCGGCGAGATGATCGCCCCTTCGCCCGAGCAAGCCCTTGTCGTTCTCGGCGATATGTCGGTCGTGCGTCTCAAAGCCGAAGTCGACGAGATCGACGTTTCGAAAATCAAGGTCGGCGGCAAAGTGGTCGTCAAGAGCAATGCTTATCCGGGCCAGGAGTTCACCGGTACCGTAGCGGAACTCGCGCCGACATTGTCATCGCCGCACTTCGCTCTGCGCGGCGCGCGCCGTCCGACCGACGTCGAGGTTCTCGAGGTGACGGTCGATCTCGAAGGCAATCCGCCGTTGCTGCCTGGAATGAGGGCCGACGCCTTTTTCAAGTAACGCGGACAGCAATACTCTGCTCGGAGCGTGCCCTCGGCTGATGCGGGAGGCGCAATTTCCAGCGGAGCCCCAATGGGCCAGTGGCGGCGAGCTTCCTCCTTAGCCGAGCCGCCACCGGTCCTGGTGCGGGGAGGATGCGCGGATGCGGACATGCGGCTCCGTTCCACGCTCCTCCCCGCTGCCGTTTCAGAGGCGTTGCGCGAACCTCAACCGGCATCGCAGCGCACTTTCCATTCCTCACACAATCTCCTGTGCCCATCGGAACAGCGGCTCCGCGCACCTCCGAGCATGATGCAGCGATCGAACACGGAAACGTCCTCAACCCGCTGCTTCAGGAGAGACCCATGTACGGAGAAATCAAAAAATTCCGCCGCGATCTCGGAGTCGGCGTGATCTACGCCGAGGACGGCCGCGCCTACCGTTTCGAGCAAACGGCAATCCGCAATCGCCGCGAAGATCTCGAGGGCCACGAAGTTCATTTCGAACTCGGCGGCCTCAAGGCTCGCGACATCATCGTTCTAGCCGGATCGCCATGGGCGGCGTTCGGCGGCATCGGTCTTTGATCTGAATTTCGGAGCGATGCCATGACCGTAATATTGAACCTGGCCGATGTGCCGAGGGTCGACGCCGCCGAACTCGATATACCGATGCGGCTGCTGATCGGAAAAGGTCAGGGTCTTGCCCTCCTGAAGGGCCTCACCGAGCGGGAGATCCGCGATCTCGAGAACGAGATTTGGACGGGCTTCGAAGGTTCCGACGAAGCCCGGCTCGCAGTGGCTCTACGTTTTCGGGCGCTGCTCGACGTCTTCGCGTCACGCCGCCTCAAGGGTTTGCTCCTCGAACGCGGCTTCAGGCTGATCGCGGCAGCGATCCGCGAAGCTTCGCGCCAGCCACTCAATACGCGCTTCGGCTTCAACGCACAGAGGTTGTTGACGGCTCTCGATGCAGCCACCGCCTCGCCGGCCGCCGAGCCGCTTCCCCTCAAAATCGCTGCCTAGATCGCAGCAGCATCCCAGCTCAGAAGCACCTTTTAAGCCTCTGATCGGGCGATAAATTTCTTTGTTTGGAAGAATGACATGACGAGGGATGTGGGCTTCAAGATCAGGCGCGGCAAGGTCGGCATTCTGCTGCTGCACCGGCTATGTGGAACGCCAGTCGAAATGCGCTTCGTTGCGACCGGGCTCGCAAGCAAGGGCTATACCGTTCATTGCCCGATGTTGGCCGGACACTGCGGCAGCGAAGACGCGCTTCGGGCCTCCACATGGACCGACTGGTACCGCGGTGCCAGCCTGGCTCTCGACGACATCAAGAAGGATTGTGACGTCGTCATTGCCGGCGGGCTTTCGGCAGGGGCAGTGCTGGCCGTGATGCTCGCCGCCAGGAACCCGGCCAAGGTAAACGCCACCGCGTTGCTTGCGCCGACGCTTTGGCTCAACGGTTGGATGATCCCTTGGTACGCGCGGGTCTTCAAACTCATCCGCACCAAGTGGGTCGCGAACCTGTTCAGGTTTCCGCATCGTGATCCGCACGGCATCAAGGACGAACGAATTCGCGAATTCATCCAGAGGGCTCGAATGTCCAGGGGCGCCTCGCAGGCCGGACATCCCGTAACGCCGGGTGGTGCCGCTTTCGAGCACCGCCATTTGGTGAAGGCGATGCAAAAGCTGGTGCCCTACGTGCGCCAGCCGACGCTGATCGTGCATCCAATCGACGACGACTACGCGGCCATGAACAACGCGACGTATCTGCGCGACAACCTGAGAGGCCCTGTCCAACTGACCGTGCTCGATGACTGCTACCACATCGTGACCGTCGATCGGCAGCGCCACCTCGTCGTCGAGGCGATCGATGCGTTCGTCGAAAATTTCATTGCAAATATTGCCAGCGATGCTGCTGCAGATCGCCTTCCGTTCCGGAATTCAGCAGCGTGATGCACGCCATAACATGCTGATAAACATAATTAAAATTAAACGCCGCTGAAATGAATCGTGTGTTCCGGCCGGAACAGCGGGCCAACGACGGTTGCGGCATTGTCCAGTCATAGCCGGAGAGAACCGGCGCCGAGATTGAAACAAGACCGCAACAGAAAGCCCGAGGAGGCTCCAATGACCAAAACCACTCTCGCACTCGCCGCTGCACTGCTGGCCGGCACCACGCTGACGAGCGCCGCGAATGCCGGGGGCGTCCGGGTCGGATTTGGCTTCCCGCTCGGCTCGTTCATTGCCCACTCGAACCAGAGTTATTCAGGCGAAGGCTACGGCAGCGGCCGCAATTGCCATAAGCCGCGCTACGCAGCTCGCCGCCAGTACGAGGCCGCCGCTGCTCCAGTTCGCAAGATCAAGCGCGCTCCGAAGGCTGCCGTCGCTTACAAGGTCAGCAAGCCCGAAGTGCAGACAGCAAAGCTCGAGGACAAACTGATTACGAACGACGAGACGACGACCGAGATCGCGAAAACGCCGGCTGCGGATGTCAGCGGAACGCAGTCGACAGCGAGCACAAGCACGACGACCACTGCAGTGCTCGACAAGGAAACTGACAAAGCCGCCACCACGACAACGCCGGCGATGGCGAAGCTCGAAGCACCCAAGGTCGAGAAGGTCGCCACGGTCGAGAAGACCGAGACGAGCGGAAAGGCCGAACAGAAGACGATCTCGGTACCTGCCGCCAAGCGCGTATGCCGCCGGTTCTCGGCTGCCATCGCCGGCCTGGTCGACGTGCCCTGCCAGTAAGGTCAACAGGTTAACCCCAAGGCAGACTGCAGCGTCTGCCCTGGGAAACGTTTCGCCGAACAGTTATCGTCCGTGAAGCCGGCCAACGCCTCGAGGAGGGGGAAAGGTCATGGAACTCGCAGTCAAAGCTCCGGTCGGGGTCAAATCTCAAATCGCGCACACGAAGCGGCCGAGGTCGCCGAGGCGCAACATCCCGATGGTAGCGAAACTCGCCTACCGCAACCTTTTCCATGACCGTCTGAGCTTCTTCGTCACGATCGTCGGCATCGTGTTCTCGGTTGTCCTCGTCGCGGTTCAATCAGGAATCTATCTCGGCTCGGAAAAGAAAATCGCTGCCATCATCGATGCGGCGCCCGCCGACCTCTGGATCGTGCCGCTCGGAACCAAGAGCTACGACGATCCGTCGTTCCTGTCGGGCCGTGAGCGGTACATGGCCCTTTCGGCTCCGGGCGTGCAGGACTCCGAGGACATGGTCGTTTCCTTCGCACGCTGGCGCAAGCCCGAGGGCGGAACCAACACGGTCCTCCTAATCGGCACCGCGGGCGATAGCCCGAAGGCGCTTCCATGGAACATCGTCGAGGGCAGCCGCCAAGCGCTCGAGGCGCCCGACAGCGTCGCCATTGACCAGAGCTATTTTGCGGATTTGGGCGTGTCGCACATTGGCGATCAAGGCGAGATGAACGGCGTCTCGGTCAGGCTCGCTGCGATTACCAAACGCATTCGCTCGTTCACGACGCTTCCCTTCGTGTTCACGTCGATCGAGGAGGCGCGCAGGCTGTCGGGCGCCGAGCAAAACCAGGCTTCCTATCAGCGCGTGACGCTTATGCCGAACGCCGATCTCGAGACGGTGCGAGCCGAACTCGAGCGGCGCCTGCCGGATACCGACATCCTGACGCAAGACGAATTCCGCAAGCGCAGCCAACACTATTGGCTGTTCCAGACGGGCGCCGGTGCGGCGCTCATTGCGGGCGCGCTTCTTGGCCTCATTGTCGGCATCGTGATTGTCGCGCAGACCCTCTATTCGAGCACGAAGGATCACATCAATGAGTTCGCGACCCTTCGTGCCCTGGGGGCGGGCGCTGGCTACATCGTTAAAGTCATTCTGATGCAGGCCGTCCTTTCCGGTCTCATCGGCTACGTGCTCGGCATGGCCTTATCGACGCTCGCAATCCAAGCCGCGCAGGATACCAAGCTTACGATATTGATGACGCCGCAGCTCGCAGGCGGGTTATTCGCGGTCACCATCGGAATGTGCATATTCGCGGCGATCAGCGCCATCATCAAAGTGGTTCGGATTGATCCGGCCGTCGTGTTCAGTCGCTAGCGGAATTCTGGAGACCACAATGTCCGAGCCAACGAACAGCAAAGTCATCCTAGAAGCCGAAGGCATCGTGAAGGTGCTCGGCACGGCACCGAACGAGGTCAAGGTGCTGAAGGGTATCGACCTGCAACTGCATACCGGCGAGCTGACCCTGCTGATGGGCCCGTCGGGCTCCGGCAAGACGACCCTACTCTCAATTCTCGGTTGCATCCTGACACCGACGGAAGGCAAGCTGTCGCTCGCGGGGTTTCGGACGCAAAACATGAGCAAGGAGCAATTGGCCAACCTGCGGCGCCAACACGTCGGCTTCGTGTTCCAGTCCTACAACCTCGTGCCGACATTGACGGCGGTAGAGAACGTCATGCTGGCGTTGGACCTCAGAGACTTGAGCGGACCCGACGCCTACGATAACGCCGCCGACGCGCTCGAAGCAGTGGGACTCGGCCATCGCATCAACGCCATGCCGTCGAAGATGTCGGGCGGCGAAAAGCAACGCGTCTCCATTGCGCGGGCTCTTGCAGGCTCGCCGTCCGTCATTCTGGCAGACGAGCCGACGGCGGCGCTCGATGCCAAAAACGGCATGGCCGTGATGGAACTCTTGGCCAAGGTTGCGCAGGACACCAGGCGCGCGGTCCTCGCCGTTACCCATGATCACCGTACGTTGCAATTTGCCGACCGCATCATCACGATCGATGACGGCCGGATCGCAGGCTCGGAACGGCCGAAATTGGAGACCGCCGCCGAAATGCAGGTTCCGGCCCAGTAGGGATGCTGGCTACCCTGATCTTCACCTTACTGAATCGTATTCTGCCCGGATGGCCTTAAGCATCAGCACCGGGCAATGGGCCGCGCATCCGAATCCTGAGGCTATCTGGACCGCCAAACCCATTTGTGTAGGATGCGGCAACTTACTAATCAAAAATCACAAATCGGAATAAGCAAGGAATTCGAGCCCATGCCCGGGTCTGAGGCGAACTCGTCCGTTATCACCGGTTCATTGATGGCCGGCAAACGCGGGCTGATTATGGGAGTCGCCAACAATCGATCGATTGCCTGGGGTATCGCCAAGGCGTGCGCGGCACAGGGCGCGGAGATTGCGCTTACCTATCAGGGCGACGCCCTGAAAAAGCGGGTCGAGCCGTTGGCCGCCGAACTCGGCACAACGGTCGTTCTCCCCTGCGATGTGACCGATGCGGCGTCGATGGATGCCGTGTTCGACACACTCGCCAAGACATGGGGGCGCCTCGACTTCGTCGTCCACGCAATCGCATTTTCCGACAAGAACGAGCTCGACGGCCGTTACGTCGATACGACGGAAAAGAACTTCACGCAGAGCATGCTCATCTCCTGCTATTCGTTTACGGCGCTCGCCAAACGCGCCGAAAAGCTGATGACCGATGGTGGCGCACTTCTGACCCTCACCTACTACGGCGCCGAAAAGGTCATGCCACATTACAACGTCATGGGCATCGCCAAGGCGGCATTGGAAGCGAGCGTCCGTTATCTCGCTGCCGACCTCGGCAAAAACGGCATTCGCGTCAACGCGATTTCGGCCGGCCCGATCAAGACGCTCGCAGCGGCAGGCATCGCTGACTTCCGCTACATCCTGCGTTGGAACGAGTACAACTCTGCGCTGCGCCGCAACGTGACGATCGATGATGTCGGCGGGGCGGGCCTTTATCTGCTGTCCGAACTTTCTCGCGGCGTGACCGGAGAGATCCATCACGTTGATAGCGGCTATCACGTCCAAGGTATGAAGAACGAAGATGCTCCCGACATTTCGGTTGTGAAAAGCGACGACAGTTGAAAAGCGAGCCTGTGCGCCCGACGCTTTTGAAGCCCGGGATCACGCTGTATCTTATCCGTCACGGCGAAACAGACTGGAACCGGGACGCCCGCTACCAGGGCCAGCGCGATGTTCCTCTCAACGCAACAGGCCGTGCCCAGGCGCAGCGCCACGGCGACGTGTTGATGCCTCTGATGCCGGCTCTCGCCGATTTCGATTTCGTGTCGAGCCCGCTTGGGCGCGCCGTCGAGACGATGCGGCTGATCCGTACCGCGCTCGGACTCGATGCAGAACACTTCCGCACCGATCCGCAAATTGTTGAGCTGAGCTATGGCCATTGGGAGGGCCGGCTCGCGGCCGAGCTGCCCCAGACAGACCCTGCGGGCCTTGCGCAAAAAGCGTCCGATCCTTTCGGGTGGCGCCCATCGCATGGCGAGAGCTATCGCGATTTACAACAGCGCGTTTCGGCGTGGCTCACCACGCTCGAGAGGGATACCGTAGCCGTCACCCACGGTGGCGTCAGCCGGGTGGCGCGCGGGGCGATTTTGGGCATCGAGGATGCACTGGTGCCCTTCCTGGACGTGCCCCAGGACAAGGTCTTGAAGCTTCGCGACGCGACGATGTCGTGGCTCTGATCGACTGGCCCGGTTTTAACCTTAGCCGTTGACAGCAATCCAAAGAATCAAAAGAGCCGGGGAAGCGGCTCCCCGGCTCTTCGTCACCCATTGGGTGCATAATGAAAGACCATTCGACCGCGGACGCTCAAATCCCGGCGGAACAGTCTTTTGGCTGGTCGACGGCTTTTCTGCCGTCAGCCTTTGCACAGCCCTTGAAAACAGCACTCCTCAATCCTTGCGGAAGAGGACCGATTCCGACCTTGTCCGGTACATGCGATCCTTCGATGCGACGCGGGCTGCGTTCAGGCAGCAATCGCGTGCTCGGCCGAGTTGCCGGTCAAATACGGATACGGTTACGATGCTGTCGTCGTATCTGTCCGCAAGTCTGACGGAACCATCGACGTACGCAAACTGCAGCCGAGTAAATCTGCGTCGCCGCGACTTGTCACGCGCTTTGCCCGCCGAGCGGGCTTGCCGCCTTTTACCGCCGCACCTAAGAAGGATGGTGACGCAGCCCGGCAACACATTCGTTGCACCACCACCCATACGATTTCGACGGGCAGCCCTCTCAAACGATCAGCCAGGCGATGTCCCACAACACCTTCGGCCATCTTTTCCGCGTGACAACCTGGGGCGAAAGCCACGGCCCAGCGATCGGCGCCATCGTCGACGGTTGCCCGCCCGGCATCGCCCTCGATGAGGCGGACATCCAAGGCTACCTCGACAAGCGGAAGCCGGGCCAATCCCGCTTCACGACCCAGCGCCAGGAAGCCGACGCGGTGACGATCCTCTCCGGCGTCTTTGCCGACGCTTCGGGCAAGCGCGTGACGACCGGCACGCCGATCGCACTCGAAATTCAGAACACCGACCAGCGTTCGAAGGACTACGGCGACATCAAAGACAAGTATCGGCCTGGGCACGCCGATTTCACCTACGACGCCAAGTACGGCATCCGCGATTATCGCGGTGGCGGGCGATCCTCGGCGCGCGAAACCGCATCACGGGTCGCGGCAGGCGCCGTGGCGCGCAAGGTCATTCCTGGGGTTACGATTCGCGGCGCGCTCGTCC
>NZ_DATNBA010000132.1:0-23471 GCF_035572195.1 Hyphomicrobium sp. | reverse complement strand
TGAAGGGCGTCAACGAGGACGAGATCGAACAGCTGATCCGGTTCGCGCACGGCCGCGGCGCCGACATGACGCTGATCGAGACGATGCCGCTCGGCGACATCGAAGGTGACCGCACCAGCCAGTATCTGCCGCTATCGTTGGTCCGTGGCCGGCTGCTCGACCGGTTTACGCTCGAAGAGAGCCCGCACCGCACCGGCGGCCCGGCGCGCTACGTCAGAATCAAGGAAACCGGCGGCCGCCTCGGCTTCATCACACCGCTGACGCACAACTTCTGCGAAAGCTGCAATCGCGTGCGCGTGACGTGCACCGGCACGCTTTATATGTGTCTCGGCCAGGAAGATGCCGCGGATTTACGCGCCCCGCTGCGCGCCTCGCCGGATGATGCGGCTCTCGACGCTGCGATCGTCGAAGCCATTGCGAGAAAGCCCAAGGGCCACGACTTCATCATCGACCGGCACACAAAGAAGCCGGCTGTTACCCGCCACATGAGCGTCACCGGCGGTTAGCGTTTTCCAGCTCTATAGAAATCGCCCCATCCGTCATGGCCGTCCTCCAAGCCGGATATCGGGATTTTCCGTGTGACTCTGGATGGCCGGGTCAAGCCCGGCGATGGAGTGGGGTACAGGTTATTCTCGTCGCGGCTATGCCAGCACCGTTCTCACAACCTGCTTGATTTGCTCGAGCGTGAACGGTTTTGAAACGGACAGCAGCTTGCGCACCCTGAGGCGGCCGGCGCGTTCGAGCTGATCAGAAAATCCCGACATCAGAACCACGGCAATCGCCGGCTTCATGTGAAGAGCCTTTTCGGCGAGAGAAATACCATCGAGTTGCGGCATGTCGACATCGGTCACCAGCACGTCGATCGATGCCAGATTCGTGCCGAGGCAATCGAGCGCCTCGAGGCCGTCCTGTGTCACATGCACCGTGTGGCCGTCCGCACTCAGAGCCCGCCGCACGAGATCGCGCACGGCGGCATCATCGTCTGCGAGCAGGATCGTCGCCATGTTACCGCACTCCCTCGATCCTCGATCCGTAATCCTGTTCTAATCGACGAGACGCCCGACGAAGGGCAACTCCCTGTAACGATGCGCGACGTCCATGCCGTAGCCGACGACGAAGACATTCGGACATGCGAACGCGCAATAGTCTGGTTCGATCGAGACGGCGCGCGGTGCTTCCTTGTCGAGCAGAACGCACGTTTCAATGCGCGCCGCGCCGCGCGCAGCAATCAGATCCTTGGCGAACGCCAGAGTGCGGCCGGAGTCGAGAACATCGTCGATCAGAATGACGTGTCGATGCTGCACGTCGAGGTCGAGATCGCGCAATATCGAAACCTGGCCCGATGCCGAACGGCTTTTTCTGTAGCTCGACAGCGTCAGAAAATCGACTTCGGGCGCAAGACCTGCGGCGTAGAGCGCCCGCAACAGATCGGCGGCGAACACGAAGCTGCCCTTTAGGACAGGGATGACGAGCAGATTTTTTGGTTGCCCTGCAGCAATCTCGGCTGCAAGCGATTGTAGGCGGTCGTGAATTTCGCCCGCGGAAAAGATTGTCTCGATGCGTTGTCCGGTACTCAGATCGGCCATGCAATATCCCTGTGAACCCGCGGCAGAGCCATTACCCACGGTTAAACCCTTCCAGGTTCTTGTGTACACGACCCCGCCACAATCGTAATCGATTGATCGACCCGGCTTGACGTGTCTATACGCGCTTGGGCCGCAAAACGAGTCCCGAACTGTTTATGCCAAGGTAAACCCCCGTGATTCGCTTGACGAATGTCGGCCTGAAGTATGACAGGGGCCCCGAGGTGCTATCGGATGTGACGTTTCATCTCCGCCCGGGGTCATTTCATTTTCTGCACGGAGAATCCGGTGCGGGAAAGACGTCGCTCCTGCGTCTGATGTTCATGTCGCTGCACCCGACCCACGGGCACATTCAGATGTTCAACGACGACATCACGAAGGTCAGCCCGCAGAAGCGCGCCCAGATGCGCCGGCGTATCGGCATCGTGTTCCAGGATTTTCGCCTCTTGGACCACCTCACCGTTTGGGAAAATGTCGCTCTGCCACTACAGGTCATCGGCAAAAAGCCGGGTGATTACCGGGAGGACGTTACCGACCTTCTGCAATGGGTTGGTCTTGGCGATCGAATGTATGTTAATCCTTCGGTGCTGTCGGGTGGGGAGAAGCAGCGGGCAGCCATCGCGCGCGCCGTCATCGGCAAGCCAGAGGTGCTGCTCGCGGACGAGCCGACCGGCAACGTCGACCCGCAGATGGCGCGTCGCCTTTTGCGCCTGTTCGTCGAATTGAACAGGCTCGGAACCTCGGTCGTGATCGCGACACACGACCATCAGCTGATGCGGCAGTTCAAGGCGCCGCGCATCGAGGTGCATAGGGGCCATGTCCGCATCATCTAGCCGCTTCCCAGGGCCGCACGAGCCCGCGATGCCGGCATCGGCTTATGACCGTTTTGACGAACCTGTCACCGGAAGGCCGACAGGACCAGCGACGCATGTGCCGACTTACGTAGACGCCGGCCCCACGAGTGAGCCGCCGCGTGATTTTCATGCACCGGCACGCGGCAGCGATCGCGGACGCAAGATGAAGGTGACGGCTCCGGTCGTGCCACCGGCATCGGTCACCGGACGATCCCTGACGCTCGTCATCGCAATCATGTGCTTTCTCGCCTGCCTGACGGCCGGCGCCGTTTGGATGATCAAGGAATCATCCGACGCCTGGACGAAGGACATCGCCAGCGAGGTCACCGTTCAGATCACACCGCAGGAAAATGCTGACATCGAAAAGTCGATTGCGGATGTCGTCGGCTACCTCGAAAAGCAGCGCGGCATCGTCAGCGTGAAACCGCTTAGCCTTGATGATTCCGCCGATCTGCTCGAACCCTGGCTCGGCTCGGCCGATGCCCTCAAATCGCTTCCCGTTCCGCGATTGATCGCCGTCGAAGTCAACCGCAACGAACCGCCGGACCTCGCCGAAATCGGAACGTCGCTTGGACGTGATTTCAAAGGTGCCTCGCTCGACGACCATCGCCGCTGGCAACATCAGATTCGCGCCGTGACGCGGTCCTTCGCCTTGGGCGGTATCGCAATCCTGGCGCTCGTCGCCGCCGCCACGACCGCCATCATCGTCTCGGCGACGCGCAGTGCGATGGCATCGAACCGCGAGATCGTCGAAGTTCTGCATTTCGTCGGCGCAACCGACAAGTTCATCTCGCGCGAGTTCGAGAAGCATTTCTTACGGCTCGGCATCAAGGCGGGCATCGTCGGCGCTACCTCTGCCATGCTCGTCTTCATGAGCATGCCGGCCATTATGGAGCTTCTGGGCGGGGGAGCCGTGAGCGCCGTCGAGATGCAACGGCTGATCGGCACAGGCGCGCTCGACGCACTGGGCTATATCATTCTCGGCCTCGTGGTGGTCATCATAGCAGGGCTTTGCATGGTCACGTCGCGGGTCGGGGTTTATCGTATCCTGCACGGCCGCCATTGAACGTGATGAACGAGAGTTCGGGGCGAGCTTGCCCGGCTGCCGCAACCTCGGAGCGAAATATGCAGATATCTGAGCGCCGTCGGGAAAAGTGGCCAGGCACCTGGAATCGGCTAAACGTTAGTGAAGCCTCGAGTCCTATCTAATGCGTCCCATGAGACGCGAACGGTCATGAAAAAAATTTCGCGCGTGATCGTCGTATTGCTAGCCCTCGGCGCCGGGGCGCTGGTGTTCGGCTTCGTAATTTTCGCCGCAAACGTAACGCGCGATGAGGTGGGCGGCTGGGACAAGGCCGACGGCATTGTGGTGCTGACCGGCGGCGACAATCGCCTTGAGGCCGGCGCCAAACTTCTGAGCGAAGGCCGCGCCAAACGCATGTTGATCTCCGGAGTGAACAGGAAGGTCACTCGCGAGGAAATGCAACGCCTCCTCGGCCTCGATAGGCAGATGTTCAACTGCTGCGTCGATCTCGGGTACGACGCTCTCGATACCGTCGGCAATGCCGATGAAACGCGAACGTGGGCCAACAGCAACGGCTACTCGAAACTGATCGTCGTAACTTCGCGCTACCACATGCCGCGCAGCCTGGCGGAACTGGCGCTGGCAATGCCGCGCGTCACGCTGCTGCCCTTTGCCGTGACGCCGAGGCGTTTTCCCGAGGAAGCCTGGTGGCTGCATACGGCGACGACGAGGGTTCTGCTTTCCGAATATTTGAAGTACCTGCCCGCCATCGGCCGCCTTACGGCACAGCGGGTCATGAATTGGCGAGATGGGCCATCGGTCGCCGTCGCAGCTCCGAAGCGTGTCGATGGCTGATCCGTCGAAGCCGGGTCCGGGGGCCATGGTCATTGTTCGGTCGCTTATCTACTTCGCGACCTTCTACATCGTCACCGCGCTTTATCTCGTTCTTGGATCGTGGCTGCTGTTCGGGCCGCGCCCGTGGGCGATGAAAGGCCTCGAACTGCACGGGCGTACCTGTGTCGCTCTGCTTCGCATCATCTGTGGAACGAAGCTCGAGGTGCGCGGCGGTGAAAACCTTCCGAAAGCCGGTTGCCTCGTCGTCGCGAAGCATCAATCGGCGTGGGATTCGTTCGGCCTCGTGCCGCTCTTTCGCGATCCGGCGATCGTGCTCAAGGACGAACTCAAGTGGATTCCGTTTTACGGCTGGTTCTGCGTCAAGTTCGAGCACATCCTGGTCAAGCGGGAAAAGGCCTCAGCTGCTTTGAAGACGATGATCCGCGACGCTAAGCAGCGCATCAGCATCGGGCGCGAGGTCGTGATCTTTCCGGAAGGGACGCGAACGGTGCCAGGCGCGCCGCCGGACTACAAATCCGGCTATGTGGCGCTCTACGAGGCGCTTGGCGTCGTGACGGTGCCGCTGGCGCTCAACTCCGGCCTCTTTTGGCCGCGACGGAGCCCGTGGCGATATCCTGGAACGATCGTCGTCGAGTTTCTTCAGCCACTGCCGCCTGGGCTGCCTCGCGCTGAGTTCCGGGCTCGCATCGAGGCCGCAATCGAAGACGCAAGCACGCGCCTGATCGCCGAGGCCGCCGCATCAGCCGAACCGCCACCGCTGGCGGTCGCCGCTAGCAAGCACGCTTGAGCCGGAAAACGAAATTAGAACATAGCACGAACATTTTATTGACGAGAGGGCGCTGGCGACTTATATTTATTCGACAATTTTCCTACGGGACCGTTGCCTCGGATGAACGCCAAATCGCCCTCGCTGCCTGCAATTTCCGATGCCATCTGGCGGCGGAAATACCGTTTTTCGGGCTCGGCCAGCGCTCCCGCCGATCAAACGATCGAGGACACGTTCCGCCGCGTCGCCCGGGCTGCAGGTTCGGTTGAAAAAGGCGGCAAACGCCAACAGCAGAAGTGGGCGACGGCGTTTTACGACGCGATGGCCGATTTCGGCTTTCAGCCTGCGGGCAGGATTCTGGCCGGGGCCGGCACTGACCGTAACGTCACGCTGTTCAACTGCTTTGTCTTGGGCGAAATCGCCGATGACCTGACGAGCATCTTCGACAGCGTCAAGGAAGCGGCACTGACGATGCAGGCCGGCGGCGGCATCGGTCATGATTTCTCGACGCTTCGGCCTCGAGGCGCCCCCGTCAAAAGCATCGGCGCCGATGCTTCGGGCCCGGTGAGCTTCATGGATGTCTGGGACGCAATGTGCTGGACGATCATGTCGGCCGGGCAGCGACGCGGCGCGATGATGGCGACGCTCAGATGCGATCATCCGGATATCGAGGCTTTCATCGCGGCGAAGGCGGATCCGCTGCGGCTCAGGAATTTCAATCTCTCGGTGCTGGTGACCGATGCCTTCATGGACGCCGTGCGCCGGAATGCATCGTGGGATCTCGTGTTTGACGGCAAGGTCTATAAGACGGTCGATGCCCGCGCACTGTGGGACCGCATCATGCGCGCCACCTACGATTACGCCGAGCCGGGCGTCATCTTCATCGATCGCGTCAATGCCGCCAATAACCTCTCCTATTGCGAGACGATCTCAGCTACGAACCCGTGCGGAGAACAGCCGCTGCCGCCCTACGGTGCCTGCCTCTTGGGATCGATCAACCTCGCTCATCTCGTGGAGGCTCCTTTCACGCCCGAAGCGCGGATCGACACGGCCAAACTCGAAGCACGCGTTGCGACGGCCATCCGGTTTCTCGACAACGTCATCGACGTTTCGCGTTACCCATTAGACGCGCAGGCGCGCGAAGCCCACGCCAAGCGACGCATTGGTCTCGGCGTCACGGGCCTTGCCGACGCGCTGATTTTTCTCGGGTCTCCTTATGGCAGCGCCGCCGCGCGTGAATGGGCTGCGAGCTGGATGGCGATCATCCAGAATGCCGCCTACCGTGCCAGCGCCGCCCTTGCCGCCGAGAAGGGCGCATTTCCGCTTTACGATGCCAACGCCTTCTTGGCTCGGCCCAATATCGCGCGGCTCGACGCCGACGTCCGCGATGCGATTGCGGCGAACGGCATCCGCAACGGCTGCCTGACGTCGATTGCGCCGACGGGCACAATTTCGCTGCTCGCCGCAAATGTCTCGAGCGGCATCGAGCCGGTGTTCGATTTCGTCTACCGGCGGCGCGTTCTCGGCGACGATCAGGCGGCGGAAGAGCAAACCGTCGAGGATTTCGCCCATCGGAAATTCCGCGAGACGTTCGGGACCGACGCCCCGTTGCCGGAGGCTTTCGTAACAACCGAGGCCCTGACACCGTCTCAGCATGTCGCGATGCAGGCGGCGCTGCAGCCGTTCATCGACAGCGCCATTTCGAAGACGATCAACTGCCCGGAAGACATCAGCTTCGAGAGTTTTCGCGACATCTACATCGAGGCTTATGACCTTGGTCTCAAAGGCTGCACGACGTACCGGCCGAACCCGGTCACGGGAGCCGTGCTGTCGCGAGAGGCGCCGGCCGCCGAAGATGCAGGGCAGTCCGACACAAGCGTAGCCCAGACCTCGCCAAAGGTGCCCGCGATTAAGTCCGTGCCGGACGAAGCCGCGAGGTCCGGCGGCATCGTCTACATGACGAAGCCGCTCGAACGGGACGCTGCACTCGAAGGCATTACGTACAAGATCAAGTGGCCGGCGAGCGCGCATGCGCTCTATGTCACGATCAACGACATCGTCCGCGACGGGAGGCGGCGGCCTTTCGAGATCTTCATTAATACGAAGAATCTCGAGCACTACGCCTGGACGGTGGCGCTGACGCGCATGATCAGCGCCGTTTTCCGCCGCGGCGGTGACGTGGCGTTCGTTGCCGAGGAGTTAAAGGCGGTCTTCGATCCGGAAGGTGGCCGCTGGATGCAGGGGCGTTACGTTCCGAGCCTGCTGGCGGCGATCGGCGACGTCATCGAGCAGCATATGCTTCGAACCGGTTTCCTGACGCCAGAAGGCTCCGGTCAGACCGATCCGGATGGCGTTGAACGAGAGCCCGTTACGATCGCGCAGCGCGCCGGGCTTGGACGAGACGATCATCAAGTTGCAGAGACCACAAACGGCGAACCTTTGCCACGCTCCGCGTCGATTTCCGGAGCGCGGATTTGCCCGCGGTGCGGCGAGCGGGCTCTTCGCCGCATAGAAGGCTGCTGGACGTGCGCCAGCTGCACCTATTCGCGCTGCGGCTGAGACTTCAGACGCCCGTCACGTCACGACCGCCCACACATTCATCACTTGGCGCTGGATGGCCGGTCAAGCTTGGCCATTGAGTGGGAAGTGATCGAGCAAATCATTACCGCGCGTTGAGATTTGAAATCGAAACTCGCGCCTCTGCTCAGGCGGAGTGTTCTTTTTTCGCGATGTTCTCAACCGTTTTTTGACCACGGCGGCACGGCCGGAACGAGCCTGTCAAATTTTCGATCCAAAGTTCACGATTCCTCACACGCTAGCGGGATATGACGGTCTCAAAAGCAGTGTACGGCGAAGTTCGCCGATCAGGGGTGTGCGTTATGAGTGCCGAAATCATCCGGCTTGCCGACGTTCGTATGCGACGCGGCGGCGGGCAAGCCGTTCCGCCAATCGCGATCGCGCCGGTCAGCGCATCAGAAACGCCGCCGCGCTTCCACTTTTGGAGTGGTGCGTCGGGCAAGCGTTACGTTCACACCGTCTATAGCCTGTTCGATTGCCCGCCGATCGAAGATGCCAACTACATACTGGTGCGCCGCGCCGATAGTGCGACGCGAGCCGTGCTAGCGATCGGCCGGCTCTTCAATCAGTGCGCGATGCTCAACCTTGCCGAAATCCGCCATCACGCTTCGGCTCTCGGTGCTGACGAAGTTCACGTGCATCTGCTTGCTGCCTCGTCGCAGGAAGCGCAGGCCGTCGAAGCCGATCTTATTACCGCGCAATTCACAAGCGGACCACAGTCGGCTTAATCCCTAAAACTAGGCTTAGGATTCGGACGGCTTCGTGCCTTCCGGTCTGCGGCCGAAGTCGGGCATTGCCGTATCCTGCCCCGCCTGGATGATGCCGCGCCTGATGGCGCGCGCTTCCGCGAACAGTCTCTCCAGCGTTGCCGCGTCCGAAAAGCGGATCGCGCGTTGCAACGACACGAGGTCTTCGGAAAAGCGGCCAAGCATCTCGAGCACGGCCTCTTTGTTGTTCAAAAATACGTCGCGCCACATCACCGGGTCGGACGCGGCAATACGCGTGAAATCGCGAAAGCCGCCGGCCGAAAACTTGATCACTTCGCTGTCCGTTACGCGTCCGAGGTGAGCGGCCGTATTGACGATGTTGTAGGCGATCAGATGCGGGATGTGGCTGGTGATCGCAAGCACCAGGTCATGATGCTCGGGCGTCATGATCTCGACCTGCGACCCGAGCCGCTGCCAGAACGTCTCGAGCTTGGCCAGCGCCATGCGGTCGGCATCCGCCTCTGGCGTCAGGATGCACCATCGTCCGTCGAAGAGTTCCGCGAAGCCCGCTTCGGGACCTGACTGTTCGGTGCCGGCGACCGGATGTCCGGCAATGAAATGCACGCCACCCGGAATATGCGGAGCGATATCGCGCACGGCGGCGGCCTTGACCGAGCCGACGTCCGACACGATCGCATCTTTTTCGAGATGCGGCCCGATCGCCTTGGCGATTTCTCCGTATGCACCGACCGGCGTGCACAAAATTACTATGTCGGCGCCGCGGACGGCGTCGGCGGGATCGGCATAGGCTTTGGAAACAAGCCCGAGCGCCTCGGCCTTATCTCGCGTCTCGGCGGTAGACGAGGAGCCGACGATCTCACCAACGAGTCCAGCGCGGCGCGCCGCATGGCTGATTGACGACCCGATGAGGCCGACGCCGATTAGCGCCAGCCGCTTGAACATGCGTTCGCCCGACGTCCCTGCATGCTCACTCATCAGGCCGCGCCTTTGAGATATTCGGCGAGTGCCGCGATTGTCCGCCTGTTGTCGTTCTCCGAACCGATCGTCATGCGCAGCGCATTCGGGAAGCCGTAAGCGCCGACCTTGCGCAGGATGATGCCTTGCGATTTGAGATAGATGTCGGCGTCGTTTGCGGTCTTGCTGCCGTTGTCCTTGAAATGGAACAGAACGAAATTCGCGACGCTGGGCGTGACGGTCAGGCCGAGTTTCTGCAATTCGCTCACGACCCACGGCAACCATTCGTCATTGTGGTGCTTGGCGCGCTCCAAGTGGGCGGTGTCCTCGATCGCCGCGGCGGCACTAGCAATCGCGGGCGACGACAGATTGAAGGGGCCGCGGATGCGATTAAGCACGCCGGCGACAGCCTCAGGGCAATAGGCCCAGCCGACCCGCAGCGCCGCGAGACCGTAAATCTTCGAGAATGTTCGCGTCATCACCGTGTTGGACGTCGTCGCGACGAGTTCGATACCGGCTTCATAGTCGTTGTTGCTGACGTATTCGGCATAGGCCGCGTCGAGCACGAGCAGTATATCGTCTCTCAAACCGGCGCGCAGACGGCGGACGTCGTCGATCGGAATGTATGTGCCGGTCGGATTGTTCGGATTGGCGACGAACACTACGCGCGTTCGCTCCGTCACGCGGGCAAGGATCGCATCGACGTCGGTCTTGAGGCCGCGTTCCGGCGCAACGATCGGTGTCGCGCCATTCGTCAGAATAGCGATCCGGTAGACAAGGAAACCGTGCTCGGTGTAAATCGCCTCGTCTCCAGGCCCGAGATAGCCGCGCGCCAGAAGCCCAAGCAATTCATCCGAGCCCGAGCCGCAAACGATCCGATGAGGGTCCAGCCCATATCGCCGCGCGATGGCGTTACGCAGCAGCGTCGCCTGTCCGTCGGGGTAACGTTCGAGTTCAGAAGCCGCCGCCTGAAATGCTTCAATTGCCCGCGGGCTCGGCCCCAGCGGCGTCTCATTGGACGACAGCTTTGCAGGCTTCATGCCTCCCGGCACCTTGCTTTCGCCTGGTACGTAGGCCTCGATATCAAGAATGCCTGGACGCGCGATTGGCCCTGGTAACGCCATGTCGTGTCTCGAACTGTTGATCGAATTTATCGTGTGCGGCCGCATTGATAGGGGCTTCACCAGTTGAAATCAAAGATTAAAGTTGACTTTATCGACGGCGGGCCTAGCAAGCCGCCAAGCTCTTAACCGCCGGACGCCGACTGAGCCGATGACCGTCGTAACGCCTGATCTCAAAGCCTCGACCTCGCGGCGACATTCCGAGGTGTACAAGCCTTCGAGCCCGGTCGTGCATTTCGACGCCGGCGCGCCTTTGCGGCTGGCTTGTCAGCAGGACCTGGCACCGTTCTCGATTGCCTACGAGACTTACGGCGAACTCAACGCGGCAAAGTCGAATGCCATCCTCATTTGCCATGCGTTGACCGCCGACCAGTACGCCGCGAGCCAACACCCGATTACCGGCAAGCCCGGTTGGTGGGAAAACATCATTGGCCCCGGCAAGCCAATCGATACGGACCGCTTTTACGTCATTTGCTCTAACGTGCTCGGCGGCTGCATGGGCTCGACGGGCCCTGCGTCAATCAATCCCAAAACGGGCGAACCTTACGGCCTCGACTTCCCGGTCATCACCATCGGCGACATGGTCGAAGGCCAAGCGCGCTTGATGGATCATCTCGGGATCGACCAGCTCTTCGCCGTCATCGGCGGATCAATGGGCGGCATGCAGGTGCTCGAATGGGCGTCACGCTTCAAAGATCGCGTGTTCGCTGCCGTGCCTATCGCGACGGCAGCCTGGCATTCGTCGCAAAACATTGCCTTTGACGAGGTCGGGCGGCAGGCGGTGATGGCTGATCCCGAATGGGCAGGCGGCAACTACTATGCGGCCGGAAAAGTCCCGCGCAACGGCCTCGCCGTGGCGCGTATGGCCGCTCACATCACATACCTCTCCGAAGAGGCCTTGCACCGAAAGTTCGGCCGCACTCTGCAAGATCGCTCGTCCCTGACGTTCTCGTTCAGCGCCGATTTTCAGGTCGAGAGCTATTTGCGGCATCAGGGTTCGACGTTCGTCGATCGGTTCGACGCCAACAGCTATCTCTACATCACGCGCGCCTTGGATTATTTTGATTTGCGTGAAAGCAGTGACGGCGTGCTCGCAAATGCGTTTCGGGGCACGTCGACGCGCTTCTGCGTCGTGTCGTTCACGTCCGACTGGCTTTATCCGACGCGGGAAAGCCGCAGGATCGTGCAGGCGCTGAATGCCGTCGCAGCCAACGTGTCGTTCGTCGAGATCGAGACCGACAAGGGTCACGATGCGTTTCTGCTCGAAGAACCGATGTTCTTTGCGACAGTGCGGGGCTTCCTCAACGCCGCCGCGGTGAAGCGCGGGCTTGCCGCCCGCGACGGGACCGCGGGATGAGCGCGAGCGACGAACTTCAATTGATCGGCGGTGGGAAAACGCCGCGCGTCGATCACGTGCTGATCGCCGAGATGGTGGAAGCAGGCGCCCGCGTTCTCGACGTCGGTTGCGGCGATGGAGAACTGCTGCAGCTCTTGGCCGAGCGCAAAGGCGTCGACGGGCGCGGCGTCGAGCTTGAGCGCGACAAGGTCAATGCCTGCGTGGCGCACGGGCTCGCCGTCGTTCAGGGCGATGCCGACCACGACCTCGACAATTACCCCGACCAAGCCTTCGACTACGCCATCCTTTCGCTCACCATTCAGGCGACACGGCAGCCGAAAACCGTGCTGGAAAATCTTTTGCGGATCGGCCGGCGCGTCATCGTCTCGTTTCCGAATTTCGGTCACTGGCAGGTTCGCACCGGTCTGCTCTTCGGCGGACGTATGCCGGTAACCGACAACCTGCCGGATCTCTGGTATCTGACGCCGAACGCGCACCTGTGCACGATCCGCGATTTCGCCGACCTTTGCGAACGCGCCCACGCCGAGGTCGAGCAGGCCGTCGCATTCAATGCCTACGGTACGCGGCTGCCGATCAAGTGGTCGCTGTCGATGCAGAACCTGTTCGGCGAAAAAGCCGTCTTTCTTTTGCGCAGCTCGGCCCGCCCGGCGCCGGGGCGCTAGCGGCGGCGAGCGCCAGCAGGCTTGCTCGCGTCGGCTGGCTTAAATATCGCGGGCTGTCCGACTTTCAGACCGCCGCCGACGGCCGCCATCACCTCTTTGCGCGCCTCAACCACGATGACGCCCGCAACGCCGATCGGCATACTGGCGCCGAAACGTTCGATCGCCGGAACCATGCGCAGCAGCAGCCTCCTGTTGGATGGCGGGAAGTGGAGCGCCTCGCTCCACTCGACGGGGGTGAACATCGCATCCGTCAATTGCGCCTCGAGTTGGCCGCGGCTGAACGGCAGCCCGTGGCCGAAGGGCGTCATGTCGATGCGCGACCAGAGCCCACGGCGGTTGGGAACCACGATCAGCATGCGCCCGTCGGGCTTCAGGACACGCCACATCTCGCGCAGCAGCGGCCCAACGCGCTCGGCTTGCTCTAGGCAGTGGATGGCGAGCAGCCGGTCGACGGAATTGTCCGGCAGCGGCCACTGGGTTTCCCCGACGAGGACAGAGTGGCAATGCCCGGCATGCGGCCAGACCAGAGCCCCTTGCCGCGCCGGCATCAGGCAAGCAAGACGAGCAGCCTCGGTGCGGAACGATCCGAGAAACGGCGCCGCAAACCCCGAACCGGCGACCGTCAGGCCCTCGAGGCTCTTCCATCGTTTGCGGATGACCGGCGCAAGCTGCCGCCGCACCAGCCGCCCCAACGGCGTACGATAGAAATCTCTAAGGCTTTTCGCATCGAGCGACATGGCGGCACTTGCAAACCTCGGCGGCGCTAGGGCTTTCCCCGCATCTCTCTAAACGATCCGGGCCGCCAGAGACAGCAGACACCGGCAACAACAATTCGCTGCGTCGTTAGGTTACGTTTGACAGGCGATCAGAGCTTGATCAGACTCCGGGCATGGGAGTTCTCAACACCGTTCTTGTTCCGTGCCTGACCGACAACTACTGCGTCCTGCTGCATGAGCCGGACAGCGGCGAAACTGCGGTGATCGATGCGTCCAGCGCGCCCAACATCAAGGCCGCGCTGAACGAGCGTGGCTGGCGGCTCAACCACATTATCATCACGCACCATCACACCGATCACACCGCTGGAGTTGCCGACCTTAAGGCTTCCTACGGGGCCGCCGTGACCGGCCCCGAAGCGGAGGCCGACCGCATACCGGGGCTGACGCGCGGCGTGACGGCATCGACGAAGATAAGTTTGGCCGGGCATCCGATCAACGTGATCGAAACTCCAGGGCACACCCTTGGGCATGTTACATACCACTTTCCCGACGATGCCATGGCATTTACCGGCGACACGCTGTTTTCGCTCGGTTGCGGGCGTGTCTTCGAGGGGGATCCGCAGATGATGTGGAACTCGCTTTCGAAAATCGCGGCGCTGCCCGGCGATACGAGCATCTTTTGCGGGCATGAGTACACGCTCAACAACGCACGCTTCGCGATGTCGATCGAGCCCGAAAACGAGGCGCTGCAAGCCCGTGTTGCCGAAGTCGAAGCGTTGCGCGCGAGCGGAAAACCGACGCTGCCGACGACGATCGATGTCGAGAAGGCAACCAATCCGTTTCTCAGACCGCAGTCGCACGCCATTCGGGCACGGCTCGGGCTTGAGGGCGCGCTCGACTGGCAAATTTTCGAGCGTCTGCGGCACTTGAAGAACAAGGCGTGACATTCGTGAGCAATGGTGGCCCGCACGAGAAGCAACGTCTCTCCGCGGAAGACGTGATCGCTATTCTCGGTCTCGCGCCACATCCCGAGGGCGGTCATTTCCGGGAGACGTTCCGCGACGCCGCCGAACCCGGCCGGCGTGCGGCCTCTACCGCCATCTATTTCTTGCTCAAGGCCGGCGAGCAATCGCATTGGCACAAGGTCGACGCCGCAGAAGCTTGGCACTTCTATGCTGGCGATGCGCTGTTGCTGGAGGTGTCGCCGCCGGATGGACCTCTATCGACTGTTCGCTTGGGCACCCACATCGACGACGGCGAACGACCGCAAAGCGTCGTACCGAAAAGCCATTGGCAACGAGCCCGAAGCCTTGGCGAATGGACGCTCGTCGGCTGCACCGTCGCGCCCGCCTTCACGTTCGACGGCTTCACGCTCGCTGCGCGGGACTTCTCTCCAGGTCCGCCTTCGCGGATGGATTGAGCGGCGCGGAAGCAACAGCGCAACGTCTTTCGAAGACTATCCACCGCTCGTCCCCAGACCTAAATTTTTCGGACGTGGCGCAATGGCATTCAATCCACGGGATAATTGTCGCTTTGGTTCATAGCCGCGCCTGCGCTTCTTGCTGGCGGCATCCGACTCGTCAACAGTGGCTGCGAATCAAGTGTGCGATTCACGGGGGTTGCCGTCTATGAAACGCGAGTCCTCAGGACCCGTCCTATCCACGGTGTTCGTCGATTACGACAACATCTACCTATCACTGAAACGCAAGAACGAGGACGCCGCAAAGCGCTTCGCGAAGGACAGTAATGTATGGTTGCAGGGCATTGTCTCGGGCGAACTCATTACACCGACGTCCCCTTACGTAGCGACGACCGAGCGGCGCATCGCAATGAACCGCTGCTATGGCAATCCCGTGCCGCGGCGGAATGCGCACGACAATTCCACCGATATGAACTCTTTCCCGTTCATCCGGCATCATTTCCTGCGCTCAGGCTTTGAAGTCATCGACTGCCCGCCGCTGACGGCGCAACTCAAGAACTCGGCCGACATTCGCATCGTGATGGACGTCCGCGACATTCTCACCCATGACACCTTCTTCGACGAGTTCATCATTTTGTCGGGCGATGCCGATTTCACGCCGGTGCTGCATCGTCTGCGGGCCCATGCCCGGCGCACTGTCGTGTTCGCGAACGATCATACGGCGCAGCCCTACACCGCGCTGAGCGATGGCGAAATACGCGAGTCAAGTCTGATCGCTTTGTTGACAAGCAACAAAGTCCTCTCCGGGGCGACGACGCGCGAAATCAGTACGCAGACCCCGACGCCTGCGATTGATGTCGAGGCGGCGCGCAAAGCCGTCGTGTCAGAGGTCATCGATTTCGTGCGCAATGCGCCGCAGGCCGTGCCACTCGAAACGCTCGCGGATCGCGCGGTGCGCATCGTCGGCCGCGAAAAAACGGTTGGCACGAACTGGGGAGGCTACGGATCGTTCCGCGAGTTGCTGCTCGCCGATCTTCCGGACGATATCCATCTCAGCGACACGGCGCCTTATACGGTTTTCGATGGCAACCGGCATATTTCGGCATCCGGCTTGATTGCACCGCAGCTGGCACCGCCTGCGGCTGACCCGCGGCGGCGCGAGGGGGTGATGGAACCGCTCACTGCGCAAACGCAGCCCGAACCGCGAACGTCTTTGCAGCGTATGCAAATTCCGGTGTCGCAGACGGCACCCCAGCAGCCGTTCGAGACCGCTTATCAGTCATCTCAACAGCAACGTTACGGCGAGACGCCGAACGCCGTCGCCGTGCCGGCGCCTCCAATCACCGCGCCGCGTGTTGCGGCCTCCGCATCGGCGCAGCCTCCGCAATCGACCGAGTCGTCGACGCTACTGCGCCGCGGTCCGATCGCCCCTCCGACGAACCAGCCCGGCTATCAAATTGATCCGCGTCGCGAAGCGCCGAGACAGCAGACGCAGCAGGCGCCGCCACCGCCGCCGATGTCGGTTCAGCCGCGCAACGCCGATCAGGCGACGCAGATCCAGCAATCGATCGCGCGCATTCACGAAGCTTGTCAGGCTCCCGCCCTGGCTCCTGCCGAGTACCGCGTGCTGTTCGACGCCATGGCTCAGGAGATCACGGCGAACGGACTGCAGGGTGCGCAGACGCTCACCAACATCACCCAGCGCGCGCGTGAATCCGGGCTCGACATCAAGCGCGACGATCTGCGATTCATCTATGACGTCATCAGCGAACCGGATCCGTGGTTCGAGCAAGGAACGTCGGCCGGTCTGTTCGCGAGCCGCTTCCGAAATTTCGTGGTCGCGCGGTGCCGCAGCCAGGGCCTCAGCCTTTCGGTCGATGAACTGGACTTGATCGAAGCCTGGTTCTCAGCGCCGCAACAGGCGTCGCGCCCGGCGCAACATGGACGCGGCGGCCCGGCTTTGCCTGCCGCGCCATCGCCCGCCAAGACTGCGGTGACCGCAGCGCCGACGGGCGAGCAGTGGTGGAGCCTCGAAGAAGGGCGGCAGCATATTGTCGAACAACGCGAAGCCGAGCAGCGTAGCGCCAGCTCTTATCGCCAGAACCAGAACGACGCCGAAGAAGAGTTTCCGCGTATCGTGCGGTCGAGGTTCCGCGGCTAGCTAGCATCTCGGAGTCGGTTGGCGCATTCGGATCGAGGGTCCGTTCGGTCGGGCTATGCCCGCTGCGCCGATTGCTTCCGCCAGAGTTCCGCACCTCCGAGCGTCGCGCCCAACGTCACAAGCAGCGCCGCCAGCCATAGTCGCGGCGATGCTTGCGCAAGGCCACTGGCAACGAGGACAAGTGTCGACAGCAATGGCGTAGCGTAGGACGCTATTCCAACAAACCGCAGATGGCCGCGCTTCATCGCCCTATCCCAGAAATAGAACGCGACGCCGACGGGGCCACATCCCTGCAGGACGAGTGCGAGCCACTGCGCCGAGCCGGCGGGCCAGACCCAAGTCTCAAAGCTGAGGCTGACAAGCGCCGCGAGAAGCGCCGTCGCCATCGACGTTCCCATGACGGCGACGGTCGGCACGTCTGCGTAGATGCGGGAGCCGACCGAGTAGCTCGACCAAATCAGCGCGGCGGCGACCGCCCCGAGATAGCCCTTGAACGGACCCGAACCGAGCGCCGTTGCCGGCGCGCCGCCCGAAATGATAACGGCGACTCCGGCAAAGCCGAGTAGCGCGCCGGCAACGTGCCACCAACGCAACGGATGCCCGCCGCGGGAAGGCGGAAGCAGAACGGAAAATAGAAGGATGAGGAGTGGCCAGAAATAGTTGATCAAATTGGCTTCTACGGGCGGGGCGTTCTGAAGCGCAAAGAAATACGCCGCGTGGTATCCAAAGAGGCCGTAGATGCCGAGAAGCCAATAGCCGAGCGGCACACGCCTGAGCGCCGACAGGCTTTCGCCCGTCGCCGCCACCCATGCAAAACCTGCGACCGATGCAAGCGCGAACGACATCGCGACGAGCTGGAGCGGCGGGATTGCTCTCAACGAAGTCGCGATTGCCGCAAGCAACGACCATAGCGCGATCGCGACCAGCCCGAGGCCGGTCGCGCGTCCCGGCGCACGATTTCCGGCGCCGGGTTTCAACTCATCATGCGAAGTATTGGCCGCCGTTGGCGGTCAACGTCGAACCGGTGACGAAGCCGGCGTCGTCGGAAGCGAGGAAGACGACGCAACGTGCGATTTCGCTGGGTTCGCCGAGCCTACCGACCGGAATCTGCGGAAGAATGTTTTTCTCAAGCACTTCTTTCGGCACGGCCTTAACCATCTCGGTTGCGATGTAACCCGGGCAGATGGCGTTGACGGTGATACCAGCACGCGCACCTTCTTGCGCCAGCGCTTTCGTGAAGCCGAGATCGCCCGCCTTCGACGCGGAGTAATTGACCTGGCCCATCTGGCCCTTCTGACCATTGATCGACGAGATGTTGATCACGCGGCCGAACTTGCGCGCCCGCATGCCTTCCCAAACTTGGCGCGTGACGTTGAAAAGTCCGTTGAGGTTCGTACCGATGACTTCGTCCCACTGCTGCTTCGTCATTTTGTGGAACATGCCGTCGCGCGTGATGCCGGCGTTATTGACGAGGACGTCGATGGGACCGAGGTCCTTGGCGATTTGCTGAACCGCCTTTTCCGTCGCTTCGTAATTCGAAACGTCGAACTTGTAGACCGGAATGCCCGTCTCGACCTGGAAGGCTTGAGCGGCCGCATCGTTGCCGGCGTAGCTGGCCGCGACGCGATAGCCGCTGTTCTTGAGTGCAATCGAAATTGCGTGGCCAATGCCGCGCGTGCCTCCAGTGACGAGGGCAACCCGTGCCATAATACTTTCTCCCTGAATTTTTTGTGTAGGCTTGCGAAGTGAGGTGAGGCGCGCAGCCGTCCGTCTGCAAACGGCTGCGTTAAGTGTTGTTCAGCTTAGTCGCGGGCGACGCACATGGCGACGCCCATGCCGCCGCCGATGCACAGCGTGGCGAGGCCTTTCTTGGCACCGCGACGCTTCATTTCGTGCAGAAGCGTATTGAGGATGCGAGCTCCCGAAGCGCCGATCGGATGACCGATGGCGATGGCGCCGCCGTTGACGTTGACCTTGTCGGTGTCCCAGCCGAGGCCCTTATTCACAGCGAGCGCCTGGGAGGCGAAAGCTTCGTTGGCCTCGATCAGATCGAGATCCTTGATCGTCCAGCCGGCTTTCTCGAGCGCCTTCTTGGAAGCCGAAATCGGTCCGGTACCCATGATCGACGGATCGACACCGGTGGTTGCCCACGAAACGATGCGGGCAAGCGGTTCGATGCCGCGCTTAGCAGCTTCGGCGGCCGTCATCAGCACGACCACTGCGGCACCGTCGTTGATGCCCGAAGCGTTGGCGGCCGTGACGGTGCCTTCCTTCGGATCGAACGCCGGGCGAAGCTTGGAGACGCCTTCAACCGTCACGCCTTCCTTGATGTACTCGTCCTGATCGACGACGGTGTCGCCCTTCTTGCCCTTAATCGTGACGGGCGCGATCTCGTCCTTGAACTTGCCAGCCTTCTTCGCGGCCTCTGCCTTGTTCTGCGAACCGACAGCGAACTTGTCCTGTTCCTCGCGTGTGATCTGCCACTGGCGCGCCACGTTCTCGGCCGTCGCGCCCATGTGATAGTCGTTGAATGCGTCCCAGAGACCATCCGAGACCATCGTATCGATGAACTTGATGTCGCCCATCTTCGTGCCGTTGCGCATATGAGCGGCATGCACGGACTGGCTCATGCTTTCCTGTCCGCCGGCAACGACGATCGAGGCCGAGCCGGTCTGGATCTGCTGCATGCCGAGCGCGACCGCACGCAAGCCTGAGCCGCAAATCTGATTGACGCCCCATGCCGGCGTGTCGACGGGAATTCCGGCTCCAATCGAAGCCTGCCGCGCCGGACCTTGCCCCTGGGCGGCCGTCAGAACCTGGCCGAGGATGACCTCCGAGACGTCGCCTGGCTGGACGTGGGCGCGCTCAAGCGCCGCCTTGATGGCAATTTCTCCAAGCTTTGAAGCGGGTAACGACGACAAAGAGCCGTTGAATGAGCCGACGGGCGTACGGGCAGCACTTGCGATGACAATCGTCGAAGCATCTTGGCTCATTTGCGGCGCCCCTCCCTGGGCACTATCCTAATTGCTGGTTTATCGGGTACGCCGCTGCGGCGCTATTTTCGCATCAATCGTGAAGATAACTACTTTGCAGTGCGCGGCGATATTCAGCAATTGCGACCTGTTGGCTATTCGGTGTCAAATGACCGTTAGAAACGTCTAGCGGGCTACCCTGCCGGTGTGATACGCTGCCGCAGTGCAGCATAAAATTCCAGAGCAGCCGTTTAGCGAGAACGCGAAAGCGATGTTGAACAACGCCGAGACTCAGGCCCCGAAACGCGAGACGGTGGTCGTCAAGAAATACGCCAACCGCCGTCTCTATAATACTGAGACGAGTACCTACGTCACGCTTGACGATTTGGCGAAGATGGTGCGCGGCGATCGTGACTTCGTTGTTTATGATGCGAAGAACGGCGATGATCTCACCCACGCCGTTTTGACGCAGATCATTGTCGAGCAGGAAAGCCGCGAGGGCGGACAGGCGTTGCTGCCAATTCCGTTTCTTCGTCAGCTCATCCGTTTCTACGATGACAGCATTGCACGCATGGTGCCAAGCTATTTGCAATTCAGCCTCGAGCATCTGGCGAAGGAGCAAGTTCGTTTTCGCGAGCAGTTCGCTTCGGCGTTCGCCAATCCCGCCGCAGCCTTTGACTTTTATCAGCAGCAGGCGCGGCAGAACATGGCGATGTTCGAGCAAGCGATGTCGATGTGGGCATCGTTCGGCGCGGCAGCCAGTGGACCGCGAACGGCGAAGGGAACAGAAGGCCAGCCCGCAGCAACGACGGGGGCTGCAGGTACAGCAGCCACAGAACGCGATGAACTGAGCGAGCTCAAATCGCAGCTGTCAGCGATGCAGCAAAAGATCGAGAAGCTTTCTCAGTCCCGGCCCTAGCCCGTCGATTCATCGGCAGCGTCACTCTCATTTTCATTTTTTGCTTTTCCGCTTGATATCTGCGCCAGATGCCTCTGCCTTCGCAGCCGCGAACCAGACCACTAGTTTTCAGTGTGCGGATTAAGTAAGAAGCGGCGGGCTCCCATAGTTTTATTCAAGTTATAGTTGGCCGCCCGCTGAAGCGGAGCCGTCACTGTGCAGATATTTATCATCAATCTTGACCGCTCGCCCGATCGGCTCGCATTCATGCGTGGCCAAGCTGAGCGCTTGGACTTTGAGTTCGAACGGGTGGCCGCCGTGAACGGGTTGGACGTGCCGTCATGGCTTTCCGACGAATTCGCGGGACCGCACAGCCTGTTCCCAGGAGAGGTCGGATGCTTTGCTAGCCACCTTATTGCAGCAAAGCAGATCGTGTCACGGGACCTCGATGCGGCAATCGTCATGGAAGACGATGCGGTTCTACCGTCGGACTTTATGGCGATTGTAGAGAATGCGGTAAAAGTCGCGCCAACAGGATGGGACGTGATTCATCTCTGTTCGCTCTTCAAAAAATCGGTGATTTCCATCGACTATTTGGAATCTGGTCGCCGGCTCGTTCGCTATACTCAATGGCCTGCAAGCGCAGTAGCCTACGTTCTATCGAACAGGGGCGCACGAAAGGTGCTCTCAACACGCCAGCGCATACTTCCGCTTGACATACAGACAAGGTACGCTTGGCGACAAGGATTAGACATCGTTGGCGTTTACCCGGCGCCGGTTACTCAAAGAGGCACGTTTTCTACCACTGTCAGGGTAGGAGCGCGTCGCGCAAGTAAGCCGTGGCTGGCCGGTCCGTTCTCGTTATTCTATGGCGCCATGTGGACTGCTCGGAAGATCGGCGTATCGGCTTACATCCAAGGCATCGCCTGGAATTACGTGAATTCGACGCGCAAGTACTTAGGTTGGCCAAGTCGCGTGGCTATTATCGATCGAAGCGGAATTGAGCGATGACGTCGTGTGGATCGCCCGGCTAAAAATTTGCTGAATTGCCCCCACGCTCGCGTACGACGGCAATCATGCATCCTCAGGACGATCGGCAGGGATAATAACCGCGCTCGCCGCCGTGCCGAAATCGGCGGCATCGAACGGCATGCCGTAATAGAATCCCTGCATATACGTAATGCCGGCGTCGGTCAGATGCTTCACCGTGCGCTCATTGCCGACCCACTCGGCGACGGTCTCCATTCCGAAGGTCTGGGCGAGTTCGATCATCGTCTTGATGAAAATCTGATCGCTCGTATCGTCGGCGAGATTCTTGACGAAAGCACCGTCGATCTTGACAATGTCGACGTTCAGCAGCTTCAAATTCTTAAACGACGTGTAGCCGGCTCCGAAATCGTCAATGGCGACCCGGCAGCCGAGTTCCTTCAGCGTGTCGACAAAGTTGATGGACTGATCGATGTCTTCGATCGCGACCGTCTCGGTAATTTCGACGACGATGCGATTCAGCAGTTCTTTGCGCCCGCCCGTTAGCCGTCTCAGCGTGGCGAGCCACTCGTTATCGGAACACGTCAAGCCCGACACATTGAGCGAAAGCACGATATCCGGGTGCCGCACCAGCAGGTCGACCGTAAGTTCGAGCGTGCGCCGGTCGATGAGTCGCGAAAGTCCCAACTGCTCGGCCACCGGAACGAACTCGCCGGCCGATACGAGGCTGCCGTCGGGCCTCTCCATGCGCAGCAGGCATTCGTAAAGCTCGGGCTTGCCCGTCTTCGCGCCGATCATAGGCTGCAGCGCCAGCCGCATGCGGCGCTCCTCGATCGCACTGATGACGTTGTCGGCAATCTTTTTACTGCGGGCTCGTGTGTTATCGCTCGCCGCGGTCGCCTCGTAGAGAACAAAGCAATCGGACCGCTTCGACTTGGCGAGATCCAAGGCACGCAGGGCAAAATTCAACGCATCCTGAACGGCGTGGGCTTGATCAGGAACAATTACGCCGCCGAGCGAAATGGTCGCCGATAGCTGGCAGGCCGACGTCTTGATCGTCGTCTCCCGGACGGCCTTCATGAAGCGCTCGGCGGCGATGCGCGACGCGCCGGCACCACAATCCATCAAGACGATGCCGAACTTGTTCGACGAATAGCGGCCGATGATATCGCCGCCGCGCTGCTTTTCGCGGATGCGCCGGGCGACTTCCGCGATCGTCTCGTCGCCGACCTCGAATCCGAACGTCTCATTGATGACCGCGAGGTTATTCACCGCTACCATCAGAAAAGCGCACGACTGGCGATCGCGTTCGGTGCGCGAGAGAACGGTACTCAACGCCTCTGTCAGACGGATGCGATTGAGCTGGCCCGTCAGCTCGTCGAGATCGTTGCGCACGAGGAGCCGTTGCTCTTCGAGATACTGATCATGGAGGATTCGAACGACACCGCGGGCGCGTTCCGGGTGGCCATCGGAACCTGGCCACCAGCGGCCCTGATCTTCGACGCGGATGGCCTTGCCGCTGCGGCGGCCGCCAATGAGCAGACGGTATTGAACGCGATAGGGAACGCCGCGCTTGCGGTCGCCGCCGACACTGCGCGAGAACGCTTCGAGCCGGCGATTGAGATGTTCGGCCGCGATCAGCGCGTGATAGCCGGCGCCCGTTGCGATCTGCTCGGGGTCGCTAATGCTGAGAACGGCGCAGGCATTGCGTTCCCAGTCGATGCGGCCGGTCTTGATGTCCCAGACGTAAGCCGTCTCGTCGATCGACGAGAGGATGCCGATGAGGTCAAGGCCCTCGGTTTCCGTCAGAGGATCGATGTCCCTCGTAACGCCGTC
>NZ_DATNBA010000131.1:0-13779 GCF_035572195.1 Hyphomicrobium sp. | reverse complement strand
TGCTGGTCGACGATGACGCGAGAAATATTTTCGCGCTGAGCAGCCTGCTTGAACGCCGCGGTATGCAGGTTCTGACGGCCACAACCGGCCTCGAGGCAATAGAAACACTAAGTTCTACGGATGTCTCGATTGTGCTCATGGACATCATGATGCCCGAAATGGACGGTTACCAAACGATGCAGCGCATCCGCAACAGCGGCAAGCATCAGCGTCTCCCGATCATCGCCTTGACCGCAAAGGCGATGAAGGGCGATCGCGAGAAATGCCTGGAGGCTGGTGCGTCCGATTATCTGGCAAAGCCCGTCGATACCGATCAGTTGTTGTCTGCGTTACGCATGTGGCTGCATCGCTGATGGGGACCGAGATGACAACGAACGACTCCGTCAATATCCTTCTGGTCGACGACCAACCGGGCAAGCTTCTCGCGTATGAGGCGATCCTTGATGGCGTCAATGCAAACCTGATCAAGGCGACGACCGCGGAAGAAGCGCTGACGTCGCTGCTGAAAACCGAAATTGCGGTCATCCTCATGGATGTCTGCATGCCCGACCTCGACGGTTTCGAGCTCGCGGCCATGATCAGAAATCATCCCCGGCACGAGAAGACCGCGGTTATTTTCATTTCGGGCGTTCGTCTCGAAACGGATGATCTGCTGAAGGGATACAGGACGGGCGCAGTGGATTACGTCCCGGTCCCCGTGGTGCCCGAGATTCTGAGGGCCAAGGTCCAGATATTTGTCGAGTTGTATCGCAAGACCCGGCAGCTCGACAGTCTCAACGCTGAACTCGAGGAACGCGTCAAACAGCGTACCGAGCAACTGGAGGATTCCCATTCGCTCCTGCAGCAAAGCGAAGAACGCTTGCGGCTAGCCAGCGAAGCGGCGCGTCTTGCGACCTTCGAGTACGATCTGATCGAACGCCAATTGCAGTGGTCGCCTAACATTTCGGAAGTCTTGCATACCGGCGTACCGGAGCGCCAAAGGTTCGACGCCTTCATCGAGCTGATGCATCCCGATGACCGCGACGCAGCGAGGGTATATTTCGGAGATGCGCACCTTGCAGACACGACGACCGAAATAGAATTTCGCGTCAAGGGCACGCGCGGCGTAGCATGGATTTTAGCGCGCGCACGTGCCTTCAAGAATGGCGAAGGCGCAGTCCCTCGCGTCTTGGGCACACTGCTCGACATAACGGATCGCAAATCGACCGAAAGCCATCAGCAGCTTCTGATGGCCGAGCTCGACCATCGCGTCAAAAATATCCTGGCAAACGTCGCCGCCATTGCCAGACTGTCGAGTTCGAACGCGGTTTCGATCAAGGCCTTTTCATCAGCTCTCGATGGGCGCATTCACGCCATGTCGGCCGCCCACGATCTGCTTCGCCAAAGCAGCTGGACGGGGGTTGATTTGCACGAGCTCGTTCAAGGCGCGCTTGAACCCTACCGCTCCCGAACCGATAACGAAATTACGGTCGAGGGCGAGCGATTGCGCCTCACATCGAAATTCGCGCAGTCGATGGCGCTCGTCTTGCACGAGCTTGTGACGAATGCGGTGAAGCACGGCGCGCTCTCCGCCTCCGGCGGCAAAGTTGCAGTGAACTGGTCCCGCATCCCCGGAAGCGAAGGCGACAGAATCAAATTTGCATGGAAAGAGCGCAGCGGACCTAGCTGTATTGCACCTAATAGAAATGGCTTTGGCCTCGCCGTCATTCGCAGCGCCGCGTCCGAATGCGGTGGGCAGGCTGAAATGAGCTTTGCGCCCTGCGGTTTCGAGTTCGGGTTCGAAGGTGAGCTCTCTTCCCGCACGCTGATGGTTGGGCCGAGGCACATCGCGATCATTCCGAATGCGAGGACGCGCGCAACGGTCAGCGATGCCGCTCCGGTCAGCGGCTGTAAAATCCTTGTTATCGAGGATGAAGCACTGATTGCAATGCAGCTTAAACTCGATCTCGAATCCGATGGCCACGTAGTCGTCGGCCCGTTCGGCAAACTATCCGAAGCATTGCGCGCTGCTCACGAAGACAATTTCGATATCGCACTGATCGACATTAATCTCGGCGCCGACAACAGCGCCCCGATTGCCGAAATTTTGGACCGGCGCTCGATACCTTTCGCCTTTACCACCGGCTACAATGACTTGATCTTCCTGCCGCCCGCGCTGCGCGAATACCCGCGACTGACCAAACCTTACAATCCAGGCGACGTGAAGAACTTGGTCTTGAAATTGCGAAGTCTGGCGACGGAGCGGCTAGCCGGCGCGGATGGCACATCGAGCGTGGTCGCCTAAGGCTAGCCAGCCTGAGCATACGCAGGTGATCTTGTTGTAATGCGCGTTACCGGAAGACCGTGACAAGTTGCCTTGTTCGTCCAATGGTCAATCTACTGTCCGATGCCCCTCGTCACGCCGGACGCGCTGTTGTAGCAATTCAGGCGCACACTCGTCAGGACTGCCAACGGGTGGCAGGACAAGCTAGCCCGGTCTTGAATGGGCATTGTGCGGAACAATCATTACGCCGCGCTCTCCTCCAAGCCGACGGAGTTGCGCATTAGCTTGCACGAAACCCGTGCCTGCGTTTCGGAGTTGTCACGGTTTGCAATGTCATTAGCAGCGGGGGTTTTCATGGCCGGCAGCAAAAAGCGATCGTCGCTCAACGTCGCGGCGATCGGAAACGGCCGGGTTGCTGCATTGCTCGATGACGGCGGCCGCCTCATCTGGTGGTGCTTTCCGAGACTGGACGGAGACCCGATCTTCAGCCGGCTTCTTGCAGGCGATGAGGAGAAGGGCTTCTGCGACGTTGTTCTGGATGGGCAAATTTCGGCTACATCGAGCTACGTGCGCAATACGGGCATCGTCGAGACCATCCTTGTCGCAGCCAACGGCTCGAGCGTGAAAATAACGGACTTCGCGCCGCGGTTTCTGCGCTACGACCGCTCGTTCCATCCGGCACAGTTGATACGCAGGATTGAGCCGATCAGCGGCCTGCCGCGTATCGTTTGCCGTTTTCGCCCGACCTTCAATTATGGCCGCGAAGCGACCAATGTTTCGCAGGGGTCGAACCACATTCGCTACACCGGTGGCAGCACCCCCATTCGCGTTACGACCGATCTCGCCGTTTCCTATATCGTGCACGAGACGCCGTTCGCTTTGACGCGGCCCGTCACGCTGGTGATGGGTAGCGATGAGCCGATCGAAAGCTCGGTCGACGCACTGTCGCGAGAATTTCTCGACCGCACCCGGGAATTTTGGGTGGCGTGGGTCCGCGGCCTCGCCGTCAGCTACGAATGGCAGCCCGACGTCATTCGCGCCGCCATCTCGTTGAAGCTCTGCACGTTCGAAGAGACGGGCGCCATTACCGCGGCGCTCACGACATCCATTCCCGAAGCGCCAAACACGCCGCGCACCTGGGACTACAGGCAGTGCTGGCTTCGAGATGCTTATTTTGTCATCCGCGCACTTAACAGGCTCGGGGCGACGCAGTCGATGGAGCACTATCTCGGCTACATCACCACGATCATCGCCGACGCCGAGAGCCCGCTACGTCCCGTATACGGCATCGTGCACAATGATACATCAGACGAACAGATTGCTCCTGATCTGCAGGGGTTTCTCGGCATGGGTCCGGTGCGCGTCGGAAATCTGGCATCGCAACAGATGCAGCATGATGCCTACGGCAGCGTCATCCTCGGCGCCGCGCAAATGTTCGTCGACCGCCGGCTGCCGCGCATGGGTGATGCCAGCCTCTTTCGAGATCTCGAGCAACTGGGGCAGCAAGCGCGCCGCCTATATCTCGAGCCAGACGCCGGCATCTGGGAGTACCGCGGGCGGCAACGCATCCACACGCATTCTGCCACGATGTGCTGGGTCGCCTGCGATCGGCTCGCGCGGATCGCGGTACTGCTGGGCCTCACCGAGCGTGCAGCATACTGGGCGCAGTCTGCCGAGCGCATACGCGCGGAAATCCTGACGAGAGCCTGGAGCGAGAAGCGCGGCGCATTTACGGGCGCCTTCGATCACGGTGAACTCGATGCAAGTGTTCTGCTGCTCGCCGAACTCGGTCTCGTCTCGCCGGACGATCCTCGCTTCGTGAAAACATGCGATACGATCGGGGGCGAGCTTATGCGCAACGGACTATTGCTGCGCTACGCTGCGGAAGACGATTTCGGATTGCCCGAGTCCGCGTTCCTTGCTTGCCAATTCTGGTACATCGACGGACTCGCCTCGATCGGCCGCACCGATCAGGCGCGCGAACTGTTTACGGAATTGCTCAGCCATCGCAACGCGTTCGGAATGCTGAGCGAAGATTTGCATCCAGCGACGGGCGAATTGTGGGGCAACATCCCGCAGACCTATTCGATGGCCGGTCTCATCAATTCCGCCATGACGCTTTCCCGGCGTTGGGAAGATGCCTGGTCGGGACCGATTATGCCGGGTGATGTGAAGCGCACAAAGCCACAGGAGGAGGCAAGCATCGACGCGCCGGAGCCGGAACACGCACCTCCGCGCGGCTCGTTGAATCTGAATTGACCTCATTGATGAGTGGTTAGCGCGGCCGCCGCGTACGCCGTGTGGTCGTTTGCTTTATGACGGCCGCGATGCGGCAGTGGACGCCGTCGGGCGTAAAGGAGCGCTCGACCGTTGCGGACGGAAACCCGCTATCGATGAGCGTGGTACCGAGCCCTCGCCTTTCCGGTGCTGTGACGACGGGGCCGCCGCGCTCTTGCCAATCAAGCTCGAAGCGGACCTCTTCCTCATCGAGCTTCTCGATTTGCCAGGTGACGCTGACGGAGCCCCGTTCGTTACTCCACGCGCCATACTTGATCGCATTGGTGCCAAGCTCGTGGAGCGTCAGCCCAAGCGCACTAGCCACGTCGCCGGGAACCATCGTTTCCGGTCCCTTGATCTCGACACGAGAACGGCCGGGCGGCACGAGCGGCTTCAACGTGTCGGCGACCAATTCCGTCAGCGACGCGCCGGTGAAGTTCCGTGTCGCGACAAGGTCCATTGCCGTACCCATTGCCGCGAGGCGGCCCGACAGCGCACTCGCGAAGCTGACAATGTCAGTGCTGAAGCGCGCCGACTGGCTGACCAATCCACCGATCACCGCGAACGTGTTCTTGAGGCGGTGGCGAAGTTCGACGTTGAGCTGTTCAAGTTGCAATTCTCCCATTGCGCTATCTTGTAGCATCGCCTCGTTGCGGGCCCGTTCATCGAGCAAGCCTTCAACCTTCCGGTTGAGCAAATGCACGACTGCAACGATCGATCCGGCGAGGAACGCAAACATGCCGAGGGATACGATCGACATCGCGTCGCTCTGATGCGCGAAAAAGAAATGCCAAGCGTGCAACAGCGAAGCGGCAACGACCAGCAAGCCGGGTCCCGTTCCCGCGACCAGCGTCGTCAACAGGGCGGCGATGAAGAATGTCAAAAACGGCAGACTTGGCGGCAGCCAGGGCGACAGCGCAGCACGGAGCGCGGCAGCGATGAGAAAAATCACGATGGCGATAGGGTACGCGACAAGTGGGCGGCGCCGTATCCTAGGAAACGTGCGCTCGACTAGAGTGTCGACAAATTGAACCATTCGCCCCCCGAACGGCTCCGCTGTCCGCTTTGTAAATTCTGCGCAATCGCGAGGCCCCCCACGCGCGAAAAGATGCTAACATACATCGTCTAGGCTTACGAGAGCCGACGGCGGCTCTTAAAGCCAATCAAAACCAATACTTTCCCGAAACGACGTAGATCGTCGCGACACGGGCTTTTTGGGGAACTGCTAGTAATCCCCGGAGTTTACCACCCGCTGGCCGGTGCGGTCAGGACCCTGACAGTCTGCCGTCCCATCCCAGCATTTTACTAAGTGAAAGGAATGCCCGTCTTGAGCCGCCTCGTCATGGTTTCAAACCGTGTGATCGACCTCAATGCGGCGACGCAGGCGGGCGGCGTCAGCGTTGCCATCTACGATACGCTCGCGCGGCACCCGGGATTCTGGTTCGGCTGGAATGGAAAGATCGAGGAGGAGAACGATACCGCGGCTCCCGTGACGACGACGGCCGACGGTCATACGACCGTAACGGTGTCGCTGACAGCTGACGATTACAACGACTACTATCTGGGATATTCGAATTCCGTCCTATGGCCGGTCTTCCACAATCGTCTCGATCTTGCGCAGTTCGAAGCGGGCTACTACGCGCGTTATGTGGCGGTGAATGCGAAACTCGCGGACGTCCTCGCGCCGTTGATCGAGCCCGACGACGTTATCTGGATTCACGATTATCATCTACTTCCGATGGCGCTCGAACTTCGCCGCCGCGGCATCGAGAATCCAATCGGCTATTTTCTGCACATTCCTGTGGGCTCGGCACAAGCATTGCTCGCTATACCCGAGTATCGGGAACTGGCGCGCTCGTTAAGCGCATATGATCTCATCGGCCTTCAGACGCCAGGAGACGTCCGCAACCTCATCGACTTCCTGCTCCAGAGCGTGTCCGGTCGCCTTCTGCCGACGGGACGTATTCGCGTCTTCGATGCCGAACTCGATATCGGCTGCTTTCCTGTCGGTATCGAGCCTAGCGAATTTGCGTCTCCCGATCATTCTGCTCAAATCGAAAGTTCAGAACCCAGCCGCATTATCGGCATAGATCGACTGGACTACACCAAGGGTCTGCCGCAAAAATTCCGCGCCTTCGGCAAGCTCCTCGAGGAATATCCCGAATATCGCCGCCGCATCGTCCTCTCGCAGTTCGCACCGCCGACGCGCGAAAGCGTCGAAGCCTACGCCGACATCAAGTCCGAACTTGAATCGCTGTCGGGATCCATTAACGGCCGTTATGGCGAACTCGACTGGGTGCCGATAAACTACATTCACAGGACGATGCCGCGTAATGAGTTGAGAGATATCTACCGCTCGTCGCGCGTGGGCTGGGTGACGCCTTTGATGGACGGAATGAATTTGGTCGCAAAGGAATTTGTCGCCTCGCAAAACCCGCAGGATCCGGGCGTCTTGATACTCTCGAAGTTTGCCGGAGCCGCTGCGCAATTGACCGACGCGGTGCTGGTCAACCCCTACGATATCAACGACATGACGCAGGGACTGCGTACGGCTCTCGAAATGCCGGCGGAAGAGCGGCTCGCACGCCATGAAAAACTCTCAAGCGTCGTTCACGAGTCTGACTCCGCCGCGTGGAGCAGCAGCTACTATTCCGCGCTCGTAAAGGCCGGAGAGCGACGCCTCGGCAGAACCGCACAATCTTCCCCAAGAATGAATGAGGCGCTGGATCGGTTGAAAACGGCTATTAAAAAAAACAGCGAAAAAAGCAGCGCTTCTGGCCGCCGCGCCGCTCACGCGTGAGGGTATGGCTGAATCTCTCGACATAGGAATCTCCTCGAAATCCCGCCGGATTGACGGCGATCGCCGTACGCTGGCCATCGACATCGGCGGCACGCTCATCAAGACGGCCATCGTCGATGAGGACGGGGCGCTCATCTCCGACTTCGTCACGACGCCGACACCGAAACCGGCCACGCCGGAGGTGGTCATTGCTTTGATTGCGCGCGTGATCAAACCGCTGCCAGAGTTTGGCCGGATATCCGTTGGCTTTCCCGGCGTCGTGCATCGAACGCATATCGCGACCGCTCCCAACCTCGGGACTGACTACTGGAAAAATTTTGACCTCGAGCAAGCGCTCGCCCTTGAACTCGGCAAGCCGGTTCGCGTCCTGAATGACGCAATCGTCTATGGCCTCGGGATTGCGCGAGGTCCGGGCCGTGAATGTGTTCTCACTCTGGGAACCGGCATGGGCTGCGCACTCTTTTGCGAAGGCTCGGCATTTCACGGGCTGGAACTGGGTCAGCATTATGCTTGCGATGACATGAACTACGACCAATACGTCGGGCACGCCGCCTATCTGACGCTCGGACTGGAGGAATGGAACAAACGCGCCGAACGCGCCCTCGTCGCTGTCCATAAGCTGACCAACAGCGACCGCATGTATATCGGCGGCGGAAATTCTCGGCGCATCACGTTCGCCTTGCCGGCATGGGCGACGGTCGTACCGCCTTCAGGCGGTGTGGCGGGCGGCGCCCGGCTTTGGCATCCGGAAATGGATTTCTGGTTCCCTGCCCGAGAAAACCTTATCGAAGCGTAGCTGGGAAGCCAATGAATGTCCTCACCATAGGCGGCGCGATGCTGGACACGATCGTCACGATCGCCAGCGACAGAATCGAACAGATGAAAATGCGCAATGCCGAGAGCTCGTTTCTTCTGCTTGAAGAAGGCTTGAAGACGGAAGCCGATCACATCGCGACGCAGTGCGGCGGAGGCGCGGTAAATGCGGCCGTTGCGGCGGCACGCCTAGGCCATGCGACATCGGCCATCGTCAAGGTCGGCCGCGACGACAAGGCGAAGACGATCCTTGGCCGGCTTGGCGAAGAAGGCGTCAATCTCGAATGGATATCAGTCGATGAAGAGGCGCCGACGGGCGCGTCGGTGATTATCTCGTCGCACGATCGCAATGCCGCCGTCTTCACCTATCGCGGCGCCAACACGCGCCTGAAGGCAGCGGATTTCCCGGCCGATGCGTTTGCAAACAAAGATCTCGTCTACGTCGCCAATCTCAGCAACGAATCGGCCGATAGATATCCCCTCATCGTCGGACGCGCGAAGGCGGCGAACTCTCTACTCGCCGTCAATCCGGGGGTGCGGCAGCTCACCGCGCGTTTCGATGACTTCTGGAGCAGCCTCGCGAAGATCGACATTCTCTGCATCAATCGGCGGGAAGCTCAAACATTCATGCCCCGGCTCCTCCATTCGTTCGGAGAGGGCGGCGCGGCGTTGACTGTCAAAAGCGGCGAGCCGGTACCGCCGCTTGCCAAGCACGGGCTGCGCAACGGCGGTTACGAGATGAGCCTGGTAAAGTTTCTCGCAGCCCTGATCAAGCTCGGCGTTGGCGTCGTCGTGCTGACGGACGGAGCCAACGGCGCATTCATTGCAAAGGGCGAGGACCTTCACTATCGGGAAGCGCAGCGCGTCGTCGCCGAGGCGACCACCGGCGCGGGCGACGCCTTTTCCGCAACATTCGTGTGTTACTTCGCAAAAACCGGAGATGTGGCCCACGCGCTAAGCGCCGCAGTTCTGAATGCGGCGAGTGTCGTTAAATTCGTCGATACGCAATCCGGCCTGCTGACGTACGCGATGCTGGAAAAGGAACTAGAACGGACGACCGACTACCCGCTCTACACTTGGTCTATATAGTGGCAGCCTGATGCAGCAGCACTTGAGAGAAGATAAAGCGTTGCGTGGCGACAACCTCTCGCGGGACGATCTCTCGCGGATAGAGCGTGCTGCGTCTCAGCGAAGCGGCGCCGAACGGCTTCTGACGGCGCCGGCCGCCGTTGCCCTCTATCTCGATATCGACGGCACGCTGCTCGACGTAGCGCTAACGCCGTCGACCGTCCATGTTCCAGCCGATCTTTCCGACTTGCTTGGTGCGATCTCAACACGTCTTTCCGGCGCCCTCGCCATCGTCACCGGCCGTCCCATAGTTGAAGCCGATCATTTGCTGAAGCCGCTGAAATTTGCAGCCGCGGGCGTGCACGGCGCTGAGATGAGAACGAGCGCTGCGGGGAACGTTGTGTCCCTGACACCGTCGTTCAGCCCTGAGCTGATCTCCGACATCAAATCAATTGCAAAGAGCCTGCCGGGCATCGTTGTGGAAGACAAAGGCGCCGGCATTGCACTGCATTACCGGATCGTACCGGAGTTGCATGCGTCCCTGCTGCATGCGCTTGAGGCTCTCAGCCCACGCCATCCCGGCCAATTCATGGTTTGCGGTGGCCGCAAGGTGGTCGAGATTCTGCCAATCGGCTTTTCGAAGGGCCGGGCCCTCCGGCAACTTGCAGCGCTGCCGAATTTTTCAAACCGAGTACCGGTTATGATTGGCGATGACATTGCCGATCTCGACGCCTTCCGCGCCGCCGAAGAGATGGGCGGCTACGGTCTGAAGGTCGCCGGCGAGAATTTTTCCGAGGCCGAGGCTGCCTTTCGCAGCCCAACTGAAGTTTTGGGCTGGCTAAGATCCTTCGGAGCTGGGCTTTAGCTGGCGTTTTCTCACGCCGCGCACCCGGCTCAACCCGCGTGTTCGAGGTACTTTCTTATATCCTTCGGTGCGAGCGAGATGTCCGCCAGCGTTCGCCGGTCGAGCGCTTGCATGAAGGCGTCGATTGCCTCCTTCAACGTCCCCTGAAGTTTACAGCACCGCGTGATCGGGCACTGGTTGCCCGTCGAAAAGCATTCCACAACATCGAAATTCGGCTCCGTCTCCCGCACCACGTCGCCGAGACGAATGTCTTTTGCCGGTCTCGCGAGTTTCAGCCCGCCGAACCTGCCGCGGACGGGAGTGATGAAACCGGCGCGTGTTAACGTGTTTACGACCTTCATCAGATGCGCGCGCGAAATGCCGTACGCCTCGGCGATCTCCTCGATCGTGACAAGGCGATCGTTGGCCGCATCCGTGTACATGAGCACGCGCAGCGCATAGTCGGTAAACATCGTGAGCTGCACGACAGGACCTCACACGTTATTGATGCCTTCCTGCTGATCGCATCTGGACAGGCACGCCAAATAAGATACATTCGTAACATATCTTATACGCAAGTGTCAGCATCTTATTGGTCAATGCATGACTCAGGGCAGCACGAAAACCCTAAACTTCCACGAATCCACTAGCAACCGCGGTAATCCGCAATCCTCGGGAGAAGCGTCAATCACCCGATGTCTGGATCAGCTTGTGTCGACTGCGAATCGATCTTGTCCCGATCCCAGGGCTCCGGGTACCGCCCTCGGTATCACCGAACCGATGATCGAGCGGCTCGTTACGGAATTCTATCGCCGCGTGCGGCGGGATGCCCTCCTCGGTCCGGTCTTCGATGCAGCCGTCGAAGACTGGGACCTGCACCTGGGCCGGATGCGTGATTTCTGGTCCTCGGTCGTGCTGATGAGCGGCCGCTACAAAGGAAAGCCGGTTTTGGTGCACGCCAAGTTGCCGGGCCTTTCCCCGGCCCATTTCCGGCAATGGCTGGCTCTCTTCGATGAGACGGCGCGCGATGTCTGTCCGGCGAGAGCCGCGGAACTCTTCATCGATCGTGCCGGCCGGATCGCCCAATCCCTGCAGCTCGGCATCGCCATTCATAGCGGCGGCGCTGACGAGGCGATTGCAATTTCACCGGCACTCAGGCCGACACCGGCCCCACTAGCCTCTTCCAATCGTCCCGGCGCGGATCACCATTCCCGTGGCCCCAGGGAAGATCAAAGCAGCCAAATAGCCCGCCTTCGCCAGGAAGTATTATGACGTACGTCGTTACTGAAAACTGCATCAAGTGCAAATACACGGACTGCGTGGAAGTCTGTCCCGTGGACTGCTTCTACGAAGGTGAGAACATGCTCGTCATCAACCCCGACGAGTGCATCGACTGCGGCGTCTGCGTCCCCGAGTGTCCAGCTGAGGCGATCTTCGCCGATTCCGAACCGCAGGCGACCGAGCAATGGCTCGAGGTCAATCGCAAGTACTCTAACCTCTGGCCCAATATCCCGATCAAGAAGGCGGCGCTACCAGACGCCGATGCCGAGAACGGCCGCGCCGGCAAGGCCGCCGAGTTGTCTCCCAATCCTGCAAAGGAAGAGGTGATCCCGTGACCGCGCTCCGTGAGCTGCGTCTATCAACCGTGAAAGGCGATACGCCATGCGTTGGGTAATGATTTTCTCATCGGTCTGCGTCGGCCTCTTCATCCTCGCCTGTGGCGTGATGTGGGGCCTGGGTGTCTTTTCCGGTCTCGGCACCAAGGCCGTCTTCGCCGCGTTATTCGGTACGTTCCTGGCGACGGCAATCGGAACCGCATTGATGGCGCTGACGTCCTATAGCAATCGAAGCGGCTACGACGCATCCATGAACCACGTTGAAGACAAAGGCAGCGCGCCGAAGACTTTCTAGTGCCACCCAGCGATCCCGATGGAACCTGTTCGCGGTTATCGCGCTGGACGGGCACATTCACCGCTTAGCTCTGGACTGCCTGAGCCCCCGCGCCCGATCACAGCAATGCTTCCGATCAGTTCGATCGGACCGGCTTTTCGCTTTGCCCCACTGGATCGGTACACCGCGCCCCCGCGCGTTGATTTCCCGGCTTGCGCCGGACTGACTTCATCGATTGACGATTGTTCAGCTTAACTCCCTGTTTATCCGAAACAGCGTGAACTCCCTCGATATTTCATAATTCATATTTGGATAAACAAAATGGAGCTTTTACGAATTGCCTTCCTTGTCGCCGTCTCGGCGCTAGTTGGTCTCTCATCCTCTGCACCAGCCGGAGCGCAAGGCCTGAAAGACAATCTAACGGCTCCAGAATCCAATTGGACCGGTTTCTACCTTGGAGCCGGTGGCGGCCTTAATTCCCTTGTTAGCGAGGTCGATGCAAAACCTGGTTCCGCCGTCTCTTCCGATCCCGGCGCCGCAGGTGCATCGGCTTCTTTCGATGGATTAGGAGCGTCCGGAGGTTTTGGAACGCTCGTGATCGGAGGCGACTATCAATTGCACCCTCGCGTCGTCATAGGAGCCTTCGGCGAGTATGATTTTGAGGACCTCGGTAGCGAAGCGACGCTGAACATACCCGGCAATTCTCTGTCGGCGCACGCCGATATCAACGTCAACGGCAAAGCATCCGCTGGCGCGCGGATCGGGTATCTCGCATCGCCGGGCACACTTTTGTACGTGTCCGCCGGCTACAGCAGGGTCTCTCTGAGCGACCTCAAGCTGGCCGTCGTTGGATCGGAACCGGATATCTCGGCCACGATCAATGTCCCTAGCTTGTCCGGAGTATTTATAGGAGCGGGCGCCGAGACAATGCTGACAGAGCGAATCTCTCTTCGAGGCGAATTCCGCTACACCGACTTCGGCAGCGGACCAGTTAGGCTGCCGACTATCGATGGAACAAACCTGAACGATTTCGTATCGGCACGTCTCGCGCCGACGATGCAGGAGGGTCGCGCCTCGCTCAACTATCGGTTCTAATCCGCCAGAATAGTTGAAAACAATATCATCCGCTGCCGTCGCAGACACTGAAGTGCGCACCCCTCAGGAAGGCTACGTCGTCAGCCTGACGGAGGAGGCCCTTGAGGTGGACCCGGCTTTCGACACCGATGAAAGACCAGCGTGGGGCAATCGCGGCGGGCCGGGCGTACCTGTCGCTGGTTCCGGCGCAGATGCCGCTCGCCGCTTATACCGACTTCATCGGCGGCACCAAGCGCTGCGTGCACGCTCGCAGAGTGGCACAGCCATGCCTGCTTGGGTGACAAATTGCAAAACGCCGAGCTGTCGGAGCCACCCGCAGTAAGTAAGCGGACCGGGGAACGTGCGTTGATCTTGACGCCGCATCAAAGCTCAACCCAGAGCCCAACACCGCCGACGCCCTAACCTCCGCGATTGTCAGACACTGTCAGAGATAAAGTGCACAACTCTGATTTTTCAGGAAAAAATTGGCTTCGTTTCGCAAAAAGTGCCTCGGCATTTCGACGGCACCATGAGTCGGTTGAATAAATACTCCGTATACGGATCAAATGACCTGATCTTACGGCGGCGACCGCAATCGGAACCATGGGCGATGTGTGTGAGATCGTCATTGGCTTTGCAAACGGCCGGTCAAGCGCAAGATCGCAAGGCGGCCATGTTCATCAGGTTCGTTGCCCGTGTTGCGTTCGTCACGCCGCGAGGTTGGTGAGTGTGCCAGCCACTCACGCGCGC
>NZ_DATNBA010000130.1:0-40516 GCF_035572195.1 Hyphomicrobium sp. | reverse complement strand
CGTGTCAGATGCCAATGTGCAATTTGAAAATGCAACCCAAGGAAGCGCCGGTTCTGATCGTCCCATGCGGACGACAAGCCAAACGCGGAGTTTTTTCATGGGTCTTGCATCACATCAAAACATGGCCGTTGCAGCGTCGCTCGCCGTGCTGGTCATCGCCGCGCCAATTGCCTTAAAGACGTACCAAGACGAGCGAACGCGATCTCCCGATTGGCCGGCGCCGAAGCCAACCGCCGTCGCGGCAGTGCCGGCGCAGTTGGGCAAGCAGCCGTCGGAGGAAAAAAAGCAGGAGCGGCTGACGCCGGCAGCCAAGCTCGACAGCAAGCCTTTTCCGGACAACGCCGATTTCCAGGAGAAGACCGAGGCCCAACCGTCCGTCCAAAGTCTCGATGGACGAGGCGATAAACTGGGCTCCGCGTCCAGCGCCGCGAACCTGGCGCTAGACGGTTTATTGGCCAAGCCTGCAGCGGTTCCCCCGCCGCCACCTCCTTCGCACTTAGCGGCACCGTCTCCGGCGCCGGCAGGTTTGCCGAACGGCATCGCCGGCTTCGATGCCGGAAAGGCGGCGAGAGACGAACTTTCAAATCTCCCAGCTCGCCAGCTCAAATTTGGCCAGTCCAATCTCGGGATGCCAAATTCCTTGGCGTCGGTTGAGCCGCCTGAGGCGTCAAAGGCGCGCCCAAGCGATGAGGAGCGTGACGTCTTCAACGCGCCCGACGTGAACCCAGTCAAGCAGGCCGCTACCGAACCGGTTTCCACGTTCTCGATCGACGTCGACACCGCATCTTATTCGTTCATGCGGCGGGCGCTTAATTCCGGGCACTTGCCACCGAAGGAGGCCGTGCGGGTCGAGGAATTGATCAACTACTTCCCGTATTCCTATCCAGCACCGGAATCGGCCGATCCGCCGTTCAAACCGACTGTGACGGTAATGCCGTCGCCGTGGAAGCCGACGGACAAGCTCGTGCATATCGCGATCAAGGGCTACGATCTGAAACGCGCCGAGCGTCCGCGCGCCAATCTCGTGTTCCTTATGGACGTCTCGGGCTCGATGGGGCCTGAGGATCGTCTGCCGCTCGTCAAGAATGCTCTCAGGCTTCTGGTCGATCAGCTGCAGCCGGACGACACCGTCGGCATCGTGACCTACGCGTCGGGGTCCGGCATCGCGCTGGAGCCGACGAAGATTTCGGATAAGCAGAAGATCTTCGCTGCCATCGACAAACTCGAAGCGGGTGGCTCTACGAACGGCGCAGGCGGCATCGCAGACGCCTACCGTCTCGCCGAAGCCGGCTTCGACAAGAGTGCCGTCAACCGCATCATTCTTGCGACCGATGGCGACTTCAATGTCGGCATTACCGATCGCGATCAGCTGACGAGCTACATCGAACGCAAGCGCAACAGCGGTGTGTTCCTGTCGGTCCTCGGCGTCGGCCAAGGCAACCACAACGACGCGTTGATGCAGTCGCTGGCGCAGAACGGCAACGGCACGGCGGCTTATGTCGATACATTGAATGAAGCGCGCAAAGTTCTGGTCGATGAAGCCTCGTCGTCGCTCTTCACGATCGCCAAGGACGTCAAAGCTCAGATCGAATGGAACCCGGCGCGGGTCGCGGAATACCGTCTCGTTGGCTACGAAACGCGGGCGCTGAAGCGAGAGGATTTCAACAACGATCAAGTCGATGCGGGAGACATCGGATCGGGGCACGCCGTGACGGCGATCTACGAAGTGACGCCTGTAGGGGCGCCGCGTCTCGTCGATGATTTGCGATACGCGAAGGCGACGGCGGAAACTGCCGCCGCGTCGCCGAGCCCGGCTGCGGCCACATCTTCCGGCGGCCGTTCAGATACCGCGGAACTCGGATACCTGAAGCTGCGTTACAAAAAGCCGAACGAAACGACATCGCAACTTATCTCGCTGCCGATCACTGATGAACTGTCAAAACCTACGATCACCGACGTTCCGCAGGACGTTCGCTTTTCAGTCGCCGTTGCGGCATTTGGCGATATCGTGAGAGGAGCGCCTTACGTTAATGGCTACACCTATGACGACGTCATTGCCCTCGCACAGAGTGCTCGCGGCGATGACCCTTATGGCTATCGCGCCGAATTCATAAACCTCGTGAGGCTTGCGAAATCTGCGCGGCCCTGAGGGCCGAGCGGATGGGAGAGGAGCGGTTGGTTGCGGGACCAACTGCTCCTCTTTTGTGTTTTGCCGCCGCCATCGACCACGGTTTTAATTTATCCGGCGTTCCCGATAACGGCGGGAATTTTCTCATAAAAACAAACATTTACGGTTTGTCGCGCCTGATTTGCGTCCGTCTTGCAACTGTTCCCTGGGGAACAGACGGATTTTGCAAAACGAACAACTGTTCGCCTTGACCTCACCGCAATCTTCGGACAAACAGAACGCTCGTTCGGTTTTCATGACCAATTCATTTCAGATCGCCGCTCCAAATGCCGAAATTGAAACCAGACACGCAGCGCGCCCGGCGCGAGCACATACTCGACGCGGCGCTTACCTGCTTCGCACGCGGGGGCTTCCACGCGACGACGATACACACGATCTGCCGCGAGGCGGGTGTCAGTCCCGGGGCGCTCTACGTCTATTTCGACAGCAAGGAAGCGTTGATCGCCGGTCTCTGCGAGCGCGATCGCGCTGAGTTCGCCGAGCGGTTCGCTCATCTCGCTTCGGCTCCAAATTTTCTCGACGCGCTGGCCGCCATTGGCGAGCACTACTTCGTCGATGAATCTCCCGACAAACAGCGGTTCGTCGTCGAGATGGGGGTTGAATCGACGCGCAATCCGCGCATCGCCGATATCTTCATGAGTGTCGACAAGTACTGCAGCGACAGTTTCGAGGCGCTCTTTCGGCGTCTCAAGGATGAGGGCCGCATCGCGCCCCGTGTCGACATTCCGACGCTCGCAAAAGTCTTCAACGTGCTCGGCGACGGCATGTTTTGGCGGCGCGCCATCGAGCCTAACGCAGAAATGCGCGCCGTCTTGCCGGTACTAATCGATTTGATCGGCACTCTGCTCAATCCGACGGAACGTGCCTCCGACGGCAAAGCGACACCTGCCAAAGAGGCGCGCCGATGAACGTCAGGAAAATCATCAAAAGCCTCATGATGGGCTTGATGGTCGCCGGTGTCGCGGCGGGCGCCGGCTACATTTTCATCGAGAAGAAACATACGGCCGCCATCCAGGCGCAGCGGCTGGAGGCGGCCAAGCCCATCGCGGCGCCGACAATAACGGTTTCGAAAGTCACGACGGAAGATTTCGTCCAGACTGCCGCGGTGTCAGGCTCGCTCGTGCCGCGCGAGGAAATTCTTGTTTCGCCCGAAATCGAGGGCCTGCGAGTGCGCGAATTGCTCGCGGACGAGGGCGATCACGTCAAGAAAGGCCAGGTTCTGGCCCGTCTCGTCTCCGAACAGATCGACGCGCAGCTCGCTCAAAACGAAGCCAATCTTGCGCACTCGAACGCGGCGATCGCGCAAGCTAAAAGCCAAATCGTGCAAGCCGAAGCCCAGGCGAAAGAAGCCCAGGCTCAGCTCGTGCGCGCCGAGCCGCTGAAGAAGTCGGGCTATCTCTCGGGCGCTACCTATGATCAGCGCGAAAGCGCTGCGGGCACGACCGCTGCACAGTTGGTCGCGGCGCGTGACGGATTGACGGCTGCCGAGGCCGACAAGGCGCAGGTGACAGCGCAGCGTCGCGAAATCATGTGGCGTCGAAGCAATACCGATGTGACCGCACCCAAGGATGGCATTATCAGCCGCCGGACGGCGCGGATCGGTGCGATGGCGTCGGCCATCGGCGAGCCGATGTTCCGGATCATCGAGGACGGTGAAATCGAACTCGACGCCGAGATCGTCGAAACCGAATTGAAAAACGTCAAGGTCGATCAGAAGGCTGTCGTTACGGTTCCGGGATACGGTGATTTCAACGGCAGAGTGCGGCTGGTGTCGCCGGAAGTTGACAAGACGACGCGATTGGGCCGCGTCAAAATCTTTCTTGGTGCCAACCCGGTACTGCGCATCGGTTCGTTCGCGGAAGGGCGCATTGAGACGGCGCGCAGCCGTGGCCTCGCCGTGCCCTCATCAGCGGTCACGTTCGAGCAGGACGCGATTTCCGTCCAGGTCGTCGTCAACGGCAACAAGATCGAGCAACGCATCGTTCCGGTCGGGCTCACCGCCGGAGACTTCATCGAAGTGAAGGACGGTCTTAAAGAAGGCGATGTCGTCGTGACGCGCGCCGGCACGTTCCTGCGCGACGGCGATGTCGTTCGCCCGGTCGTGCCGGAAGCGGCGCTGAGCGAGGCGAAATAATGCGCATCAACGTCTCGGCATGGTCGATCCGCCGTCCCGTCCCCGCGATCGTTTTGTTCGCGGTGCTGATGCTGCTCGGCCTCTTGAGCTTCAAACAGCTTCCCGTCACACGGTTTCCGAACATCGATATTCCGATCGTATCGGTCATGATCACGCAATCGGGCGCGGCACCGGCCGAACTCGAAACGCAAGTCACGAAGGTCGTCGAGGACGCCGTCGCAAATATCTCCGGCGTGAAGCACATTACCTCGACGCTGACGGACGGCACGTCGACGACGGTGTTGGAATTCCGGCTTGAAACCGATCTCGACCGGGCCCTGAATGACGTCAAGGATGCGATCGCGACGAAACGCGGAGATTTGCCGCGCACGATCGATGAGCCGGTTATCCAGCGCATCGACGTCGAAGGCCAGGCGATCCTGACCTATGCGGCCACATCGCCAGGCATGACGCTCGAACAGCTCTCGTGGCACGTCGATGATGTCATCAAGCGACGTCTGCAGGCGACGAAGGGCGTCGGGCGTGTCGAACGCTATGGCGGCGTCGATCGCGAGATACGCGTCAATCTCGATCCCGAAAAGCTTTTGGCTTACGGCATCACGGCCGCGCAAGTGAACAGCCAAGTCCGCGCGACCAATGTCGATCTCGGCTCCGGCCGCGGCGAGGTCGGCGGCCAGGAGCAGGCGATCCGCATGCTGGCGGGAGCCCGGCAGGTCAGTGCGCTGGCAGACGCCAAAATCATTCTCGGCGGCGGCCGCGAGGTGCGCCTCAAGAATCTCGGTCGCGTCGTCGATGACGCGAGCGAACAGCGGTCGTTCGGCCGGCTCAACGGCCAGCCTGTCGTGTCGTTCTCGATTTTCCGCATGAAAGGAACGAGCGAGCTTTCGGTTGCCGATGCGGTGGACAAGACCCTCAAGGAGCTCGAGACCAAGTACCCGGATGTAAAGCTGACGAAGATCGACGATGCCGTCGCCTATACGCGCGGCAACTACGTTGCTGCCATGGAAGCACTGATCGAAGGCGCGGCGCTCGCCGTGCTGGTCGTGCTTTTGTTCCTGCGCAACATGCGCGCGACACTGATCTCGGCCATAGCGTTACCGCTGGCTGCCATCCCGACCTTCTGGGCGATGAGCGCTTTCGGATTTTCCCTGAACCTCGTCAGCCTGCTCGGCATTACGCTCGCGACTGGCATTCTCGTCGACGATGCGATCGTCGAGATTGAGAATATCGTGCGCCATATGCACATGGGCAAATCGCCATATCGTGCCGCTCTCGAGGCCGCCGACGAGATCGGCTTAGCCGTCATCGCCATCACCCTGACGATCGTTGCGATCTTTGCGCCGGTTTCGTTCATGGGCGGCATCGCAGGACAGTACTTCAAGCAGTTCGGCATGACCGTTGCCGTCGCGGTGCTCTTTTCGCTGCTCGTCGCTCGCCTCATCACACCGATGATGGCGGCTTACCTGATGCGGCCCATTCCGGAAAAAGCGCATGTCGATGGGGCGCTGATGCGCTTCTATACGCGCTTTCTGGCGGCGACCCTGCGCTGGCGTTATGCAACGCTCATCAGCGGCGTCGCGCTGTTCTCGGCTGCCATCTACGCGACGACGCTGCTGCCGACCGGCTTTCTTCCCGATGAGGATACGTCGCGCGTCGTCGTCTCGGTCGAGCTGCCGCCCGGCACACAGCTTGACGATACCCTGAGCAAGACGGACCAAATGGTGAAGTCGTTGCGGGCCATACCCGAAGTCTCGCAGGTCTTCGTGCTTGGCGGCACGAGCCCCACCGGACAGCTCGAGGTCCGGCGCGCCGCGCTCTTCGTCAAGCTCGTGCCGAAGACGGACAGAAAGCTGACGCAGAAGCAGCTGAAAACCATCATAGCTGCGAAGCTTTCCGACATTCCGGACAGCCGCGCCTGGTACGTGAACGAGCGTGGCGAACGCGAGCTGTCATTCTCCATGCTGTCGCGCAGCGGCGAAGACTTGAACGCCGCAATCGGCAAGGTCGAGGACGCCTTGCGTCAGGTTCCGGGCTTCCGCAACGTTGCCGCGGCGGGTTCGACCGAACGGCCCGAGATCCGCGTCGTGCCGCACCTCGATGAAGCCGCGCGGCTTGGCGTTGCGCCGGATCAGATCTCCGAGACCATTCGAGTTGCGACCATCGGTGACGCCGATTTCAACCTCGCAAAATTTACCGTCGGCGACCGCCAGATTCCGATCCGCGTGCAGCTCGATGAGAAGACGCGAACCGAGATGAAGCAGATCGAGCAACTGCGCGTCACTAACGCGGCAGGCAAATCCATCCCGCTCACGGCGGTTGCCTCAGTCGAATTCGGCCGCGGCCCGGCCTCGATCACCCGCTTCGACCGTGAGCGACGCGCCGTGGTGGGCGTCGATCTCGATCGTGGCGTGCCGCTCAGCGTGGCGCGCGAACGCTTCCTCAAGGTTATAGAGGCGCAGAAGCTGCCGCCGTCCGTTTCGCTGCAGCCCTCAGGTGACGCGGAAATCCAGGACGAAGTGGCAAACGGCTTTATCGGGGCGATGGGGACCGGTGTCCTAATCGTACTCGGGCTGCTAATCCTGCTGTTCGGCAGCGTGTTTCAGCCCGTTACAATTCTCTTGTCGTTGCCGCTGTCGTTTGGCGGCGTCGCACTGAGCCTGCTTGTCACCGACAATCCGATCAGCATGCCTGTTTATATCGGCCTGTTGATGCTGATGGGCATCGTGACCAAGAACGCGATCATGCTCGTCGATTTCGCGATCGAGGAAATTGCCCGGGGCGTCGAACGCCGCGAGGCGATCATCGATGCTGGCCGCAAGCGGGCACGGCCGATCATCATGACGACGCTTGCAATGGCTGCCGGCATGCTTCCCAGCGCATTTGCGCTCGGGGACGGCGGCGAATTTCGAGCTCCGATGGCAATCGCGGTGATCGGCGGCCTTCTCGTTTCAACCCTGTTGTCGCTGGTCTTTGTACCGTCGTTCTTCACGGTCATGGATGACGTCGGATACCTGATGCAGCGTATTTTTGGCCGCTTCGTCGGACCAAGAGACGAACCGGAGGAAGCGCTGCCTATCGCCTCTCAATTTGGTAAACACCCAAATTCCGCCAAGCGTCGCCCTCTGCCGCTCGCCGCGGAATAAAAAAGAAAGCAAATATCGACCGGGCGATTGTGGATGACATGTGCCGTGACTACGTTTCGGCAGCTGTCGTAACAAGAGGACTTCGCCATGTTCGACGCAAAATCCATACTTGAAAGTATTGTGCGTGGGGCAGCGCCCTCGCAGTCACCGCAACAATCGGGCGGTGGCTTTGCAGACATTCTCAACGAAATTCTGAAAGACAACGGCGCCGGTCGAGGCGGCGCGCAAGGCGGCGGTAGTGGCAGCCTCGGCGACATCCTGAGCGAGATCGGCAAAACCCTCAGTCAGCCTCAAGGCCAGTCGCCATCCGGAACCCCGCCAAGCGGCGGCAGCGGAGATCCAGGCAAGGGTCTTGGCGACATCTTTGGGGAACTCGCCCGCAAGCTCGGCCAACCTTCGCAGACGTCGTTTCCGTCTTCGGCGCCGCGTCAGGGGGCACCCGGGACCAGCGCCGGTCCGGGCCAGGACGCCGGTCCCGATCTCGGCGACATCCTCGCACAGATCAAAGACAAGCTCGGGCAGGCCGGCGGGTCGGTGACGGACGGCGGCAGCATCACCGACGTACTGGGCAAGATATTCACGCAAGCAACTCAAGGCGTGAAAGAAGGTGCGACGCGCATCGGAGAGGCGACGGGCGCCAGCGATGCGTTGGGTCGCGTGACTGGGAATGCCGACACCGACGAACTCTTGGCGAAGCTCAAAGCCATCGTGCAAAACAGCCCATTCGCGGCTGGTACGGCTGCCGGTGGCCTCGGCGGCTTGGTGCTCGGCACACGTGCCGGCCGCTCGCTAGCGGCAAATGCGGTGCGGATCGGCGCGCTGGCCATGATTGGTGGCCTCGCCTACAAGGCCGTACAAAATTATCAGGCCGGCAGACCCTTGATCACCGGAGCGACATCGCCCGAAGCGGCTCCAGCCGGTTCAGGCTTCGAACCAGCGGCGGTTACGAACGATGCTGCCGCCCACTACATCCAGGCGATGATCGCCGCAGCGGCTGCCGACGGCCGCATCGATGCCGCGGAGCACGATAATATTATCGGCGGCCTGAAGCAGGCGGGAGTCGATAGCGAGGCCGAGGCGTTTCTTGCGAACGAATTGAACAACCCACCCTCGGTTCAAGACTTAGCTCGTTCCATCACGTCGCCGCAGGAAGCCGTGCAAGTTTATACGGCCGCGCGCATTGCCGTTACGGTCGATTCGCCTGCCGAAAAGCAATTTCTGACTTCCCTCGCTCAGGCACTTAATATCGATCCGAAGCTCGCGGCACACATCGATGCGACCGCCGCGAGTGCCGCCGCCTGACGTCGCGTTCGCGTGCCGGCGTTTCGTTTGAGGAGCGCAAACAAAAAGGGCGCCTGAATAATCCGGGCGCCCTTCGGTATTTCAACGTGGCCGACGAAAAAGCTTCGCGGCCTAGTTTGTCTTCTCAGAGCCGGCAGAAGCGGTCGACGCCTGATCGCCAAGCTTGAAGAATGTATCGACCCGCATGCCAGTGAACAGCGGCGGATGTCCGTCGAGAGCAACCATCACTTCGACGACTTCGACGTCGTTCGGCCTGCGCGGGCCACGCGTCGCGATGCGTGGCGCACCAAGCGACTGCGAGATGGACGTCACAGAACCTTCGAACGTCTTATCCGGGAAGGCGTCGGCTTTCACGACCACCCGCTGGCCGACATGAACCTTGGCAGCGTCGCGCTCTTCGACTTCGGCGCGAAGCTGGAGGCTCGACAGATCGCCGAACACCACAACGGCGCTGTCAGGCGACGGAACGGCCGTCTCGCCGACCTTTGCCAGCACATTAAGAACGGTACCATCGGCCGGAGCACGCACGCGGGTCCGCTCAAGGGCCAGTTCTGCCGATCTCAGATCGGCTCGCGCCAGCGCCAGCGACGACTCGAGCCGCATCGGCAAAGGCATGTCGGGTTTGGCATCGACCTCTGCCAGCTTCTTCGTCGCGCTGGCGGCGGCCTCCCGCCGAGTCGCAAGGGTCTTGCGCGCAGCTTCCACTGCGTCGGCGTTGCCTGATCCCGTCTTCATGGCACGGTACGCGGCATCGAAAGCTTCGTGCGCGGCAAACAGATCTTCGTTGGCCTTGAAGACAGCGTCTTCGGCGTTGCGCCGGTCGACGGCAAGCCCCGTTACTTGCTCTTCAGAGCGTTCGCGCTCGCGCACGCCCGCTTCAGCGGCGGCAGCGGCGATTTTGACATAATAGTCTCTATCGTCGATCCGCAGCAGAGGATCGCCGGCTTTGACCTGATCGTTGGTATCGGCAAGGACTTCGACGATCTTGCCGGGGACCTCGCTGGCTAGCCGGATCTCGCCGTTCTTCGGCTCGACGCGTCCGGTTGCCGAGGCTGCCCACTGGGCGGCGATGGGCGGCGGCGTCTCAGCGTGGGCGGCACCGGTCAGGGTGTTGAGCGAGCCACCCTTCGACAGCAGGTTGACGCCGAATCCCATAGCAAGCGCCAACGCACCCCCGACCAATATGGTCGAGATGGCGGGATCAATCTTCTTAAGCATGCAGCTTTCGCCTCTTGGTCAAATCGGTAATTTCGGGGGCATTGATGCCTTCCGGCCGGCGTTCCTCGCCGACGATCTTGCCGTCTTCGATCCGCACGACGCGGTCGGCATAGCCCAAGGTTCGCGGGTCGTGCGTAACGGCAAGCACGCTGCGATTCTGTTCCTTGGCAATTCTTGCGAGAAGCGCCATGACGGCGTGGCCATTCTCACCATCGAGAGCGGCGGTCGGCTCGTCCGCAAGGACGATCGACGGCGAGCTCGCAATGGCGCGGGCGACCGCGACGCGCTGCTGTTCACCACCCGACAGATTGCGGGGATAGTTGGTCAGGCGGTGGCCGAGGCCAACTTCGCGTAGAACCTCTTCCGAGCGGCTCGTCGCGGCGAAGCCCTTGATGCCCCGGACGTCGAGAGCGATGCGCACGTTTTCGAGAGCGCTCAGCGTTGGAAACAGGTTGTAGGACTGGAAGATGAAGCCGATGTGGTCGCGGCGCACTTTCGCAAGCTCTTCGGCGGAAAGACCTTCGACGGACATGCCGGCCATATGGATCGTGCCGGATGTCGGCTTCATGATACAGCCGAGGATCGACAGCAGCGTCGTCTTGCCGGAGCCCGACGGGCCCATCAGCAGCGTCAGCTCGCCGGGGACAAGTTCAAGCGACACGCCCTTGAGCGCCATCACCAAACCGGCACCAGAGCCGAGTTCCTTGACGATATTGTCGCCCCGAAGGACGGGAGATGTGGTCATCGCGCAAACACCGTAGCCGGATCGATTTTAGTGACCTTGACGATGGCCGACAGCGCCGAGATTGCGCACATGAACAGCGTCAACGCGAAGAGCCAGAATGCCAATCCCGGCGTCATTACCAACGGCAATGACGAATTGCGACTGGCGTAGAGAATGAGAAGTGCAATCATCATTCCCAACAGGTAACCCATGACGGCACTCAACCCGGCCTGAGCCAGGATGACCTTATGAATGTAACCTTTTGACGAGCCGAGGGCACGTAAGGTCGCGAATTCGTGAATATGGTCTTTTGTGCTCGAATACAGCGTCTGGGCGACGATGACGGTTCCGACGAGGCTGCCGAGAATGGCGCCACCAATCAGGGCCAAGCCCGCACCGGTCCGGAACAGCCACTGCTTCAGGCTGCGGCTCTCGAACTCGTCCTTCGTCAGAACGTCAGCGCTTTCTAGCCGCTGGCTTAAATCAGCCTTCACCTTAGCTATGTCGGCGCCCGGGGCGAGTTTCACAAGCAGGAAGGTCGTTTTGTCGTCGTCAACACCCAATAACTGACGAGCGCGGTTGAGGGTCGTGTATGCATAGGGTGACTGGGTGAACGAGCGAATGCCTTCGGTAAGCGCACGGATCTTCACTCTGCCCGATGCGACTTGCGCCGTGTCGCCGATACCGTTGACGCCCAATTCACCTAGATAGCTGCGATCGACCGCGATGGCGTCCGGAGCCTTGATATCCTCGAGCGTTCCCTCGCTGAGAGACCACGGAACGAGGCCCTTGTCTTCGCTGTCGGAGCCGACGACAACGACGCGAGACGAGCCGCCCGATGGTTTACGCCATTCGGCGAACGCCACGACGAGGGGCACCACGCTTTGCACGCCAGCGGCTGCCAAAGCCTGATGGCGCTCGCGGTCGCTTAACAGTATTCCACCATCTTCGAAACTCTTCGCTCCATAAGCCGTAATGAAGAGATCGGCGTCAGAGTGCGCGATGTTAGCCGTGATCATTCGGCTCGACCCGAGATAGAGCCCGAGCTGCACAGCGACGAGAACGATCGAGAAAAGAATGCCGATCAGCGTAACCGCCAGGCGAACACGATCATGCAGTAAGTTGCGGAGCGCGAGGGTGAAAATCATGGTGCCTGTCGGATCTTTCGAAATGTTATGGACGGGGCATTCGCTCTGCGCCTGGTGCGACAGCGTCTATATCTTATCAGTTGGGCATGCCGTCTGCAGGGTCGTATAGTGTTGTTGATTAGCAGGTGCTACCTCGAAACCTGAAGCAATGCCCGCGCCAACCAATGAAGGCGGAATTAAGCACAATGCAGTCGCATGCAAGCCCTAAACACCGATTAGCAATTAAGCTCCAATGTTTCGCCGTTTTCGAGACGTAGCAGAATAAAAGTTAATCCCTCATCTGCGGTTTATTGTCATGCAGCACATCAACATTGCGAAGTATTCAGGTCCGGCGCTTCGCGCCGCGGCTATCGTGGCAGGCTTCGCGATCTCCGTCGCACCAGCGGGCGCAACGCCACCCGAAGTCGGCATCTGGTACGACGATACCGGCAGAGGCGCTGTCAAAATCGACATTTGCGGCGACACGCTCTGCGGCAAAATCGTGTGGCTCAAGGAGCCGGTGAATGTCAAAGGCGAAGCGCTGACCGATAAGAATAATCCCGAACCTTCGATGCGGCGCCGGCCGATTTGCGGTCTTCCTGTTCTCGGCGATCTCCAGCAGATGTCGGAAGGTGGATTCGACAACGGCTGGGTTTATGACCCGAAGGTCGGTAAATCATATAGCGCGGCTCTCGATCTTTTGAATGCCAACACTTTGAAAGTCACGGGCTACGCGGGAATGAGATTCCTCGGCAAATCGCTTATCTGGACTAGGGCTCCGGAAGACCTGCCGTCCTGTGCCCCCGACGCTGCGTCGGCACCCGACAAAGTGGCGCCCCAGGGTAACAAGACGACCGCTAGTGCAGCCGGGAAAAAGAAGAAGTCCGCTCCTGCTGCGGCCAAGCTTGGCGCCTCGAACGTGAAACCGGCGCGCAAGCCAACCAATCCCGTAAGTGCCTCTACTCCGCGGCCCCCTGTTGCTTCGAACTAGTCGAAGTAGATTTTCCGACCACTACGCCCTCCGCAACCTTGTCGGCCTGGCGGGCCAACAGCCGGTCGACGAACTCCAAGGTCCGCTCAACAACGTAGCCGCGCTGGCGATCGAGCGTCACCAAGTGGTAGCTGTCGTCGAGAACCGACACCTCGACCATTCCGCCGAGCTTGCGCTGCAGAGCCATCGTATTCTTGATGTCGCTTTGGTCGTCATGGCGCGGATGAAAGATCAGCGTGTGCAGCTTCACCATCGATAGCATTGGGCGCACATTTCTCACGAGTGAGAAGAACTCGTAGACCGTGCCGCCGCCGCGCGCGGTAACATCCGCCGGCATCAAGTCGCCGCCACGCATCGCCTCAAGTGCGAAGTTGCGAACACGTTCATCTTTGATGCCGTAGGGAGCCGGTGTGCGGAATTTGAAGAGACGCGCCGTCCACTTGTCGGTGACACAGTGGAAAAGTTTCAACATCTTCGGAATGGCCCAGCCATTGACCGCAAGGGTCGGTGCGTAAAGCAGGAGGCCCGCTGCCTGATCCTGCCGATAGGCGGCAAGCCGGAGCGCCAGTATTGATCCTGCCGAGGACCCACCGATAACGACCGTTTCGCACATGCCCCTCAGGTCATCGAAGGCGGCTGCGATCGATTTGTACCAATCCTGCCATGTCGAAAGACCCGAAACGTCGGTTCCGAAGGTCATGCCCGGAACCACGGGGCAATAAACGGTCAAGCCTTTGCGCGAAAGCGCATGCGCGACCGCTTTCAATTCAAGAGGAGAGCCCCCGAGCGAGTGAATCAGCAACACGCCAGATGGGCCGCCGGGAACAAAGAGACTGCCGCGCGGCGCCTTAAATTTCGAAGTATTTTTCATTATCTAACGATGCACTCGCTGTTACACCACGCGACCGCTCTTACGACGCGATCGCAACGGATGCCAACGCAACTTTGTCGCGTCGCCATAGATCCATGGGTATTGTGAATTTCCCGCACTTAAGATTTAGTTTGTGAAGGTATTACGAAGCCGCTGATATGACCAGACCTTTTGAACTTGAGTGCCGGCAGATTGGTAAAAATTGGACCCTATGCCGCAGTGCAACCGAGCGGCCCGCTTTAGAATTCAGGGACTTCGTTCTGCTGCATTGCAGCGAAAAAAGTTGAACACCGTAGCCAGTTATGGCTTCGTAATAGATAAGCATCTCGGGGTTGGGTTTTTACGTGAAGACCACCCGCGGTCCTTGGGGTTGCCCACAAGTTATGCGCCGGCATACCGCTAGGTGTTCGCCGCTTTTGCGCCGCAGCACGGCCAAGCGATGAAAAGCCGGTAATGGCGTGACCGCACGCCGCGCTAGACACTGTTCGCGCGCAATCAGCTGATTATACTTGCCGCAGATGAAAGCGCCACGCAGCCGCTCGACCGGCGACGGCCAAGGACTGGATTCAAGTGATCGCTTCGGTGCGTTTGGCCATTTCACTGCTCGTCGTCATTGCCATCGTAACGAGCCAAGTGGCGCTGCCGGCGTCCGCGGCGGAAGCTATCAGCCGCGCCGATTACGAAGCCTGCCAGGCGCGAGACGATGCCGGTCTCAGAGCCGCGGTCGTCACGATCGCCACCGACGCGATCACAAATGGCACCAAGACTATCGATTACAAGGCGCTTGTCGCTGATCAGTGGCGAGAGAATAACCTCGACCAGATCATCGACACGCAGGTCGACATCGCGGTCCAGGAGGTCACGAACGAGACGAGTTGGTCGGATCGGCTCAAGTCTCTGGCCAATGCGGAGAAGTCGCAGGAGCTCGCAACCGCGGTGGCCGAGCGCGTCTACCGCTCGGATGCGGTTAAAGCCGCCATTGAAAGCCTTGCCACCGGCGTCGCCAGGGACGTCGGCAAAACCATCGAACTTGCGAGCTCGGACGCCACCGGGCCGCTGCTCGACTGCCTGAAAGCATTCATCGGTCCACGCTATGGCGTCGCCATCGCAAACGCACTCGCCGGCGATGCCGGTAAGGATGTCGCGATTGATCCGAAGCGGGGCTCGATCGACGTTTCGGCCGGCTCGGTTCTGAAGGAAACCACTGGGGGCCTCGCCGGCGCGACAATCCTGATCGTACGCCGCCAGCTCGCAAATCTTGCGACGCGGGTGGGGCAACGCATCGTCGGCAGCGTCCTGTCGCGCCTCGTCTCGGTCGTCGCCGGCGGCGTCGGCCTAGTGCTGATCGCCAAAGATATCTGGGAGTTCCGCAATGGCGTTCTACCGATCATCGCGACCGAGATGAAATCACCGGCGACCAAGGAAAAGGTGCGCGAGGAACTGGCCAGCATGCTCGCAGAGCAAATGAACGATCACGTCAAAGACATCGCGTCGGCGGCTGCGGATCACGTCATCGAGGTCTGGCAAACGTTCAGGCGGGCTCACGCCCTGGTGCTCCAGATTGCCGAGCAGAATGGTGAGTTCCGCAAATTTCTGGATGGGGTCAAACCGGAAGCGCTGCCGCGCCTCGATGAGGTCGTGTCGCTCCTCGTCGCCTCGGAAGGCCAAGGGTCTATTCTCAAGCGCCTTCAGGACGGGTCGCTTAACACGGCCGTACACTCAATGCCGACGAACGGCCTCGAGATCGCGAGAGACACGAAATCTGTCGCTACCGCCCTTGATTGGATGGCGCTCGCCGGAGACCGCCTCGACAGCGTCGTGAACTACGAGTTGCATCGGCGCGTCGCACCCGGCGACCTGACCCGCGCGTCCCTCGACAGGATATTGGCGCTCAACAATCGCACGGCCATCGTCAGGATCGCGAGCTTGCCGCCGGAAGCGCGCGACACGTTGTTCAACCTCACTTCGGACGACCTCAACGCGCTGCTGAAAGCCCTGTCCGGAGACGAACTCAAGGCTCTGGCGGGCTATTTGAGAGGTTTGCAGCCGGGACCACGTGACAAGGTTCTCAAAGCCGTGGCTGCGGACCCGGCCAAAATGCAGATTTTGGCAACCGGAAGCGTCCGCGAACGGATCATCGCCAGCAACGATCAGGCCGCGGCAGCCGACATGATGCTCGAACCGGCGAGCAGGCTCTCGCCGCGGGAGTTCATTGAGGATGCAAAGCTGGTCGGGCAGGGTCGCGTGGCGCCGCTGCTACTCTGGGATAAGCACCCGTGGAGCGTAGCGCTTACGGGCCTCACGATATTGATTTTTCTAGCCTGGATCAGTCGTCTGTTCCGGCCGAGAACCAGGCCCCCGGCGCCCGTTCCAGGGGCCTAGCTGCGGCCTGCTGACACCAAGCTGCAACTGTCCACACCCAAACACTGGCCGTGTGTCTAGGCATGCTCGATGCCTGCTATAAGGATTCGCGAAATGAGCGATGAACCGTAGGCCAAAGGGGGCGAACATGCGCGTTCGATTCAGAAGCGAGGAGGGAGTACGCGACATGGGATTAAAGGCGCCGAGCATCATCACTTTCATGCTTTCGGTTATTCTTGCCGTGATCGTCTTGATGTCGGAATACTTCGGCGCCGAGATACCGGGACTGAAGGGCAACGAACTCTGGGCGCTGCTGGCGTCCTACGCCGTTCTGATGCTTGGATGCATGGTGCCGGGCTTGTAGCGCCGGCGAGATATCTTTGCCGCGGCGCGACACGGACAACGCATGCAAAATGCGCGCTTGATCTTAATCAAGATTCGTTGACGATGTGCGCTCGTGTCGCGCGGCATCCCGCGGAATGGAGCAACGGCATGCCGCTCAGTATCGATCACGGTATGCCGAACGAACTGCCACAGACATTTGCGCGCCGGGCCCGCCATTCTTCGAAAGCCATTATAACGGCGGTCGTGTTGACGCTCGCGGCCCTGTTCGCAATCGCGATCACAGCGCACGACAAGGCGTCGGTGACCATCAAGACATTTAGCCCCGTTACCAATTTACCGGTCTTGGATCGGTCAGTCCTGGTGCCCGTCGTCGATCGCCAGCCGGGGAACAAGCGGCTCGGCTCGCACGAGGCCTCGCACTGAGTTGCCGAGAAAAATTGCGTCCGACCTATTCAAATCATCGACCGTCAACCGGCCCTCTTCGACGCGCGCTTGATCGAGCAGCGCGGCCCTGAGCGTACCGGGAAGAACGCCGGCGGAAAGCCGCGGCGTCACGAGCTTACCGCCGCGCTCGACGAATATCGTCGTCCGGCTGCCCTCGCAAAGCTCGCCCGTCTCGTTCAGATAGATGACTTCATCGGCGCCGAGCGTATTTGAATAGTGCTGCCATTCGCGGTCATAAAGTTCGCGGCGCGTCGTCTTGTGGTAGAGGAAAAGATCAGCGCTGTTGAGGCGGGTGTCGGATATGACGTACCGCATCATCGCATCGGCGGAGGGCGCGGGCTGCGCCGTTGCAGTGACGGAAACGCCGCCGTCTTCGTCGAGCAGCAGACGCACCCGCAACCGTTCAGCCGGTCTTGCCGCAATCGCCGCGTCGATGGCGTCACGCACTTTCACGGCGTCGAATGCAAAGCCGAAATATGTCGCCGACGCCGCCAGGCGCGCGAGATGGTAGCCTCGTAGCCAAATACCGGCGTCAGGCTCATACAGCATCGTTTCGATCAATTCGAAACGCCGCACGGGGTCGGTCAGAAATTTCATTTTCAGAAGACATTCGGCGTACTCTTTGACGCCGTCGGAATCGTACACGATGCCGGAGCCGATGCCCATTTCTCCGGCCCCATTGCGATCGATAACGGCCGTTCTAATTGCGACATTGAACAACGCCGATCCATTCGGCGAAAAGCGGCCGATGGCGCCGCAGTAGACGCCGCGCGGTTCGGTCTCGAGTTCGCGGATAAGCTCCATCGCCCGGATTTTCGGCGCGCCTGTCACGGAGCCCGGAGGAAAGATCGCCTTCAGGATATCGACGACGCCAATACCGTCCTTCAGCCGGGCGCGAACGCCGGAAGTCATCTGATGCAAAGTCTTGAACGTCTCGATCGTAAAGAGATCGGTGACGTTTACCGATCCGGGATCTGCGATGCGGCCAAGATCGTTGCGCATCAGGTCAACGATCATCAGATTTTCGGCGCGGTTCTTGACGTCGGTCGAAAGCGCGTGGCTCGCTTCAGCGTCGGCTTCGAGCGTGCCGGCCCGAGGCGCCGTACCCTTCATCGGCCGGGTCTCAATAGCTCTGCCACGCTGCTCGATGAAAAGTTCAGGCGACGCGGAAAGGATCGTCGCATCGCCCGTATCGACGAGACCGCCGTACGCCACGCGCTGCTTAAGGCGCACGTCGCGATAGAGAGCGAGCGGCGAGCCGTTGAGTTTGAACTTCGCCTTGAACGTCAGATTGAGCTGGTAGATGTCGCCGCTTCTGATGTTGCTCGCAACTTTTTCGAACCTCTTCAGGTAGGAGACGCTATCCCAGCTATGTCCAAGCTCGCCGAGTGCGGGATTGCCGATCGCCTCTTCGGTCAACCAGCCTTGGACTTCGGCACCGGTCAGTTCGCGCGGACCCGTGTAGAGCCCAAACCAGAGGAGCGGGACTTTGCGATTGGCGGGCAGCAGGGGCGCAAGTTTCGGCTCCAGGAGATAGCCAAGCTCATAAGCGAAGAAGCCGGCGGCGTGGAGGCCGCGCGACAACCCGGACGCCAGTGCAGCAAGCGCGCGCTCGACATCTGCCGGCTCGTCAGCGCGGATGATTTCAACCGGATGCTCGAAAAGCTGCGACACGGCTTCGAGACTCGTACTGTCGTCGAGTAGGACGAAGCCTTCTGCAAGGGCTGGTGATTTGTGAGCGGTCGTCTCGCTCGGGGCGGGATCGGGTGTGGCGGAGGCGACGGGTTCGGATGTTCGAGAATTCATGCCTGCTTCTATCGTGGCACGACGACGATTTCCACCGGTCCCAGTCGCCGCACGTTCATCGCCCTAGGAGCCGCATCCTTTCTATGCAGGGTGGCGCCGCTTGTCCGGGCGCGACAAATGCAACCGGAACAATTCCGATCGGGTTGCGCATCGACGCGCTGCGTGGCGTGATGCACCGCCTCAGACGACGCTCGTTTGCGTGCGACGGAGGAAAATCTCAAGTGCGTGCTTCCCACCCCGGTTTTTTGTGCTATACGGCGCTGCACGGGCCGCTCGGAGACGAGCGGCCTTGTTTATCCGGACGACGTCTTGCCAGAAATTGGCCGGACACATTCTTGGTGACGCGGGGTGGAGCAGCCCGGTAGCTCGTCAGGCTCATAACCTGAAGGTCGTTGGTTCAAATCCAGCCCCCGCAACCAACTAAAAGCCCAAGACACCGCTTATTTTGAACGTGACGCGCGAGTTGGTGCTCTGCGGCTAAGCGGAATAGTCCTGCAAATTGCTTTGGCTCGATTCGAAGCTCGGACGATTAGTTCTATAGTGCGAGCAAACGGAGGATATTTTTATGCCCACGATGTCGGACCTGCGCCGGAAACGCATCACCAGCAAACAACGCAAGGTGAAGAACGCCGCGAAACGCGCGGCTAAGGCGGCCAAGCGCGAACGCAATAGCGTGGGCTGACTTAGGACCTTTGGTCGTCAGGTTGCCGCTGCTCATTCCCAAGGCATCGGGTTGGCGAACAGGCCAAGAAAGCCGACACGTTGGCCGGGATCGGTTCTGCGGTCGGCATCATTTGAACCCACCGATAGTTTCTTGCGTGCCATTGGCAAACCATGCCGGTTCTGACGCTGGTGCGCGTTACCTTGCGCTGCCAGTTTTGAGCGTGCGCTCTTACTTGGCTGCTTACTTCTAGCCCTGACCTTCGCCGCTGGTTTCGCCACCGCCGTACGCTTTCGAACTGTTGGTTTCAGTTTCGCCTGCTTCGGGTGCTCCTGCCATCCTTTGGGGTCAGGCGCGATCAGCGCTCCGGTATCGGCGAAGGCGACAAGCTGGACATGCGACTTGGGATCGTTTTGTGGGTTCAGCGCAGCAGTCGCTATCGGGTCCGTCGTAACAGCCACACGAACAGTTTCGGAATTCCCGGTGAACTTGCTGCTCAACGCCTCGGCGGCTTGGCGCGAGTCCGGCGATACGAAAGCGGTGCCCTGCGAAGCCAGTAAAAATTCACTCCGGTTCGTCAACGACACAAACTCCGGAAGCGGCACCGTTTGATCGGGACCGGCAGGCGCGGCAGCAATGGCCGCTTCGTATTTTGTTTCACTTGGCAGCACAATCGCCAATGCGGCGGTGAATAGAATTACAAAAGCCTTCGGTTCCATGGCTTGCTCCCCTTCGCTCCCCAAGGGATTTCAGCCGATAACGGCGGCAGGAACGTGACCGTTGCGTCAACAACTGCCGTTGCACTAAGCGACGAGCCTGGCCAGAAGTGAGGAGATATCTGGCCGATCCAAAGGTCGGCACCGGAAGCGCCAGCGGCGCAGCCGACTTCAGGAATGGCCCTGGCCCGCGCTCAAAATCGCCAAAATCCGGTCACCAAAAAGGGTCAGGAGCACACCGGAGATCATTACCAATGCACCCGTGGCCTTGATCGGAGAGATTGATCGCGTGACAACTCCCAATATCCCGAAATTGTCGATCACCAGGGACGTCAGCAATTGTCCGGCGATCACCAAAGCGAGCAGGTTCGCCAATCCGATCCGAGGCGCGAGCAGAATCGTGCCGGAAATTGCGGCTGCCCCTAACAATCCTCCGATGAGATACACCCAGGGTTGATCGGGGATAACCGATAGAGCGCTTATTAAATTGCCGTGCGCTACGGCGATTACGGTCAGCACGATCGTTCCGGTCAGGAATGAATAGAACGCGGCGGCAAATGTATTGTCTCCCATCGCGACGGCCAATTGCCCATTGACAGCCGCCTGCACAGATAATGCGACCCCGGCCGCAAAGGCGATCAGGATGAATAGGACGTTTGTCATCAAGCTGACTTTCCTCTCGCTCATTGCCGGTTCCGGAAGGCTCTTGAGGTTCATCTACGATGTTCCAAAGGGCGATTAGGGCGTTGCAGTTCTAAGCTCTTCTTCACGACGAGCGCTTCGGCTCACGTCGTTTCAAACGGGGACTCGCTTCGTCGGTGACATTCATAATCTCATGCCGCGCCGCGCATTGGCCGTAATCGAACCATGCTGTAGGGACGGCACTTCGCAATATTTCGGATAACAGGCGGCACGGCTGCATGCTGCAGCTTGGCTGCCTGTGCGCCTCCCCGCAATCGGGGGATTATGGGGAGGCGCTTTTCGCCGGTAGTACCACAAGGGCCTGCGCCAGATATGCATCGGCTCCGGCGAGCGCTTCACTGATTTTAGTCGAAATCACGCACCGTCGCTGAAGCTCGGTGTCCGCGTATTTCAACGCCTCGCGGAGTTTCATGACCAGCACAAGCGTTGCCGGGTCCGGGGCGGTTTCCATGATCATGGCGGGATTCCTGCGGTTTGTTCGTTCCGATCACAGGTACAATCAGCGCGGCAATTTCAAGGATTCTCGCCGGCGCCGCACAGGCTGCTGTCGAGAATTGATGCCATGGTGTCACATCGACCCACGAGAACGCCGCGTCGTGGCGGCGAGCGACTTGCATTCCGGGGCCCAAATCAGATTGCTTGGACTATGCCGACACCAGCAGTCGTGCCGCGTAGTTGTTGTTCCCGGATTTACGGGATCACCTCTCCCCCGAGGTGGTATCGGCGGTGGCAGAACCGCGCCGTCCCCATATGGTTCTGTCGGAGCGATAAGCTCGAAAGAGAGCGGCCAAAAGTGCCGCTCTCTTTTCGTTTCAGGCATCCGAATTCTTTTCTTCGCCGGAAGGGGAAAAGGGACGGGCGCCAATCCCAATCTGACGATATGGAACCGACGCCCGCTACAGGGTAGTAGGTCAGCACCTCTCATCGGGCGCTGTTGGGTAAACCAGCGTTTTGGAGGGTTCGTTCCCTCGAATTCATTTTTTGCGGCTGAGCAAAAGCTACAGATCAAATCGTAGCGAGCGCGGCGAAGAAGGCCTGTTTGGGATCGCAAAATCGGGCATTGCGAATGACGTTAGCGTGCTTCCGCCTGCCAACCGACGCCGCTGATATTGTAGCCGGTGTGGTCGAGCGTCCGCGCAACAATTGCGATAGGCGTCACGTTACTCATTGCGGGCGCACGACTTGCGTGAGTTGCACGGGCACGGCGCAGCCGATGCCGAGAGGTGTCAGGCTTGTCGTCGTCGGCGACGTGCTTGTCCTCGGCACGCTTCACGAAGGACTTCACCAAGCCGCCGCCAAGTCCCATGTACCCGCCGCCGGTCCAGTCGGGCTCGATCGTGATCGACACGGTGTTGTAGCTCTGGGCCGTGCCGTCTTGCGAGAAGCTAAACACCGCTGCTGCGAACACGATGGCGACTGCCGAAAGTCGAAGAAAAGTCACGGAATTCAGGCCCCCCTGTCAAAGAGACAGCTATGGCGCTGATTTCGAGGTGCTTCGGGTAAACAAAAAATTAACAATCCCCGTAATCACCGCTGGGAACATTCCATCCGTCACAGTAGTTTTATCGTCAACTCATCGTCGCCGCTGCGGAAATCTATGGAATTGTGTCTCGATTGGGGCGCACAATGGCGGCAGGCCGCATAGCACAGTTCAGAGTATAAGCCATGCAAAGCGCCAATTCCCACCAAGCTACCAGCCACGGTCTCGGATTTAAAGCGGCTGATAGCGTTTCAAATTTTTCAGTCCAATATCCTCGGCACCTGGCAACGGGTGCTATACTTTTCGAACCTGGCGAACAGCGTCGACTTTATCGCGTCGAAAGCGGTGCGATTTGCCACTATATGCGACCGGCCGATGGCGAGCACGAGATTATCGAGTTTGCATTTGCCGGCGACATCATTGGGCTAGGTCACTCGCCGACGCATGTGAGTACGGCAAAGGCCATGGTTGAGAGTAACGTCAGCGTCATTACCGATGCAGACCTCGATCGCGCGCTGCAAAACGACAATAAATTGTTTTTCAAGCTCGCTGATGCCGGCGAACGCGAATTCGATTATTTCCGGAACAGATCGCTGGAAGGTGATCTGCTGCCGCCGCTTGAAAGAGTAGCGAATTATCTGCTGGCAATCTCCAGCATAGAGATTTCCGAAGGCCGCGAGGCAACGATCATTGCTGATGACTTTTCATCGGGCTTCGTGGCCGACCAGCTCCAGATCAGCGTCGATACGCTCACGACCGTGCTGCTCAGCCTTCAGCGCAGCGGTTTCGTGGACGTGTCGGATTTGGGGTTGCGCATTCTTGATGTCCCCGGACTAGAGAAATTGGCCGCCACCGCTTAGCTGGCCATAGTGATGAGCCGACTACGGCTCTCTCTTGGCCAACGCTTCGCGTTGCTTCAGGAGGCTAGCAAGCTGAGCTTCCTGGTCGGCAATCCGACCGGAGGTGCGATCTTCGTCGGCAGCGCCGGTGAAGGCTGCAGCCTCCTCCACGAGTTCCCTGAGGTTGTCCCTGACGATGGCAATGCGTTTGTCGATCTCAATCAGATCTGCGGCGTTGGGCATAAAAGCTCCTTTTTCAGAACTCGATCCGAATTCAAGGCTCCTTGGACTCTTTGGGCTCCGGAGCCTTGGCGCGCTTTGAAAATGTCGAACCGGCTTCCTTGAAATTCAAGAGGTGCGCCTCGTCGGCCGCGCCTTTCGTTTCAGCTACGACGCCGAACGATAACGGTTCGTCCTGGGCGTAACGCTTGCCGAGCCTGTAGGCGATCTCGGCACGTGCGGTCTCGACGCCGAGGTAGAAGGCGTGCCCGGCGTCGGATCGCGTGTCGAGGTGCGGAAAGAGTTCGAATGGATCGTCCGATACGTGATGGCCATTCCGATTGTAAATATGAACGCCATCTTCGGCCACTTCGATGCGATAATTAGCGTCTCGAATCTGGGCGGCGAGCGTTTTGATTTCCTCCGGCGTCGAAGCAAATCCTCTGCGATCCCGAAGCGCCATCAATCCCATGCCGAAGCCTTGCGGCAAGGCGTTGGCCTTACGGGCTGCAAAATACTCGCGGCGTGCCCGATCGAATTCCTTGATGGCCGTTCGGCAATGCGGACTGACCTGCACAGCCAGCACCGCAGTGATGTGGAGCTCCGAGCAAAGTCCCATTAACAGCGCGTTGATGCCGGTCGTATCGGCGTCCGTAAGCTCCGTGAGGTTACCGATCCCCATCAGAATTGGAACGTCGGGACGACGCGACCTCAGATCGACGTAGCGCGCAATGGAGGCGGCGAAGCCATAGTGGATAGGGTCAAGAATGGGATCGGCGTAGAACGGCTTTCCTTTCGCAATCATGATATCGATGGCGCGATCGAGAGAAGCGGCATCAGCCGCACCCGCCGATACCAGCACAGGGATTGCCGGCCCCTCATCGGCGATACCAATCGTCTTTTCCGAAAGACTGAGTAAATAGTCGGCGCCCGCCCGCGTGGCACGCGACAGTTCTTCCGCATTGAACGAATCGACGCTGACCTTGAAGCCATCGGAATGGAGCGCAGCGATGGACTCTTCCAAATGCGGAAACGGGCTATCGGGAAGACATCCGAGGTCGATAATGTCGGCTCCGTCGGCGCGCATCATCCGGGCGCGTTCGACAATCTGCGCGGGAGTCATCAGCGTCGCGTCGATGATTTCGGCGAAGATGGTAACATCATACTCGGAGAGATCGACCTGCTGCTTGGCATGACCCAGATATTCGGGAAGGTCGGCAATTTCTTCGGGGCCGCGCTCGAACCGGGTGCCAAAAAAATCCGACAGCCGATCGAGATCGCCACGGAATCGACCCGGCATGATTACGCGGTCGGCGCCAGCCGGAAGTTTCAGCCGGCGTTCGACGATATCCGCCGTCATCAGTGCGGCCACCTTGACACCGACGTTGGCAACCACGGGTTCCATATCATCGCCGTTGAGTTCCTCGGCGATGCGCTTTACGCGTGGTTCCGCCAGCGATCCGGTAACGAGTACGATGCGCTTGGCCACGTCCGGCGATTCCTTTCAAAGTTCGGCTTGATCGTGAGTTTGCATTGAACCGTTCGCGGTGCAACGCCTAGAAGAGGCCTGCCAGCGAAAGAGCGTGCTTAACGGCGCTGCCGCTGCCGCCAATCAGGAGACCGTCGCGAATGAGAAGAGTGTTTATCATCGGGATCGGCGCGGGCAACCCCGACTACGTGACGATGCAAGCCATCAAGGCAATGAATGAGGTCGACGTCTTCTTCATCCTCGACAAGGGGCGGGAAAAGGATGACCTGGTCAATCTTCGAAAGACAATCTGCGAGCGCTATATCGAAGATCCCTCCTACAGGGTCGTCAAAGTTCTGAGTCCCGAACGCGACACGGGAGCTGAATACACGTCCGGCGTTCACTCCTGGCACCGCCAGAAGGCCGGCATCTTCAGCGCGCTCATCGCCAACGAGCTGAAGGATGACGAATGCGGTGCGTTTCTCATTTGGGGCGATCCGGCGCTCTACGACAGCACGCTGCGCGTGATCCAACACATCCTCGCGGATGGGATGCTGGAGTTCGACTACGAAATAATTCCCGGGATCACCAGCGTCCAGGCATTGGCCGCGCGTCATCGCATTGCGTTGAACGAAATCGGGCAACCGATCCATATCACGACGGGGCGCAAACTCTCGGAGGGATTGGCGCAAGACGTTGATAGTGCCGTTGTGATGCTCGACAACGGCACCGCGCTCCGTACGCTGTCCAACGAGAACGTTGACATCTACTGGGGCGCCTACCTCGGTACGCCCGACGAAATTTTAATCTCCGGCAAGCTCAGCGAATGCATTGACGAGATCGAGCGCGTTCGAAGCGAGCAGCGGACGCGCAAGGGCTGGATCATGGATACGTATCTACTGCGTCGCGTAGCTCCACAATGACGCGGGTTCGGCACGCAGCCGATCACGCGCGCTCCAACTCGGCCTCGGCGCGTAGGCTTTCGAGATCCCGCGATACGGTGGCGACCGCCAATTTGCGGCTGTTCTGATAGTACGTCACCTTGCAGTCTCGGCCGGCCGGATCGCCGTCGATTTCCACTTTGTCCCAACCTTGGGCGTGGCCGACGTATGAGACCGTCACGTCGTAGTGCTGGCTCCAGAAGAACGGCGCGGCATCGAAGGGGGCGCTGCCGCCGAGGATATTGATCGCGGCGGTTTGGCCTTGCCGCTCGGCGACGACCCAGTGTTCGACGCGGATCGGAGCGCCGCTGTGGGGATCTGGCCAGCGCGCGATATCGCCCGCCGCATAGATGCCGGGGACGCTCGTCTGGAGATACTGATTGACGACGATCCCATTATCGATTGTGAGCCCCGCGTCTTTGGCCAGCCCTAGATCCGGGCGCACCCCGATGCCGGCGACAATGAGATCGGCGGCGAGACGCTCTCCCGACTTCAGTATCACAGCATCTTTCTCGATCGCAGACACTGACGTGCCGAGATGGAATATGACGCCGTGCTCTTCGTGGATGCTCTTGACCATGTCGCCGAGTTCGGGGCCGAGAACGCGCTCGAGTGGGCGTGATTGCGGCCCGACGACGTGAACCTCGATGCCCCGCGTGCGCAGCGATGCTGCCGTTTCGAGGCCGATAAAGCTTGCGCCGATGACTACGACCCGCTTTGCACTCGCGGCTTTGGCGATCAGATCGCGACTATCGTCGAACGTGCGCAGATAATGGACGTGTGGCAGGTTGGCGCCCGGAATATCCAGGTGCACGGGATCGGCTCCGGTCGCGATCAGAAGCGCATCGAATGCGATGCGGCTGCCGTCCGACAGCGCGACGGCCCGTTCGACGGGATCGATCGACGCGACGCGCGCGCCCAGCCGCACGTCGATCTTTTGCTCCGCGTAAAAATCCGCCGTGCGCAGCGGAATCCAGTCCTCTGAGGCCGTGCCTGCGAGATAATCCTTCGATAGATTGGGCCGGTCATAGGGCAACGCGTTATCGGCGCTCAGAATCGTCACGGTGCCACCGAAGCCGTGCCGGCGGAGCATCTCTGCGGCCGCATTTCCGGCAGCGCCGCCGCCAATGATAACGACGGACTTCAGCGGCCCGTCCGGTATCTCATGCTTGGGCGGCTTCGGCTCCGGAAGCTTATCGCGAACGTAGATTGTCGAGTCGCTTTCTTCGACGCGCCAACACGAGACGGGGTTCAGCGCCGGGGCGCGCAATGCCTCTCCCGTGCGAAGACTGAAACAGGCGTGATGCCAAGGACAACGAACCGTATCATCGACGATCAGGCCTTCAGCCAACGGCCCGTTATAATGCGTGCACGTCGCGCCGATCGCAAAAAGCTCCGAACCGCGCCTTACGAGCAAAACGGCTTCGCCGTCGACGTGTCCGAGCAGGCTGGCTCCATCGGCCAGGTCCGATGTGGCGACGCCGCTCGCCAAATCGGGGCCGGCCAGCTCTTGCTCGTTTCCAGACATTCAAGGCTCCAATGTTGGCATGCGTCTATCGTCGTCGCTCGTTCATGCACCCGCTGGCGAACGCCGCGTCGTTTCAAAAAGGAACCAGACCCGCTTTTCAGCTTCATCAATCCAGTTTTCCAACAGGCTCGCGGTCGCGATGTCGCCGTGCTCGTCGCAAAGATCGTGGACCTCGCGCATGGCGCCGACCAATTGCAGATTGTCGTCTCTCAATTCGGCCAACATATCGTCTGGGGTGACATACTCGGCATCATTGTCCAAGATCCGCGTCTGGCGGCCAATCTGGCCGATCGACCGGATGGTTACGCCGCCGATTTTGCGCACGCGCTCGGCAATCGCGTCGGTCGCTCCGAATATCTCCGCACCTTGCTCGTCAAGCATAAGGTGATAGTCGCGGAAGTTCGGACCCGACACATGCCAGTGGAAATTCTTCGTCTTCACGTAAAGCGCAAAAAAGTCGGCGAGCAATGTGGTGAGCGCGCCGGAGAGATCCTTGACGGCGTTGTCGGAGAAGTGCGCCGGTGTATCGAGCGCCGCCTTACGACGCGCCTTGACGGTATCGGTTTTCATGAGTGTCATTCCTTAGGCAATTTGCTACGGGAAAGTGTTGGAGCGTTAGTGCTGCGGATGGTGACTAAAGACGCGCCGATCTATCGAGCATTTATTCCTTATCCAAGAGAGCGTATGTTCACATTTTCGCTAATCGAGAGATCGTTGGTGCGCGAAGCGGTGATGATGGAACAGTTAACGCTCTTGCCGATCTAGCTTCGCACCTGCTGCATAAAATTGCGGTAGAGCTTTTCGGCATTTTCTTCGAAGCGTCGCATGTGCGGGGCGGCGGCTTCCGCCATTCTGTCGAGAGCCCCAGCGCCATGCGTACGCTCCAGAGCCTCGGCATAAGCCGGAACTTTCCCCCATTCCGCGATCGTGTCCGGTTCGATCTCGACGTGATATTGCATGCTCCAGGCACGTCTTCCGGCGCGCATCGCCTGGCAGCTGCAAGCGTCGGATCGCGCCAGAACGATTGCGTCATCCGGCGGCTGTGCCACTTTTACCGAATGCCATTGCAGCACTTTGAATTCCTCCGGTAGCCCGGCGAAGACGGGATCCCGAGCCGCCTCGGGCGTCAACGCAACATCGAGAATACCAATCTCAGATGGTCGCTGCGGCCCACAGGTTCCCGCCAATGCATCGGCGAGCAGCTGGTGACCAAGGCATAGACCGAGAAAGGGCCGGTCGAGTTCCCTGACCCAGCGGCGAATGGCGCGCTTTTCCTCGATCAGCCACGGGTGATCCTCAACATCCCAGACGTCCATCGGTCCACCCATCACCCAAAGTGCGTCATAAGGTTCAAGCGGTGGAATGGTATGGCCGGCATCAAGCCACACGGCGTCCCAGGTGATGCCGTCAGCTGCAAGAAATTTGCGGAATATGCCGGGATGTTCGCAAGCGATATGCTGCAAGACAAGAAAGCGCACACGGCCCTCACTGAATGCTAATTCGGCCGTAACATGTCGCACAGCCAAACAGAAAGCGCTATGCGGCGTGGCTTGCCGGCAGCGGGCGAGAAAAGAATTGAAAGTGACCGCTAACGTCGTGCATACGATCTGATTTTTCACGCCGCCGAGGGGATGAACATGAAGATTTGCATGATCGGGGCGGGCTATGTCGGGCTCGTTTCGGCGGCCTGCTTTTCGGAGTTCGGCTGGACGGTGACGTGCGTCGACAAGGACGAGAACCGTTCGGCTGAACTCAAAGCCGGTCGCTCGCCGATCTACGAACCCGGCCTCGACGCGCTGATGGAACGCAACATGACAGCCGGCCGCCTGACGTTCACGGGCGAGCTTGGTCCGGCCGTCGCGGGTGCCGATGTCGTCTTCCTCGCGGTCGGCACGCCGATGCGACGCGGCGATGGATATGCCGATCTCTCCTACGTGTTCTCGGCCGTTGAAGAAGCCGCGCCACATTTCGACGGCTTCACGGTCGTGACGACGAAGTCGACGGTGCCGGTGGGCACCAGCCGCGAGATCGAGCGCCGTCTCAAGATCAAGCGGCCGGATGCCGACGTCGCGATCTGTTCGAACCCCGAATTCCTGCGTGAGGGATCGGCCATTCAGGATTTCACGCATCCCGATCGCGTACTCGTCGGTTGCGACCAGGCGCGGGCACGGGAAGTGATGGAGCGGCTCTATAAGCCACTGGCGCTGCGCGGTTCGACCGTGATGTTCGTCGATCGGGAGTCTGCCGAGCTAGCCAAGTATGCCGCCAATGCATTTCTGGCGCTCAAGATCAGCTTCATCAATGAAATTGCGGATCTTTGCGAATCGATCGGTGCCGATGTGCAAGAGGTGGCCTCGGCGATCGGCAAGGACCGGCGCATCGGCGACAAGTTCCTCCATCCCGGCCCCGGCTACGGCGGCTCGTGTTTTCCCAAGGATGTATCGGCTCTCATCCGGACCGCGCGCGAGGCGAAATCTCCGGTTTCGATCATTGAGCAGGTCGAGCGCGTCAATCACGAGCGCAAGCTGGCGATGGCCGTGCGGATCGAGGCCGCCGCCGGCGGGTCCGTCCGCGACAAAACGATCGCGGTGCTAGGGGTTACGTTCAAGCCCAATACCGACGATATGCGCGACGCGCCGAGCCTCGTCATCGTGCCGATGCTGCAGGAGCGCGGGGCAACGGTCCGAGCCTGCGACCCACAGGGACGTCAGCAGGCCGAGCCCTTGCTTCCCGGCGTTATTTGGTGCGAAGGCGCGCAAGAGGCGGCACGCGACGCCGACGTGCTCGTCATCCTAACCGAGTGGAACGAATTCCGGGCGCTCGACCTCGAGGCTGTCAAGGCCACCATGGCGGGCAATGCCGTGGTCGACCTCAGGAATGTTCTCGATCCGGAAGCGGCGCTCGAATTGGGCCTCAGCTATCAGGGTATGGGCCGGGGCAAGCTCGCTTCCAAGAATGCCGATAACCCTCGTTCCCGGCTTAAAAATTGATGGTGCGGCTTTAATCGCGAAACCGGCCACGCACTGAGTTGCCGATACCGGACTCGTATGCATCGCCCCAGACCCCGAGGCCGATTGGCCGCGGCGGTGTGCATAACGTCATTACCGGCGCCGTGCGAATACCTCGCGCAAGCTTCGAATAGCAAGCTCCCCGAAATATTGCGCGCGGGGAATGCTTTTTATGGCTGCAACGAAGGCCGCTGACGGCGCCGTCGAGATGCTTTTTGTTCAACGGGATGCTGGCCTTGCCATCGGCGTGGTCGGGATCCTGATGATCCTGTTCCTGCCGCTGCCCGCGTTTCTCATCGACCTCGGCTTGGCGTTCTCGATCGCGCTTTCGATGGTCATTCTGATGGTCGCGTTGTGGATACGACGCCCGCTCGAATTCTCTGCCTTTCCGACAGTGCTTCTGATCGCGACGCTGCTTCGGCTGTCGCTGAACGTCGCCACGACGCGCCTTATTCTATCCCAGGGCGCCGAAGGGCCAACGGCCGCCGGTCATGTCATCGCAGGTTTTGCGCAGTTCGTTATGGGCGGCGATTTCGTCATCGGCATTATCGTCTTCATCATTCTCGTCACCGTCAACTTCGTCGTCATCACGAAGGGCGCGACGCGTATCGCAGAAGTTGGTGCGCGCTTCACGCTCGATTCATTGCCCGGCAAGCAGATGGCCGTCGACGCCGATTTGTCTTCGGGCGCCATAGACGAGAAGGAAGCTATCCGCCGGCGCCGGGAGCTGGAAGAAGAGAGCCAGTTCTTTGGCGCGATGGACGGCGCCTCCAAGTTCGTGCGCGGCGACGCGATCGCAGGCCTCATCATCACGGCCGTCAATATTTTCGGCGGCATTATCATAGGCGTGACGCGTCACGACCTTCCGTTCGAGCGGGCGGTCGACACCTTCACCAATCTCTCGGTAGGCGACGGTCTCGTGACGCAAATGCCGGCGCTGATCGTGTCGTTGGCGGCCGGTCTACTCGTGTCGAAGGGCGGTACGCAGGGGTCGACCGAAGGCGTCATCATCTCTCAGTTCGGCAATTATCCTCGGGCGCTGCTGCTTGCCGGTTCCGTCATGGCGGTTCTCGCGCTCGCGCCGGGGCTGCCTTTGCTGCCTTTCGCCGCCATCGCGGGCATTCTGACCTTCATAAGCTTCAGCATCACCCGGCAGAGAGCAGCAACGGCGCGCGCTGTCGCGACCGCGAAGACCGAAAGCCAGTTTGTTTCAGCTGAAGAACAGTCGCGACTTTCGATACGCGAGCAATTGAAGACGACGGAGATCGAAATTTGCTTCGGCAAACAGATCTCGACGGTCTTGATGCGCGCTTCCAGCGATCTGCCGCAGCGCGTTGCGAAGATGCGGCGCAAGTTCGCTAAGCAATACGGCTTTGTCGTTCCCGAGATCAAGCTTGCGGAAGATTTGTCCGTTCCCTCGAAGAGCTATCAAATCAAGGTGCACGGAACGGTTGTCGCCAGCGCCGAACTCAGACTGGGAGATGTCCTCGTCGTCGTCGGCGACGGGCCGAAGCCCGATACGCCCGGCGACGAGACGCGGGAGCCGGCGTTCGGCATGAAGGCGCTTTGGGTGCCGGACATTTTTACGAACGCCTTGAAACGCGACGGCTACGTGCCCGTCGAGAATACATCGGTGCTTCTGACGCATGTCGCCGAAGTGATCCGTAACAGCCTTGCACAGCTGCTGTCGTACCGCGATCTGCGGGCTCTTCTCGACCGGCTCGATCCGGAATATCGCAAGCTGCTTGATGAAATTTGCCCAGCGCAAATCTCGTATTCGGGCCTTCAGGGCGTTCTGAAGATGCTGCTCGCGGAGCGCATTTCGATCCGTAACCTGCATCTCATCCTGGAAGCGGTAGCGGAGATCGCGCCCTTCTCGCGCAAAGCCGAGCAGATTGCCGAGCACGTCCGCATGCGCCTAGCGTCACAAATTTGCGGTGATCTGAGCGAAGGCAATTATCTCAAGGTCGTGCGGCTAGGAAACCGTTGGGAGATCGCTTTCCATCAGGCGCTGAAGCGCGACCCGAAGGGCGACATCATCGAATTCGATATCGATCCGCGCCTTATCGAGCAGTTCGGCGCCGATTTGAGCCGCGTGGTGCAGCCGCTTATGGATGCCGGCCATCAATTCGTTCTGGTCACGGCGGCCGAAACGCGGCCCTATGTTCACACCGTCACCGAACGACTCTACGGCACTCTGCCCGTGCTGTCGCATCTCGAGATCAGCCGCGGCGTCCAGATCCAATCACTCGGGTCCATTTCGTGACCGAGTTCACGCACGAAAGCATCCTGATACCATTGATCGTCTTTTGTCGTGTCGGCGCTTGTTTCATGGTGCTACCGGGTATTTCGAGCGAACGTGTGCCGATGCAAATGCGGCTTTTCATTTCGCTCGCGGTGGCGCTAGCCTTGACGCCACTGGTCAATGACCTGGTTCGCCCTGCCGCGGGAGCACCTGCAAGCGACCTCCTGGCGATGCTCGTCACCGAAACGCTGGCCGGGCTATTCCTGGGCTTTCTGGTGCGGATATTTTTCCTGGCGCTTGAGTTTGCGGCGATCGCCATGGCCAATTTCGCCGGCTACGGCTCGGTCTTTTCGCACGCCATCGATAGTAATGATCCCTCAACACCCTTTTCGGCGTTCGTGACGCTGCCGGCCGTTGCTTTGTTCTTCATTACCGATCAGCACATCAACGTCATCCGCATGCTGCAAAACTCCTACGGCGTCTTCAAGGTGGGGCTGCCGTTTGCCACGCCTCCAGACCTTGCGACTATCGTCGCGACATTCGGTACGGCTTTCAAGTTGACATTGCAGCTCGGTGCCGCGCTCGTTGTCTACTCGCTGACGGTGAACCTTGCGTTCGGCTTCCTGAACAAGATGGTTCCGCAAATTCCGTCATATTTTATATCGACTCCATTCGTCGTTCTGGGCGGGCTCATCATTCTCTTGCAGATCGACAGTACGATGCAGGAGATTTTCTCGTCTCTCGTCATGCAGGCCATCGCAAACCTCGGACAAAATGGCTAGAGCCTCGAAAAAACTTCGCCGTCTGGCGGACGTCTTCCAAGATCTCGAGACGGTCGAGCGGGCGAAGGTCGGCGAGCTGACGCGCGAAATGAATGAGCTGCGTACCGCTCAAGACGAAATCCTTGCCAGCCTGGCGGAGCCGACGGCATTTCACGGCCAGTTCGTCGCGTTGCTGTCAGGCCGCGTCGGCAGTCTCGAACGTCGCCTGCAGCGGCTGGCCGGGGAACGCGAGATCGCGCTCCGGCAATACACTGAGGCGGCGCGCCGTAAGCGCAGTGCCACCGAGTTGCTGGCAAAAGCTCGTGCCGAGGAAGCCCGCAAGTTCGAACAGGCGGAACTCGAAGCGCTCTTGGAATTTCAGGAAGCTACAGCCGCGCAAGGCCGGTGTAAGTCTCCGCGTTCAACCTGAGACGATCTCTTTTCCAGGCGAAGCCACCCCCATGTCCTCGATTCTACCCGCTTCAGGTATTGATTCGGCAGCGTGGGCTGCCGGCCGGTCAATCGAGCAGACGGCACCGAGCAAGCTCGCGAACCTCGCCGCCGATCGTTCCAATTCCGGCAAGCCGGACAGCAAGACGAAGGACGTCGGCCAACAATTTGAGGCGATGTACCTACGCCAGATGCTTGATGAGTTTATGCCCAAGGATTCCGAGGCGTTGTTCGGCAAGGGAACGTCTGGAACGGTCTGGCGCTCGATGCTTGTGGATAGCTTGGCGACGTCGCTGTCCAAGGCCGGCACGATCGGCCTCGCACAGATGATCATGAGACCTGAACCGACCAAGGGGAAATAGAATGAGCGTCGCTGCATTCGAGGGAATATCCAAAGCGCCTCATACGCCCGGCGCGAACGGAGCCCCCATTGCCGCTGTCGTCCCCGCCAATGCCCGGCGCACGGCACCGCCATCTCGTTCCGTTGCGCCGCATCCCGATGCCTCGCGCGCGCTGGTCCTCTCCGTCATCAAGCGCATCGAAGGTTATCTCGAAGAAGAGACCGCAGCCCTGCAAAAGTCGCTCGATTTCGATTTCAAGGCGTCGAATGATCGAAAGAGCCAAGGTCTCGTCGATCTCAATCAAGCGCTCCGGCGGCTGCCGAAATCGGACGTCAATGCAGATCTCAAGGCACGGCTTGAGACGTTCCGCAAAAAACTTGCCAGCAATCTGAGAGTTATTCGGCTGCATTTGGATGCCGTCAAAGAAATCGCTTCGATTCTTTCGGACGCGATACAGAGCGCCGAATCCGACGGCACGTACACACGTAGCATCGGCCCCTACCGGAGCGCTCCGTGATCCGGATGATCATCTTAAGTATCGCGGCTTGCTTGTCGACGATGGGCGGGGTTTACGGCGCCGTAACGTGGAAGAAGAGCGCCAGTGAGAACCCGGATAAGGGTGCCCAGGCGAATGTGCAGATGATGAAGACGCGTATGGTCAGCGTACCGGTCATGTCAGACGGGCAGGTTCTCGGATACGTCGTGGCCCGCTTGCAATTCTCAGCCGTTACTGAAGAACTGAAGGCCAGCACGGTGCAGCCGGAACCCTTCGTCGCCGACGAAGCTTTCAAGCGCATCTACGATACGACGCCGGGCGACATGAAAGCCGGTCGCAAGCAAGCGCTGCGCGTGCTGACGGCGGATATCGCGAGCGGCGTCAATAAGAGGCTTGGCCGCAACGTCATCAAAGACGTGTTTATCGACAGTTGGACCTATCTTTCCAAACAAGACATGATGAAGAACAAATGACCACGCTCGATAGTGACTTTGCTTTCGGCAAAATGTTTCGCAAGGCCACGGCGGCCGATTTCGGACTGCGTCAGGAGCACGACGCCTTCACCGACACAGATGCCGACGGGTCGAAAGCGCGGGGCGGCATGGCGGCGCTGTCAATTTTCGCCGGTCTTGGCATTATGTCGGCGGTCATATTCACGACCGGCTATCTGGCGCTGCTATCCGATACGCCTGCGATATGGATTCACCGGCTAATGGCGCTGACGGTGGCGCAGAGCATTCTTATTTCCGCCGTCGCGATGAAACTTCTACCGCTCATCGAACGCCGCCGTCTTTCGGTACGTATCATCACCGACGCCCGCGCGAACAGAGTGCCGCCGCTGCTCGACCAATCGGCACGCACCAATGAGGCTGCAGCGACTCCGCCACCGCTACCGGAGCCGGTTATCGGGGGCAAATTGGCAGGGCGCGAGCTTTTACAACACGCCGACGGGGCGATCGAGATCGATACGCTCGTCGGGCGGCGGCGTTTCGCGTCACTCGCAGCCGCCAGAGAATTCGTCGGCGGCTGACGGCAACTCAGCCGGTCAATGCAAAATCTTCGAAGTCGCCGGCGCCGTTTTGCTGCGCATCGGACGTCTCGCTCTTGATGCCGCTCAGACGCTCGCTGACGTCGGCAAGTTTGACCGATTTCAAGGCCTCCGAGACGTCGATCTTCCATTCCGGCTTCGCAAGTTTCGAGATACCGATTAGGTAATTCGAAACGGCATCGAGGCTTTGCGAAAGCCGATCAAGGCTCTGCAATTCATAGAGCGATTGGGAGCCTCCAAAGGCTCCGGCGACGACCAGATTGCCGATCAGGTCTTGAAGATCATTGACGCTGTCGGAAAGCACCCGCACTTCATGGCCCAACGTGGTGAGAACTTCGGGAACAGCAACAAGCTCTGCTTTGCAACCATTGGCGTTGTCTGCGGTACCGATCATGACACCTATTCCCTTGAACGTATGACTGCTTCTAGAACAACTCGAGTTCGCCGGCGTGCGTATCGACGGCAGCGGCTGGAGCGACGACCGGCCGTTCGACCTGAAGTGTTCCGGTGAGCAGGATTTGTCGCGCCCGACCTGACACCGGCCAATACTGAATTCTGCGCCCCTGCAAGCCGCCGGTGCTGCCACCGATATGAGCGATGCCCTCGTCGCGGAGGAAACGCTCGGCAAATTCGACATTGTGTTTGCCGATATCGGTGTGCGCCCGCACGGTTTTTGCGCCGCCAAAGAGCTTTGCCTCGAGACGTTCCCGTCGTGCTCCGGATTTGAGCAAGCCGTTGACAAGAAGCTCCATCAGATGAACGCCCATGCGTTCGGCTTCATCCGATTTCACGCGGCTGGTATTACCGGGCAGCAAAAAGTGATTGATACCGCCGACACCGGCGAGCGGATCGCGGATGCAGGCCGCAACACATGATCCGAGGATCGTCGTGACCATGACGTTCTGTTCGCTGGCCACGAAGAATTCACCTTGGATGATGTGGACGCGATTTTCTTTTGTCGCGACCGCACTCATGTCAATTTCCCGACGACGGCCTCGATGCACGTTTTCAGGGCTGGCACCGTGAAAGGCTTAGCAAGGAAATTATTGAGGCCCCATTTCTTGCCCTCGTCGATCAAGGCCTTGTCGCCCTTGCCGGTTACGAGGATGAAACCGACCCTGCTCGTCGGGGCATGCTGGCGCAAAGCACGCAGCAGCTGGATGCCGTCGATCTTCGGCATATTGAAGTCCGATATGACGAGGTGGCACGGGGTCGTCATCATCATCTTCAGCGCTTCTTCGCCGTCCTTGGCGACCCTGAACGACTTCAGTCCGATCTGATCCAATCCGTCCGTCAGAAGCGCACGGCTAACCGACGTGTCGTCGACCACCATTATCGTAAGTTGCTGCATTGAGGGCATGGACCGCCTCCTAGTGTTTCTTGTTTGTTGACGTTTCTGCCATGATCGCTGCCGCCAGTCGCTCAAGCGGCAGCTGCTTTTCTACCGCACCGATATCGAATGCCGCTTTCGGCATTCCATAAACGATGCAGGTCGATTCATTTTGCCCGAATGTCTTGGCTCCAGCCTTGCGCATCGATAACAATCCTGCGGCGCCGTCGCGGCCCATGCCTGTGAGAATTACGCCGACCGCATGGCCTTTGCTCGAACGTGTCACCGATTCGAAAAGCACGTCGACGGAGGGACAATGGCCGTTAACCCGGTCCCCCGATTTCAGACGACAGCGCAAATCGGTTCCGCCGCCCGCAACTTCCAGATGCTGCGATCCTCCGGGCGCCAAATAGATGTGGCCGGGCGCAAGTTTGACCCCCTCGCTCGCCTCCTGCACTTTGGCAGCGCACACCCTATCAAGGCGGCTGGCGAAGCTGCGTGTGAATGAGGGCGGCATGTGCTGGGCGATGACCGCCGGCGGGCAATTTTCCGGAAATTGCGATAAAAGCGCGATGAGAGCCTCGACTCCTCCCGTCGATGCGCCAATCGCGAGTACCCGCCCATCCGATTGATAGTCCTCGTGCGACCGCCGCGCGTCTGCGGCGTGCTTTTGATTATCGTCTCTGAGAAGTGGCCGAACGCGTGCTGAAGCGGCAATCTTGACCTTGAACGGCAACTCTTCAAAGTTGTGTTCGTTGCCTGGTCTCGGCTTCTCGATGCAATCGACCGCACCGATCTCGAGCGCCTTGATCGTTTCTTCGGCGCCGCGGCTCGTCAGTGTCGATACCATGATGACGGGCATCGGCCTCAGCCTCATGATTTTTTCGAGAAACTCAAGACCGCTCATGTTGGGCATTTCGACGTCGAGCGTAACGACATCGGGATTGAGTGTCTTGATCGCTTGGCGCGCTTGCAAAGGATCTGCGGCTTCGCCCACCACCTCGATTTCGGGATCGCGCGCCAACGCCGATGAGATCAGGCCGCGCATCGTCGAAGAGTCATCTACGACCAGAACTCTAATCTTTTTCATGCGCGCACACCGCCGCTCTTGCGGTAGCTGGTGATGCCGTCGGCAGTCAGCATAGCTGATGCAGGACCGGAAACACGTTCGGAATGACCTATGTAGAGCGCGCCTTTGTCGGCTAGCAGCCGCGTCAGGCGTTGCCAGATCATGTTTTGCGTATCGCGATCGAAGTAGATGACGACGTTGCGGCAGAAAATGGCATCGAACGGCCCTTTGAAAGGCCATGAGCCCATGAGATTCAGCTCGCGAAAAGACACCAGTGAGCGAACCTCGTCCGAGATTTTCAGGGCCCCGCGATCTTCCCCTGCGACGGGCGCGAACCACTTCGCACGTAAATTCGGCGGAACGTCGCTCAGCTCTTCCTGCTGATAGAGACCCTTCATGCCGTGCGCGACGACGTGCGGATTGAGATCGGTCGCAAGGATGCGGACGTCCAACTGGGCCGCCTCGGGAATGGCCGAGAGGACGGTGAGCGCCATCGAATAGGGTTCCTGGCCGGTCGAACAGGCCGCCGACCACAGCCGGACGCGATTTCCCCGGCGCGCCGCATCGGCGAGCGGCTCTAGGATCGTTTTTCTCAAATGCTCGAAGTGATGCTGCTCTCTGAAAAAGCGGGTCACGTTCGTCGTCAGCGCCGCGATCATACTACTTCGCTCGGCCGCGTCGTCGCGAACCGCGTCGCAGTAATCCGAGAACGTCGGAATTCCGAGCGCTCTCAGCCGTTTCGCAAGGCGCGAATAGACGAGAGTCGCTTTCGACTCGGCCAAGTCAATTCCCGACTCGGCCTTGACGAGGTCCGCGATCTCGCGAAAGTTCGCCGCCGAAAACGCGAACTCACCCGTGACGAGCATTTCCGAACGGCTTGATGCCGAACGGTGAGCCGCAGTGGTCATGCGGCCGCCTTCTCCGTCACCGGCAATACGCAATCGAGCGTCACGATGCTGATCATGCGGCCGTCGACCGCATAGACGCCCTTGACGAAGGTCTTCGCCATTTCCGACGCGACATCGGGCGTCGGCTGCATCGAGGCTTCAGAAGTCATTAGTATGTCGGACACGGCGTCCACAAGAAGACCGACGACCTGCTGATGAACCTGTACGACAATGATGACGCTACGCGGCGTCGGCTCGGTGAGCCCGAGGCCAAAGCGCATCGCGAGATCGATGATGGGGAGGACGGCACCCCGAAGATTAATGACGCCACGAACGTACGGCGGCGCGTGCGGCAGCGGCGTGGCGGGCGTCCAGCCGCGAATTTCGCGAACGCCCATGATGTCGACGCAGAATTCTTGCGACCCCATGCAAAAGGCAACAAATTCCCGATCGCCGGAATTGGCTGCGTGTCCGATGTCATGCACGATGGCTATCCTCCCGTTCCATAGCGCAGCTCGCCGGCGAGCGGATCGTTGAGCAAGCCGCTTACCAACGCATCGACGTCGAGAATGAGCGCGACGCGCCCGTCCCCGAGGATGGTGGCGGCCGCGATCCCCGCGACGGTGCCGTAATTTGCTTCCAAGCTTTTGATGACGACCTGGCGTTGATCTTGAATGGAATCGACGAGCAAGGCGTTGCGCGTGCCGTCGCCCGTTTCGACCAGGATTGCGACTCCGCGCTCTGGCTCCATCGCGACGTCACGAAATCCGAGTTGCGTTCCCACGTCGATGACCGGGACGAACGTGTTGCGGATCGACATGACCCGGCCATCAGCGCCAAGCGAATGAATCTCGCCCTTTTTGGGTTTCGATGTTTCAACGATCGCCGTCAGCGGCACGACCAGCGTCTGGCCCGCGACCGAAACTGCCATGCCGTCGAGAACGGCGAGCGTCAGCGGCAAGCTCATCGAGAATGTCGAGCCGAGGCCCGGACGCGATGAAATCGAGATGCGCCCGCCGAGCGCCACGATCGAGCGCTTCACAACATCCATGCCGACGCCGCGGCCCGAAATGCTCGATACCGTCGCAGCGGTCGAGAAGCCCGGCAGGAACAGCAGGTTGTCGATGTCGTTGTCGGAGAGCTGTGCATCGGCCGCAATCAAACCCTTTTTGATCGCCGAGGCGCGAACCTTCGGGCGATCGATGCCGGCGCCGTCGTCCGAGACTTCGATGACGATGCGACCGGAGCGGTGCGCTGCGGTCATGCGGACCATGCCTTCGGCAGGTTTGCCCGCGGCGAGACGCACTTCAGGCGCTTCGATTCCATGATCGACGGCGTTGCGGATCATGTGCGTCAACGGTTCGGCCAAGCGCTCGACAACCGTCTTGTCGACCTCCGTCGCCTCGCCTTCCGTTTTCAGGCGGACTTCCTTGCCGGTGGCGTCCGCTACCTCGCGAACCATGCGTGACATGCGCTGGAACAGTGGCTTCACCGGCTGGGCGCGGATGGCCATCACGCTTTCCTGGATCTCGCGCGTCAGTTGCTCGAGTTCCTCAAGGCCGATCACGACCGAGGACGAGCCTGCGAAATTCGCTTCTATCACGCGCTGCGACAGCATCGCCTGATTGATTACAAGTTCGCCGACGAGGTTGATCAGCCGATCGACGCGATCG
>NZ_DATNBA010000129.1:0-4804 GCF_035572195.1 Hyphomicrobium sp. | reverse complement strand
CCGATCGCGACGCGCATGCTGCTCGGGTTCGACAAGGGCGTTAGCGCCGAAGACGTGAAGATGACACCGGATAGTCGCGGATTTCTGACTTATTACTCCGTGAATGGCATCAATTACGATCCGCCGCCGCTGCCCAGCGTCGACGTATTGGAGGTGCCTTACCTCGGCACCGTCATGCTGCAAGCCGCGAGGCTACCGTTGCCGGAGTCCTATCAGGAGCGTCTTCGCCTTCTGTCGCTCTGCGACGGCCGCTACTACACATGCGCGAAAACTCATGAAATCCTCGCCTTTCATCGGCGGCTCATGGATTCCGGCCTCGTCGACGCACGCTAATCCGCGGTTAATAGTAGGAGACGAAGCGCCAGCCTCACCATTGCCGACGTTTGTCGCCTGTGGCACGCTCAATGGCGCAGCATAATCCTCGAAAAGCCCGCTCACTCGTAACGAAGCGGTCAAGGACACCGAGCAGTTGAATGGCGACCCAGTCCATGCGCGCCGCCTGCGGAATTCGGGTGGTGGCGAGTACTCTCGGCACCGGCGACGCCATTGCGGCAGCACGCGCTGAACTCGCCGGCGGCGTCTATCAGCACATCATCGTGTTCTTTTCGATCGAGCACGACCCGCAAGTCCTGCTCGACGCGCTGAAACGCAATTTCGCCGACACGCCGGTCTCCGGCTGCAGCACGTCCGGCGAGGTTGGCCCACTCGGCATGATGCAGGGTGGCATCGTGCTGATCGCGTTTCCCGAGTCCGGTTTTCGGGTCCTGAGCGAAATTATCCCCGAGATTGACAAAGCCGGCGTCGAACGCGCGTCCGAGATCGCCCGAAGACTCAGGATTCAGATGATCGGCGGCACCAGCCGTTCATCCCAGGAACACGTCTTCGCGCTCGTCCTCGCCGACGGCCTGTCGAATACCGAAGAGGCGCTGACCGCGGCGCTGCATTGGTCGCTGGACGATATCGAACTCGTCGGCGGCTCGGCAGGCGATGGACTGGCATTTCAGAACACGGTGCTTATCCATCGCGGCAATCTGGTCCGCCGCGGAGCGATCCTGTTCGTGATCGAGACCTCGTCGCCGTTTCGCGTCTTCAAGACGCAAAATTTCGAGCCTACACCAATCAAACTCGTCGTCACGGCGGCCGATACCGAAAACCGCATCGTCTACGAACTCAACGCCGAGCCCGCGGCGCGCGAATACGCCGCCGCGATCGGCTTGCTGCCCGATGATCTTGGGCCCTTCAGCTTCGCCTCCTATCCCCTCGTCGTGAAGGTCGGCGGCGACTATTATTGCCGCTCGATCCGCAACATGAATCCCGACGGAAGTCTGTCCTTCTTTTGTGCCATAGACGAAGGTCTAGTTTTAACGGTCGCCCGCGCGCGTGATATGCTGCGCTCGACGCAGGAAACACTCGAACAGATCGATTCCTCGCTCGGCGGGACCGATTTCGTGCTCGGTTTCGATTGCATCTTGCGCCGGCTCGACGCGGAAAGCCGGCAGGTGCGCCATAAGGTCGAGGAACTCTATCGTCGTTACGGCGTCGCGGGATTCCACACGTACGGCGAGCAATTCAACGCCATGCACTTGAACCAGACGCTTACCGGCATCGCATTCGCCACGTCGATCGAAAAGCCGGAACCGCCATGACCGATGACCGCCCTGCGGACCATCCGGATCTGGCAGACTTCGGACGGACCGTCGACAAGCTGAGAAAGATCAACGCGGCGCTGATGAAGCGCGTCGAGCGGTCGATGGATCAGCAGGCCAATGCCTTCTCGCTGTTTCAGACCGCGATCAGCCAGGAAGCGCAGATCAAGCTTCGGACCGACGAACTCAATCACGCGCTCTCGAAGCTCGCGCACACCAATGTCGAACTCAGCGCGGCGCGCGATGCGGCAGAGCGCGCCAATAGTTTCAAGACCCGCTTCTTTACGGCGGCCGGTCATGACCTCTTGCAACCGCTGCACGCAGCCCGGCTGACACTTTCGGAGCTGATGGAGGCGCAAGATAAACCCGACAACAGGCGATTGGCACAGAACATCTCGAACGCGCTGACGACCATCGAAGAACTGCTGACGAGTATTCTCGATATTTCAAAGCTCGAGGCCGGCGTTTTTGTCCCCAACTTCCAGACGGTGGCGCTCGGCGGCATCTTCGAGCACCTAGCCGGTAGCCTTGAACCGGTGACTCGGCGCAAGCGCCTCGACTTCCGCTGGCGGCCGACGCGGCTCGGCGTTCGCTCCGACCCGCTGATGCTGAGGCGCATGCTGCAGAACCTTTTGGCGAACGCCGCCCACTACACAGAGAGCGGCGGCCTGCTTTTGGCAGCGCGACGGCGCGGCGATCAGGTCGCAATCGAAGTCTGGGACACCGGGCCAGGCATTGCCTCGCAGGAGCGCCAGCACATCTTCGAGGAATTCCAGCGCGGCTCAGCGTCTCGGCACTCCGGCGGCACCGGTTTCGGTCTGGGTCTCGCGATCGTGCGGCGCATGTCGGAGGCGCTCGGTCACGAACTGACGCTTGAGTCGCGGGTCGGACGCGGCTCCCGGTTTTCCATCACGGCGCCCTATGCGGCGCCGACGACAAAGACCGAACCTAATGGCGCACCGCTGCGAAGCGAAAGGGCCGATCTCGTCGCCAAGCCTCTGATCGTCATCGATAACGATCTCGGGGTGCTCGAAGCCATGCAGGCCCTGCTGTCACGATGGGGCGCCGATGTCCGCCTGGCGCGCGATCTCGACGATGTCGCGGAAATTTTGTCCGACCCGGCGTTCGCACCGGCCATCATTCTTGCCGACTACCATCTCGACAGCGGCGTGCTGGGCATCGAGGCCGTCAAGCGCATTCGCCACAAGACCGGTTGCGATGTTCCGGCGATCCTGATCACGGCCGACCGCACCGAAGTCGCGGCGCGAGCGGCCATCGATTTCAAATGCGAGCTATTGCATAAGCCGATACGGCCCGCCGAACTTCGCGCCCTGATGCAACATCTGCTTGCGTGATCGCGGTTCAACCGCCCGTGTCGCCCCGAATCGTTTCGAAGTCGATCTTCTGCGCCTCGATCACGGCCTGGGTGCGCGACGTGACGTTGAGCTTGCGCAAAATTTCCGACACGTGGGCTTTAACGGTCGTCTCCTCAATCTGCAGTTCGTGCGCGATCTGCTTATTGAGAAGGCCCTGGCGCAGCATCCGAAGGACGCTTAACTGCTTCGGAGTCAGCGTCTTCAGCCGCTCGACCACTTCACCGCGTGCCTCCGATGCCGGCGGCAGCTCCGGCGGCCGGTAGCCCTTCGGCAACGTCAGCGATCCGTCCATCACGTCCTTCAGCGCGGCGGCAATCTCGGCACGACCGGCCGACTTCGAGATGAAGCCCGCCGCCCCATAGCGCATGACATCCTGAATGATGCGCGGATCTTCGAGAGCCGAGACGACGACGATCGGCAATTTTGGATGCCGCGTTCTCAGTTCCAGAAGTCCTTCGAAGCCGCGGGTTCCAGGTAGGGCGAGATCGAGCATTACGACGTCGAAGCGTGCGCGGCCGTTGAGCACGCTCTTTGCAGCCTCGATCGAAACCGCTTCACGCGTCTCGGTCCCGGGAAAGGCGCTGACGATGGCCCGTTGCAGCGCCTCGACGAAAAGCGGATGATCGTCAACGATCAGGACGTGCGCCGGGGCGGCCAAATTTTCCTCCACGAGGCTTGTATCGACGCCGATCCATGCTCTTCTGCTCAGCCGGCACATAACGGGTGTAGCCAGCCAGCGTATCTGTCATAGACCTCGAAACGACCCGAGGCCAAATTCAGATTTTGCTTGTGGTAGTCCGCGATCCAGTAAACACCACTCAACCGTGGTCGGTGCCTTCCTAGCAAGCCCGTACAAAACTTTCATTGAGTCCGACGGACACGCCTAAGCGTTAGCGTCAATCGACCGATGTGACGCAAACAATTTCTCTCGCACGTAGCGCTTGGCTGGCTTTTCAAAAAACTCGAACGATAGCACCGATAATAGCAGAAGAAGGATTGCAAAAGCAGCCACCTGCATAGCGGTCCCGCTGAAGATCGTATCGTTTTCGAGACCTAACCAATGGTGTTTCCGAAAAAGCAATAAAAGCGGAGCATGGATGAGATAAATCGAAAAGCTCAGATCGCCGGCGTAGGCAAGGGCGGAGGTTGAAAGTGTTTGAGCAAGCGCATTCTTTTCGATTGCGATGAGCACAATTATTGCGGGCATTGCCGCAATCACAACGAGAGTCGACCACAGCGACGGTTGTGTGAAGAGCAAGCCTCCAAGAACCACCAACGACAAGGTCGAAGCCAGAGAGATCATCCGACACTGATACGATCCACTAATGTGCAGCGGAAGATGCGCTTCATAAGCGAGATAGCCCGCGGTCAGCCCAAGCACGCATCGCAAAACGTTCATGTCTGCACGCAGGATCTGCGGCCCTAAGCCTGCCAAAACAAGAAAACAGGTCGCTAATACAAACCCCGCTGGCACAACGAGCCGACGAGAAGCGATGAAGTAGAAGAACAGAACGTTGGCGTAGACTTCGACACTGATCGACCACGAGGGCCAATTGAACTGATGCACTGTTGGAACGACACCGTTTACAAGCAGAACGTTTCGAATAAGGTCCTTCGAATCGATTTCGCCCCACCACTTGGGTGCGCAAAAACAAGCACACAAATTACCAAAGTTAGCCAATGAAGCGGTACGAGACGAGCTATGCGATTGACCGTAAACACGCGGAACGAGGGGGATGACGTAACGATGGAATGAGTCAGGACGAAGCCGGAAAGGCAAAA
>NZ_DATNBA010000128.1:0-6462 GCF_035572195.1 Hyphomicrobium sp. | reverse complement strand
CTGGGCCGTTTCGTTTTCACTTCCCTACATCGCGGCTGAATATGCCCCCGTCAGCCCCGGCGTCTGGTACGTCAAGACGTGGCTCGGCGCCGACCAGATCAAGCGACGGCTGGCGATCTTGTTTGATCATCCCGACGAGCTCGGCGTCCACGAACTTGGCCGCGCCGACGCGACTGTCGCCGCCCGGCTGCACTGGATGCAAGGCAGATTGGAAGACGAGGAACCGGTCGCATCCTGGCAAATGCCACGCGTCTGGGCCGCGTTTCAGTCGGCGGTAAGTGCCGTCGGCCGCCCTTCACCGTAAAGCGCAAGACCTCTCGGTCGCGTCGCGACATCCGTCGGATATAAATCGCACCCGATTGTCACGTCCTGGCCGCCCACGCATGCGGAGCATGCTTTCAGCACGACGGCGGCCATCCAGGGCAAGTGATGCGATGCCAGCGGGGTGGTTACTACGGCTTCCAGCTGAGGAAATTCGCGATCAGCTTGAGGCCAAGCTTCTGGCTCTTCTCGGGATGAAACTGCGTGCCGGCGATGTTGCCGTCGGCGACGAGCGCCGTGATCGGGCCGCCGTAATCCGTCTCGCCGACAACGACGCGGCGCTCTTTCGCTGCGAGATGAAACGAGTGCACGAAATAGGCGTGCGATCCGCCGGTTCCCGTCTCGATACCATCGAGCAGCGGGTGCGGGTTGACGACGTTGAGCGTGTTCCAACCCATATGCGGAATTTTCAGCGCCGGATCGGCGGGCTCAATGGCGCGCACCTCGCCTTTGATCCAGCCAAGCCCCGGCGTTTCAGCGAACTCGAGCCCGCGCTCGCTTAAGAGCTGCATGCCGACGCAAATACCGAGGAACGGCCGGCCCTTGCCGCGAACCGCCTCTTCAAGAGCTTCGATGAGGCCAGGGACGCGCTCCAACCCGTGCTTGCAGTCGGCGTAAGCACCGACGCCCGGCAACACGATGCGATCGGCGCCGAGAACGTCCTCGGGTCGCGGACTGACGATGATCTTCGAAGGAGCAGAGCCATCCCGCGCCGCGCTCTCGAAAGCCTTGGCGGCGGAGTGGAGATTCCCCGACCCGTAGTCGATGATGACGACGCTTTGCATAAATCGTTCGGCCTAGACTTCTTTCGCGCTAAGCCTTCGATCCGAATGGCCAGAAGCGTGAACCGCGCCGCGTCGCCGCTTCAGAACGCCCGGACGCTCCCGGCGTCCCGCCGGTCAATATCGGCTGCGCCGGCAGCCAGCTTTCAAAGAACCGCCGCTCGCACTCGGCAATTGACTTTCCGGTGACGACGCCGAGCGTTTGCCAGCCGGTCTGTTCGAGCATCCATCGCTTCAGCGTCGAAATTTCGAAGCCGAGATAGATGTTGACCATCAGGAACATGAGACCCGTCAGGCTTGGATCGACCTTAAGGGCGTTGAGCACATAGCCGAGAAGGCCGGCGGCGACGAGGTAGGCGATCGCGACGAGCCACAGCCCGTTCGCAAGAAATCCGAGAGGCGGGCAAATGGCTGTCAGCCAGGAGAACCCGTCTTTGACGAATTCCAGTTCGCTGCCGCGATCGACCCGGTCGGCCTCCGGCACCGGCGGTTCATGGACGGTATAAGTCACCACGGAACCCTTGCTCCCTGACGCAAAACTCAATTCAACGCCTCTCGTTCAGCCTTGCAGCATACCCTTGGTCGACGGGATGCGGCCCGCCTGTCGCGGATCGAGGGCGATCGCCGACCGGAGCGCACGCGCTAACCCCTTATAGCAGGTCTCCGCAATGTGGTGATTGTTCTCGCCATAAAGGTTTTCGATGTGCAGCGTCACGCCGGCATTTTGGGTGAAAGCCTGAAACCACTCGCGGAAAAGCTCGGTGTCCATCTCGCCGACTTTCGGCCGCGAAAACTCAGCCTTCCAGATCAGGAACGGCCGGCCAGAAACGTCGATCGCAACCCGCGTCAACGTTTCGTCCATCGGCAGGTGAACGTCGGCGTAGCGCACGATCCCGGCTTTATCGCCGAGCGCCTTGGCGACCGCCTGACCAATGACGATGCCGGTGTCTTCGGCGGTGTGATGGAAATCGATGTGAAGGTCGCCCTTGGCTTTGAGCGTGATGTCGATCAGCGAGTGCCGGGCAAGCTGTTCCAGCATGTGATCGAGGAAGCCGATTCCGCTCGCGATATCGTAGGCACCCGTGCCGTCGAGGTCGACGGTCGCCGAGATGTCGGTTTCCTTGGTCTTGCGCGTGATCGTCGCCTGCCGCTTCACGAAATCTCTCCGCCTGCCCAGTCGCTTCCTAACCAGTTCGTTCCTTAACCGGCTCACTTCATTAACCGGCGACGTCACTTGCCGTCGGCATGCCCGAGCGTTTATCAGCTTGCGATCCCGAGCGCCAAGCCGAGATCGCCGCCCTTTGGCCGCATGCCCGGCCGTCATACCTTGCATCTTGCCGCCAAAAGCTTAACTGACGCGACACATATGACCCAGACCAGCTCAAATGCGCCCGAATCGTCCTGGCATGCCACCACTATACTGACCGTCCGCAAAGGCGGGCGGGTGGTGATCGCCGGTGACGGCCAGGTCAGCCTCGGTCAGACGATCATCAAATCGAATGCCCGCAAGGTCCGCCAGCTCGGCCGCGGCGACGTCATCGGCGGCTTCGCCGGAGCCACCGCCGACGCCTTTACCTTGTTCGAACGCCTCGAAGGCAAGCTCGAGCAATACCCGGGCCAGTTGACGCGCGCCGCCGTTGAGCTTGCCAAGGACTGGCGCACCGACCGCTTCCTTCGCCGCCTCGAAGCCATGATGATCGTCGCCGATGCGTCGACGACCCTGGTGTTAACCGGAACGGGCGATGTCTTGGAGCCCGAGAAGCACCTGATGGGCATCGGCTCCGGCGGCAACTATGCGCTTGCGGCCGCCCGGGCCTTGCTAGACCAGCCACTGGACGCTGAAACGATTGCCCGCAAGGCCATGGCCATTGCCGCCGAGATTTGCGTCTATACCAACACCAATGTCGTCATCGAAGCCCTCGACGCCACGGCCTGAACCGAAAACAATTTTGAGCACCCCAGATGCCCGCCACGTTGAGTCCTGACGACTTGAAGTCAGCCGTCGAGGCCGGCGTCATCGACGCCGCCCAGGCCGAGAAGCTGAAGGCCATGAGCGCCGCGCCGAATGCTTCGGCGCCGGCCTATGCGGACGCTCCCCTTGCCGACGAAGAACGCTTTCGCTTTCTCAACGGCTTCAACGACGTCTTCCTGACGATCGGCGTGCTGCTGATCGCGGCAGCTGCCTTCGCCACCGGCTTTCTTATGCTGGCTGCTGTTATCTTCTGGGTTTTGAGCGAGATCCTCGTCCGTCGATTGCGCGCAGTCTTACCCGGAATCGTGCTGTCGTCGTTGTTCGTCGCAACGACAGCCATAACCTTTCAATACTACTGGTATGGCATACGAACACACTGGGACATCTCTTCCGCGTTTGCGTTCTGGACGAACCTTACGCTCAACCTCAGCCTACCAGCGCTTGTCGCTTCTCTAATTTATTACCTGCGCTTTCGACTACCGTACGCACTCGCACTAATCGCGTTCTCGGCCTACATCGGTGTGATAGGTACTCTCGAACGTGTCTCCGGAATGAGCCACTCAGTCGTTGCGTTAGCTTACGGACTTGTTGTGCTTACCGCTGCGCTTTTCTTCGACGCGCGCGATCCGAAACGCGTAACGCGGCTATCTGATTGCGCTTTCTGGCTGCACATAGTCGCTGCCTTTTTTGTCACGTCGCCGCTAATAAACCTGATCACCCAATCCACCAACGGCGCAATGGCGTCAGCACTTGTCCTGCTAACCGTTTTTCTATTCGCCATCTTCGCGCTTGCAATTGATCGTCGCGCAATCCTTGTTTCGTCACTCGCTTCGTTCACATATGCGGTCTATAGCATCCTAAGCGGCGGCTTGGCTTGGTCGCGGAGTGATTACACCCAGCCCTCCTTCACTTTGACGCTCGCCCTGGTCGGCGGTTTCGTTCTGATCCTCGGCGTATTTTGGCACCCGCTGCGGCAGCGGTTGATGCCGCTCTTCCAAAACATGCCGTTCGCGCATTATCTCCCACCGGCAAGGCAATGACCAGTTTTTCACCACGCGAAATCGTCTCTGAGCTCGACCGCTATATCGTCGGCCAATCCGATGCCAAGCGCGCCGTCGCCATTGCCCTGCGCAATCGCTGGCGGCGACAGCAGATCACCGGTGACCTTCGCGACGAAGTCTTGCCGAAAAACATTCTGATGATCGGACCGACGGGCGTCGGCAAGACGGAGATTTCGCGGCGGCTTGCAAAGCTCGCGGGCGCGCCCTTCCTCAAGGTCGAAGCGACGAAGTTCACCGAAGTCGGCTACGTCGGCCGCGACGTCGACAGCATCATCCGCGACCTCGTCGAGGTGGGCATGGCGCTCGTCAAGGATGCCAAGCGCCAGGACGTGCGCGCCAAGGCCGAGAAGGCCGCCGAAGAGCGCGTCATCGATGCTCTCGTCGGCAGCGGTTCCTCGCCGATGACGCGCGACAGCTTCCGAAAGAAATTGCGCAACAACGAGCTGAACGACAAGGAAATCGACATCCTGGTGGCCGACACGGCGCCGCAGATCCCGATGTTCGACATGCCGGGTGGCGCCTCGATGACGACGATCAATCTCGGCGAAATGCTGGGCAAGGCTCTCGGCCAACGCACCAAGCCGCGCCGCGTCACGGTCAAGGACAGTTTCGACATCCTGATTGCGGAAGAAAGCGATAAGCTGATCGACAACGAGGACATCGTCGCCGAGGCGATTGCGGCGGTCCAGAACGACGGCATCGTCTTCCTCGACGAGATCGACAAGATTTGTTCGCGCGGCGAAGGCGTGCGCGGCGGTGCCGATGTTTCTCGCGAAGGCGTACAGCGCGATTTGCTGCCGCTGATTGAAGGCACGACGGTTGCGACGAAGCATGGTCCGGTCAAGACGGATCACATCCTGTTCATCGCCTCCGGCGCGTTTCACGTTTCGAAACCGTCCGACCTGCTACCCGAGCTGCAGGGCCGCTTGCCGATCCGCGTCGAACTCAGCGCCCTGTCGCGCGAAGACATAAAGCGCATCCTGACCGAGCCCGAGGCGAGCCTGATCAAGCAGTATGTGGCGCTGATGGCGACCGAAGGCGTGACGCTCAGTTTCACCTCCGACGCGATCGATGCCATTGCCGACACGGCCGTTGAAGTCAATTCGACGGTCGAGAACATCGGCGCCCGGCGACTGCAGACAGTGCTCGAGCGGGTCTTGGACGAGATTTCGTTTGAAGCCTCCGACCGCTCCGGCCAGGCCTTCGTGATCGACGGTGCCTATGTCGCGACCCACGTCGGTGAACTTGCGAAAAATGCCGATTTAAGCCGATTTATTTTGTAGCGTGGTCACTTGTGTCCCGGATGTCATTCCGGACGACGCTTCAGCGTCGATCCGGGACCCGGGGCTACTTCGTCCCGGTTCTCGCCACAGGTAGGCGGCTCGGCCGGGATGACAATTAGGACCGCTATTCACCCGAGCCGAACGCCTATACAAGAGGGCCAATTCGTAAAGCCCTGAAAGACACCGTCAGCAATGACCGTTGCGTCGATACTTGAATCCAACCCGGGCGCTATCGCCGCGAAGCCCTCGCTAGCGGGCTTGACGCGCGACCAGTTGAAGACGGCGCTCGCTGCTGCGGGCGTTCCGGCAAAGCAGCTCAACATGCGCGCCGCCCAACTCTGGAGCTGGATATACGTGCGCGGCGTCACGCGCTTCGACGACATGACGGACGTCTCGAAGGATCTCCGCCGCGACCTCGAAAGCCTCTACACGCTCGACCGGCTGGAAATCGTTTCGGAGCAGATCTCCGTCGATGGCACACGCAAGTGGCTGCTCCGGCTTGCCAAGCGCGGACACGAAGCTCGGCCACCGGAAATCGAAACCGTCTACATCCCCGAGAGCGGTCGCGGCACGCTTTGCATTTCGAGCCAGGTCGGCTGCACCCTCACCTGCTCGTTCTGTCATACCGGCACGCAGCGCCTCGTGCGCAATCTCGAAGCCGAAGAAATCGTCGCTCAGATCGTGCTGGCACGCGACCGCATCGGCGACTGGCCCGGCGCCAAGAGTCCCGACGACGGACGGCTTCTGCCTGCGGGCGAACGCAAGATCACCAACGTCGTACTGATGGGGATGGGCGAACCGCTTTATAATTTCGACAACGTCAAAGCCGCGATGGAGGTCGCGTCCGACGGCGACGGCCTGTCGCTTTCGAAGCGCCGCATCACGCTGTCGACATCCGGCGTCGTGCCTGAAATCCGACGCTGGGGTGAAGAAGCCGACACGATGCTGGCGATCTCGTTGCACGCGACTAACGATGCGCTGCGCGATGAGCTCGTGCCGATCAACCGCAAGTATCCAATCGCCGAGCTGATGGACGCGTGCCG
>NZ_DATNBA010000127.1:0-28435 GCF_035572195.1 Hyphomicrobium sp. | reverse complement strand
CTTTCGCCGGGTCCGTTCACGATGCAACCCATCACCGCGAAATTGAGCGTTTCGACGCCCGGATAGCGCATCTTCCAATCGGGCATCCGATCCCGGATCATGTCCTGAATGTCGCGCGCGAGTTCCTGGAAAACCGTCGAGGTCGTGCGACCGCATCCGGGGCAGGCAGCGACGACAGGCACGAACGATCTGAGCCCCATCGTCTGCAAGAGTTCCTGCGCGGCGCGCACTTCCTGTGTGCGGTCGCCGCCGGGTTCAGGCGTCAGCGAAAAGCGGATCGTGTCGCCGATGCCCTGCTGCAGCAGAATGCCGAGGGCCGCCGACGAGGCAACGATGCCCTTTGACCCCATGCCCGCCTCGGTCAGCCCGAGATGCAAGGCATAGCGGCTGCGCTCAGCCAGCATCGCATAGACGGCGAGCAGATCCTGAACGGAAGACACCTTGCCGGAGACGATGATCCGGTCGGCGCCGAGCCCCATCTCCTCGGCACGTCCGGCCGAGAGCAGCGCCGATTGCACCATGGCTTCGTGCATGACGCCACGAGCCGGCTTTGGCGCCGCCAACTTGGCATTCTCATCCATCAGTTGGGTCAAGAGTTCGCTGTCGAGCGAGCCCCAATTGACGCCGATCCGGACGGGCTTTCCGTAGCGCGCCGCGGTTTCGATGATAGCGCCGAACTGGCGATCTTTCTTGTCCTTGAAACCAACGTTACCGGGGTTGATCCGATACTTATCGAGAGCTTCGGCGCAGGCCGGATTGTCGCCCAGGAGCTTGTGCCCGATGTAGTGAAAATCGCCGATCAGCGGCACGTCGACGCCGCGCTTGCGCAGCGCATCACGGATGAACGGCACCGCTTTTGCGGCCTCATCGCGATCGACTGTAATGCGGACCAGTTCTGATCCGGCGCGGGCGAGATCGGCAACCTGATTGACCGTCGATTGGACGTCCGCGGTATCGGTGTTGGTCATCGACTGGACGACGACCGGCGCGCCGCCACCGACTGCGACGCCGCCGACCATCACGGCAACAGTTTGATGACGGGATTTCATTGCGATGCTGTCGCCAAGCGTCATCGATCAAGGTCTCTTGGAATCTGAATGGCGACTTTCTAGCGTTCTCTATCGCTTCCCGCCAGCAGCGATATCGACGCGAGGCGCCAATTGAACGCTGGTTGTTCCCGCCATACCGAGCGGCCTAGTTTTTATGCAGGGCCGCGCATTGCTGACACGTTCCCGACACCTCGACAAACCGCACGCGCGGCTCGAATTTGGCGCCGTGAGCGGCCTCGTCGATCGCTTTAAAGATGTGATCGCCGTCAACCTCCTGGACTGTTCCGCATTTCTCACAACTGAGAAAAATCGGCCGACGGCCGGTTGGGGCCTGATGCAGGCGACCGCAGGCGAAGTAGGCGTTTTTGCTCTCGAGACGATGCACGACGCCCGCATCGAGAAGGGCATCGAGGGCCCGGTATACGGAGATAGGAGCCAGCCGCGTGCCCTTCTTGGCCAGCCGATCCAGGACCTCGTAGGCCCCGACACTGGCCTGGGTGGAAGCGATTTCCTCGAACACCTTGCGGCGCAGGTCCGTGAACCGGATGTTCCTCTCCGCAAAAATTGCGGTGGCGCGGTCGATCGAGGTCTTCAGCCGTTCTTTGTTGCGCTCGTCGTCGCCTGGGTTTGCTACCATGGCCATCCTTTAAGAGTCCGAGCCCTCCAGGTGCTTTGGGCAGCATGGCTTCCCCGGTAACCCGGACAATATAACATGTCGGGATTGGCGGCTATTGTGTTCAAGACCCGAATACGGTTTTTGTGCGCTGCGGCTTGATCTTGGGTAGCCGGAAACCACATGCTTCACTGAGTTTGCGAAAAGAATTTCATTTCGCGAGCACATTTGGTCGTTAATCTGACCGCCAATTGGCCAGTCCGCCTGCGCAATGTCGACAGTTGCTTGCCTGAGATTTCGCCAACGCGTCAACCGGGAATGAAATCGGGATGGACGTCAAGCTCTTGATCGACAAGCTGGCCGAGAACGCCAGGCCGATTGGCATCGCTATTTTTTTCGCCTGCATCTTCATACTGCTGCTCAGGACTCGTGTTGCCCGGCGCCTGACCGCAACCATTGAAGATACGGTATTTTCGAACTGGCGGCTGGCGCTGCTCGGCACGACCGGCATCGTACTGTCGTTGGCGGCAGGTTGGCGAACCTGGGAAGGCATGTACAATTTCACCGGCGAGCCGCTGCTCTCCGGCATGGTGACGTTCGGCATCCAGGGCATCATGCTGATCATCGCCTGGTTGATCGGCGAAAGTTTTGCGACGGGAATGAGCGCGCAATCGCGGTCCGGTCGCTCGTCGCTCGTAAGCCCCTCCGTACAGACCTGGGTTGGCACCGCGATCGGCCTGTTGCTGTTCGCGGCCTGCTTCGTAATATTTCTGCAGTGGAGCGGGCGGGCGGACATCAATCACGCCAGCGTCAAGGATCTGAATTGGTCTCACGCAGGCGATACGTTCCTGATGTTCGGCGCGGCTGTGCTGTTGGTAGCGCTTTTCGCGCTCTACGCCGCCAGTGACCTTGTCCGGCCCTACGTGCAAGTCGTTCGCGTCATCATCCGCAATTCAATGCTGTGGGTCATGTTTCTGGCCTGCATGACGACCAGCGTCTTCTTCTCGTTCGACAGCTTCTTCACGGCTATTTTCCCGCAATCGGAGCGCGTGCGGGCCGCCGAGCTCAGAGCCCAAAACCAAGTCTCGGGTATTATTTCGGACATCGAACAGGCAATTGAAAGCCGCCGCGCCAGTCTCGCCGACGACCTTTTCGCGACGCAGGCGTGGAAGGACTACGAGCAACAGCTCGACAACGTCAGCAGGGTTTCGGCGCAATCGGAAGGCGCCATCGAACGCTACGTCAACGAGCAGCTCGAGGAGCGCCGACGCTCAGTCAAGGAACAGCAGGAGCGTATGTCTTCGGCGCAGGCCGGCCAGGCGGGTCTTGCCGGCCGCAAGACCTCTCTGACGGATGAAAAATCCCGGCTGGCGGGCCAGCGGCCCCAACTTGCTGCGGACTTTGCTGCGAAAAAGTCGGACTACGACGGCAAGTTGAAAGAGGTCGACGCCAAGCGCGTCGAAGCCCTCGCCGAAGACAAAGGCGTCGAAGGAACCGGCAAGGTCGGTCGCGGTCCCATGTACCGCCAGCGCATGGGCGAACTGGCGCTGCTCCAAAGCGCGGCGCAAATCGCTCAGGAACGCATGAAGGATGCGCAGAAGCGCCTAACCACCGTCGAGTCGCGCCTCACCGCGATCGACACGGAGCTGGCGAACGTCGACGGCGATCTAGCGAAGTACAAGGGCGAAGCGGATACGGCCGAGCAGCGGATCAAACTGACGGAGAATACCGAGAAAGGTGGTGGCCGCCCGGCGGTCGATCCCTCGCGAATCCTACCGACCTTCGAGCGCCTTAAATCGGAGTTCCGCTCCGATCCGACGGCCGGACACCTTTCCAGCGTGCAGCAAACGTGCAGCGACATTTACGGCGCTCTATTAGCAACGCCTGAGACGAAGCCGCTGCTCTCGGGAATCGACTGCGATCCGAAGACGACGGCCGACGCTGCATCCGGTCTTTTTGCGCTTGAGGCCGGTACGAAAGTCTTCAACGATACGTGCGTCGGCGGCGACAAGCTCAACGCCAATAAATCGACCGACGCTCTCTTTGCCTTCGCGCGCAGGTGCCTTTCCGACAGCGCTCTGCCGAGCAACGACACCGACGCGCTGCGGACGAAAATCAACCGCATCGAGCTGTCACGCGATGACAAGGCGCACCGCTTCGTCGTGACGCTGAATGCATTCCAGGACGGCAACCGTCTCGCCTATCTGGCGCTCGCCATCGCAATCGGGTTGGACGGGCTGATCTTCATGTCGGGTCTGTTCGGCGCCAACGCGGTGCGTTCGCCACTCTCCGATATTCCGAGCTTCAAATCGCGATCGGGGTCGCAACTCGAGGCGACGATCAACGCCGCGCTCGGAGCTCACCCTTACGAAACTGCGTGGCTGACGCTCACCGCGCTAAGACCGATCACTAATCAGGATGGGTTTTCCGCGCTCGCGAATTTGAGTGGCATGGAGCGCTCGCAGGCGGACCGGGTGCGCATGGTCCTGACGGCCGGCGCCGATATCGGTGCCGTCGAGAACGTGAGCCTTGATCCCGAGTGCTACCGGGTTCGCAGCGAGCTTCGCGAATATCTTTCAAGCGTCTGCGACAAGCAGTTCAAGACCGACGCCACGGCAAAAGACCGGGCGCGCCTTGACCAGCTCGTCTCCGCTGCGCTGGCTCCGCATCCGCGCGAGCACGCCGAAATCACCCTTCACACGCTTGAGCCGATCCGCGAGACGGAAGGCTTCACGTCGATGGTGACTTTGTCCGAAATCGACAACGACTACGACTCGCGCGTCGTGCGCCGTGTGATGAACGCCGGAGCCGCCGTCAAATCCGTGGCGCCGGACGTCAAGATCGATGACCGCTATTACATTCGCCCCGCACTCTATGAAACGCTGCTGATGATCCGCGCCACGGCGCCCGAGTCGGCAGCGTACGGCTACGACCGCGCCCGCTTCGAAGGCGTCCAGGCGCGCCCGCCCATTGACGGCGGCACACTCAGAACGACGCCGCCCCAGTTACCGAGGGACCGGCGTGCACCCGAACTTGAAAAACCGGCGCCGGCGCTTCCGCACGTGCATCCGCTTTCAGAGGAGGAGCGCGCGCGGCTCATTGCCCATTACCGCGAAGCTCTGCTCTCGGCCGTCGGCCTGACTTCAGACCTCGTCGACCAACGGCTAAAGTCGCCAGAGTCCCGCGAAGCCATGCGAGAAGCCTGGAAAGCACTGGGTGCGCACAGCAAGAAAAACCACTTGCTCGAGATGATGCTACGCGAATTCCAAAATATGCAGGATCGCGATCTCAGCGAGGTGTTCTCGCGCCTGCTCAGTGAGACTGGCGGCGACGATCGCAAACGTTCGCTGCTGGTCGGGGTCGATAGCAAGGTCCGCGATGATCTGGTTCTCTACATGCTGTTTCCTGAAACGCGTCTCATCGATTATTTGATCGATGAGATCGAGAACGCGGCGCAATTCGACGAGGGCCTGCAGCACGGCGAGCAAGCCCTCAAGGATCAGCTCAAATACGTGCGCCAGGGCCTGGGCGAACTCAATTTATCGAGCCCAAGGTCGTGGGACGAGATTCGTCAGCGTCTCGCCATCCGGCCCGGGACGGACATGCCGAATTTTCTGAACAAGCACCCACCGCGCCGGGAAGATTTTTCGGACGATCCCGACGTGTAATAAAATAGTTGGGGCTGGTACGGCAGTCTAAGCGCTAAGCGGAGAAGGCAACGACCCTCTGGCGCTGCATGCCAAGCCCTTCGATCTTCAACTCCATCACGTCGCCAACTTTCAGATACTCGGGCGGCTTCATTGCGCAGCCGACGCCCGGCGGCGTCCCCGTCGTTACGATATCGCCGGGCTCGAGAACCATGAACTCGGTGACGTAGGCGAGCAGGTCGGGGATCTTGAAAATCATCGTCGCAGTCGTGCCGGTCTGTTTGCGCGTGCCGTTGATATCGAGCGACATTGCGAGGTTGTTCGGATCTGCAAGTTCATCGGGTGTGACGATCCAGGGCCCCAGCGGACCGAATGTTTCCGCTGACTTGCCTTTCACCCACTGGCCGCCGCGCTTGCTTTGAAAGCGCCGCTCGGAGACGTCGTTGCAGATGCAGTAGCCGGCGATATATTTCGCCCAGTCCTTGGCTTCGACGTAGCGCGCCCGCGCGCCGACCACGAATGCGATCTCACATTCCCAATCCATGCGATTTGAATTCTTCGGGTACATCACATCATCATAAGGACCCGAGATCGCCGTGGGCGCTTTGTTGAACAAAATCGGCTCGGACGGGATTTCCTGGCCTGTCTCCTTGGCGTGATCGGCGTAATTCAAGCCGATGGCGATGAAATTCCGCGTTCCAGCGACGGGCGGGCCGAGGCGCGTCGTCTCAGGCACTTTCGGCAAAGCTGCCACATCGAGATCGCGGAGCTTCGCGAGTGTGTGCGGTGCGAGATGCTCGCCTGCAAAATCTGCAATGACCGAAGACAGATCGCGGATCGCGCCGTCCCGATCAATGATGCCGGGCTTTTCAGCGCCGGCCGCGCCGAAGCGAACGAGTTTCATGGTTGCAAAAATTACCTCGGGTTTGACCCTGTCATGTGATGAGGAGTGCTTCTAATCAGAAAATGTCCAAACTGCCAACCGCGCTTGTGTTGGCATCAGCGCAAATTCGGCAATGCTTTGCCGAACTTGTTATTTGACCAGGACGCCCCACCTATTGGAGTATCGGGCGTCGTCGCGTGACTGCGCCGGCCGCGGTGATTTTGAGATGTCTTGCGCCGCGTCATCAAACGCTAAGGTCCCACGGCAAGCGTGGGCTCCGGTTCAAGGAGACCGCTATGAGCAAAGTTAGAGCTTTCCCCTTTCCTCAAATAGAATTGATGCCCGGCATGCTCCGGGGAACCCGGCTGATGTTCGGCTGTTGTCGTTGAGGCTCTGCCGAGCGGCGTGAGCCGCACACCGAACCAATTCACAATTCATTCACGAGAGGATGCCGGTCTCGACCGGCAATCGGAAAGCCATGTCGAAATCTTACGTTATTGAAGTCGGCGACGATCAGGCCGGCGTGATAATCCGCGAAGACGGCGAACACGAATTTCGCTTTCACGCGGCTCTCGACCAATACAATGCGCTTGAAGGCCGTCGGTTTGCGAACGCATTTCTGGCGGAGCGCGCGGCCATCGCCCATGCCGCGAGTCGGAAAAACCGGCGTCGCGCACCGAACGCTCCCACGGAGGTGCGGCTATGACGCGAAGCCATAGCTACTTCGTGCGGCTGAAGGGCAGGCCCAATCGGGTGAAGCCGCGGGCCGGCACGACAACGTCCGTTACGCTACGCCGGTCGCAGCCGGTCGAGCCCGAGGTTCCGAGCCGCGGAAACGAACGTGAGCCGATTTACTTTCTGGATCCGATCGGCCCCTCTTCCGAGTTCTGATCGCACATCACTCCCTACTCCCTGGACCTGCTCGCCCATCCTGCGAACAGGTAACTTGAGACCGGTGGACCGCATGGTCCCCGGTCTTTTTTGCTTGGTTATTTTTGCGGGCACGGTCTCAATGGACGCAGAAGCCGGGGATCTGGCGACGAGGCGAAAAACGGCTTCTTCAGTTCAACATTCGCTAGCTCAAAATTAAAACAGGATCGAAAATGCGTCTTAGCATCCTCAGCGTATTCGTGACATTTATTCTCGTTCTCTTCGCGCGTACCGCTGCTGCGGAAATAAGCAATACGCCGCCTTGGCAAGATAGCTTCACCGTTCGTCTCGAAGCACTCGCGTTACTCGAAACTCTGAATGCCGATCTTCTGAGCCACGACAGCGCTACGCTGACGCTAGACCGCTGGTGCGGCAACCACCGACTAGCCCCCTCGGCTCATATCGTTGCCGAACTTATCCATGGTGCCGATCAGGCGCCGACGGCGGAGCAACGCCAGCTGCTCGGCGTGACTTCCTCGGAGCCGATCCGCTATCGCAAAGTGCGTCTTAGCTGCGGTGATCACGTTCTTTCAGAAGCGGATAACTGGTACGTGCCTAGCCGGTTGACGCCGGACATGAACAAGCTGCTTGAGACAAGCGATACGGCTTTCGGGCGAGCCGTGCATGCACTCAATTTCCATCGGCGGACGCTTTCGGCAAAACTGCTCTGGTCGCCATTGCCGCAAAACTGGGACATGGGCGCGCCACTTCCCGAGCCGCATGAATCCAATCTCGCGATCCCGCATGCGGTGCTGCAGCATCGCGCTGTGCTAGCGCTTCCAAACGGGACGCCTATTAGCCAAGTGGTCGAGACATACACATCGGAGGTATTTGCTTTCCCCCAGCCGCAAGGCGCGCGCGGCGCCACGTTGCCTTAGGTCAGTGGTGCGGACGGAGGGATTCGAACCCTCACGAGGTCACCCTTAAGTCCTGAAATTTTTCAATGCGTTCTAGGCTCATTATGGATTCAAGACACCCTATTACAGTTCAATACGTTAGTTGAAATGTCCTAACACCGCGAACATGAGATTCCGTTTATTACGGACCGCATCTTTAACCTCGGCGACGTCGCCAAGCGCGCTCTGGGTCGAAAACAGGGGGGCGCAACGCGATGAACTTCATCGCTGGCCTGCAATCCTCTTCCGACCCAGTGGACGAAGCGTCCCTGAAACGGATCGAAGCCCTCTTCCGAAGTCGCGCTATTCTTCATTTGCGCCGAGCATCGGGGTCACGCGCCGAAGCAAAGCCAAGCGCCTAAGCAGGTTTTGGGTGTCGTCACTTTGCACGCCGTCTGCGAGGAGTGACACGTCGTCATACTTGAGCCTTCTTCGCATTTCGTGTGGACCGGGCCCTTGCCCACGCGGCCCTGCCCATAGATGACGTTTGCAAGGCCATGCGTCGAGAAGAGCACGGCGATATCGTGGGTCATAGCTTCGCCGACCGCTCCAACCTTGACGCAATCAGCCTGAGCCGTCGCCGAAAGTGCGCAGATCACCGCCGTGGCGGCTAAGCCAAGTTTCAAAGAACGCATTTGCCCCTCCAAAAAATGATCTATCCCGGTCTGGAAACTAGTTGAGCGCGTGGCCCTCGACAACAGAATCAGCTTGCTGCAAGCCGGTTCTCCCGAAAGGAACCGGAAAGCGTGCCGCATTTGCCACCCATCCGGCGGCCCGTAGAGCTCGACTCATATTTGGTGCGGACGGAGGGACTCGAACCCTCACGAGGTCACCCTCTCAGGATTTTAAGTCCTGTGTGTCTACCGGTTCCACCACGTCCGCGCCGACGGACCTTATGGCCGGTCATCGGCGGAAGCGCAACAACGGCGCGCCTATCGCCTGGCATGGATGGGCAGTTGCGCCGGTCCCGTCCGCCTCGGCGAAGCAACTGCAACCGAGGATTTTTTTCAGGTACCGCGATCAGCAGTTGGCGGCGATGCCTCCGCCGGGGCCGTGCCGAACACACTCCGCGCCTTTTTCATCAGCGCCAACAGTTCATCGGGTTTGTCGACCTCGATCGTATGGGGATATTGCGGATCGGATCCGACCAGCTTGTCCGAAACGTTTCCCTCGGAATCGATAAACAGCGTGCGCGGAACATACGAGCCGTCAGATGAGAAGGCTCCGTTGAGTTCCTTTTCCGCATCGGCATCGACCAGGATCATCACGAAATCGCGCGATGCGGCGACGATTCCGGGATCCTTGAAGACCTCGCGGAAGCGTTTGCATACCGGGCACCACGTCGCGTGAAAAACCATGATAACGGGGCGGCCGGTCTTCGATGCTTCGTAGATACCCGAGCGAGAATCTCGCCAGTTGATTTCGGCGCCGTTCCACAGTTCGGCGTGATCGGCGGTGCGCGCGGAGGCCGCCAGCGGGATGGCGAGAAAAAGACAAGCGGCGCAAATGATCGAACGAAACATGCTTCCGGTCTCCGGGATCAATGGCGACCTTTGTCCCGCTAATACGTGGCGAAGACAAGCCGGGTTGCGATTGCGATTGCGCTTAATGGATTAACTCGGCGTTAGGTCACTTGCGCGGTTTTCATCCGGTTCTGGTACGCCTGAAGGTGAACGTAGGCGATTTCGAGCAACGGCGTCGGCACGCTGTGCTCCCGGCCGCGCCGGATCAGATCGCCGACGATGTGTTCGGCCTCAATCTGGCCGCCGCGCTGAATGTCGCGCAACATGGACGCCGAAATTTGCGATTCCGGGTCCGTGAGCGTCGGGCGCACGATTGAGAGCGCCACCGATCTCGGAGGATGATCGCTTGCGGTGGCCACAGCGGCGCATTCATCGAGCATGTTCGAGATCAGCTGGGCGCCGGTATCGGTTCGAACGATCTCACCGATTGATGCACGCATCAGACATGTCGATCCGGCCAGCGTCGCGAGCAGAACCCATTTTTCCCACATCGCACCGATGACGTCGTCGGAATGACGAGCCTCGAAGCCGCCGCGCGACAGTTCTTTGTGAAGGCGCGCCGCGCTCTCCTGCTGGTCGGGAACTCTGGCTCCCTGTGTCAGCGACGCGAATGGGCTCATATGACGGATTCGGCCGTCGTCTTCGAGCACGACGCTGATGTGGCATGTACCGCCCAGCACGCGCTTCCGGCCGAAGGCCGCATCGAGATCATCAAGGTGCTTCATCCCGTTGAGCACAGGCAGAACCAGCGTCGCTTCGCCGACCGCAGGGCGGATCGCTTCGATCGAGGCGGCGAGGCCATAGGCTTTGGCGCTCAGAATGACCACGTCGAACGGGCCCCTAAGTTCGTCTTGCGTGATCGCGGCGACGGGCGTGCTGAAATTACCGAGCGGACTTTCGATCTTCAGTCCATCGCGGGCGAGTTGTTCGCGCCGCTTCGGCCTCACGAGAAAAGTTACGTCGACGCCTGCCTTGGCCAACAGGCCGCCGAAGTATCCGCCTGTGGCGCCGGCACCAAGAATCAAAATTCGCATCGGCAAGAGCCCCGTTCACTATAGTGGTAGAGAAAACTTCCTAATCCGATCGACTAGAGCCTGCCAGTTCAATTGCGGACTTGGTCAGAGCGCAGTGACGCAGATGGCGATCGGCAGATCGCTCACGCACGTTGGCGATCGTGTGTCTGAACCTTCACGCTTATCACTCGGCTTCACGCGTTCTCACAAATCGCAGCAGATAGAGCACACCATGTTGTTTGGCATCATGCAGCGAAGGCGCTTACCTCTATTGCATGAAGCGGACCGGCTGACCGACCCGCAAAAAATTCAGGATTGATTGGAGTTCGTATGATCCGCACACTTGCACTTTCCACCCTTGTCGCAGTCGGTTTCGCATTTCCGGCTTTGGCTGAAGATGCTCCTGCATTCAACGCTGCGCAGACAGCGGCCTTCAGCGGCGAGCTTCAGAATGCGGCCGCCGCCCAGCAGGCGCGACTGCAGCTTTCTCGCGAAGGCTATACCGGCATTTCGCCCCTCGACCGCGACGAAACCGGCCGCTGGGTCGGTACAGCGACGAAGGACGGCAAGATCGTCTTCGTTGCAGTGATCCTGCCACCGCACGGCACTCACCAAGCGACGACCAACTGAGGTCTAGGCTCGGAAATAGCTGAAAGCGCGTCAGCGTTTCTTCCCCCGACTCCGCTGACGCAACTCGGCGCCCGCCAACCTCGGTAGGGCGCCGTTTTTTTGTCCCTGACTGTCATCCGGGCCGAAGCGCAGCGGAGAGCCGGGAGCCAGAATTACCAATTCGCTGTTGCAGTGCTGTCCACTGGGTCCCGGGTCTCGCAAGTGGGCTCGCCCGGGATGACAATACTTGCCTAAGCCTTTTTCACTTCCGGCGCGACGACTCGGATTGAAAGCTCGCGTAATTGCTTCGGCGAGACGTCGCTTGGCGCGCCCATCAGCAAATCGTTGGCCTGCTGGTTCATCGGGAAGAGCGCAACTTCACGCACGGTCTTGCCGCCCGTCAGCAGCATCACGATGCGTTCGACGCCGGCTGCCATGCCGCCGTGAGGGGGCGCGCCGTACTGGAAGGCGCGGAACAATCCGCCGAAGCGCTGCTCGACGATTTCGGGTCCGAGCCCGGCAACGCCGAAGGCTTTGATCATCACGTCGGGCTTGTGATTGCGGATGCCGCCCGACGCGATTTCGTAGCCGTTGCAAACGATGTCGTACTGATAGGCCTTGAGCTTCAGGCGTGCTTCATCAGTGGTGGCTGCATCGAGTGCCTCGCCACCGCCTTGCGGCATTGAGAACGGATTGTGCGAGAAGTCGATGCGCTTTTCTTCCTCGTTCCATTCGTAGAACGGGAAGTCGACGATCCACGCCAACGAGAACTGATCTTCCTTGACGAGCTTCAACTCTTGGCCAACGCGGTCGCGCGCCAGTCCTGCGAATTTGTAGAAGTTTGCCGGATTTCCCGCCGCGAAGAATACCGCGTCGCCGTTCTTCAATCCGAGTTGCGCTTTGATGGCGCTGGCGCGTTCGGGGCCGATGTTCTTTGCGACAGGACCCGCGCCACCTTCCTCACCTTCGCGCCAGAAAATATATCCGAGGCCGGGTTGGCCTTCGCCCTGAGCCCACGAATTCATCCGGTCACAGAACGCACGCGAGCCGCCCGTCGGCGCGGGGATGGCCCAGACGCGCACCTTAGCGTCTTTCTCGATCATGCCGGCAAAGACTTTGAAGCCCGAGCCCCTGAAATGCTCGGTGACGTCCTGCATTTCGATCGGGTTGCGCAAGTCTGGTTTGTCGGAGCCGTACTTCGCGATCGCCGTGTCGTATGGAATACGCGGCCAGTTGTTTGTTACCGGCTTGCCGCCGGCGAATTCTTCGAACAGGCCGGTGATGACCGGTTCCATCGTCGTGAAGACATCGTCCTGCTCGACGAAACTCATTTCGACATCGAGCTGATAGAACTCACCCGGAAGGCGGTCGGCGCGCGGGTCTTCATCGCGAAAACACGGCGCGATCTGGAAATAGCGGTCGAAACCGGAAACCATCAACAGTTGCTTGTACTGCTGTGGCGCCTGCGGCAGGGCGTAGAACTTGCCCGCATGAATTCGGCTCGGCACGAGGAAATCGCGCGCGCCTTCGGGGCTTGAAGCGGTCAGGATCGGCGTCGGGAATTCGTTGAAGCCGGCATCGTGCATGCGCCGCCGTATGGCACGCGTGATCTCGAGCCGTTTCATGATGATGGCATGCAGCGTCTCGCGACGCAGGTCGAGGAAACGATACTGCAGGCGCATGTCTTCGGGATATTCCGGTTCGCCAAAGACCGGAACGGGCAACTCCTTTGCCGCCGAAAGCACTTCGATCTCGTTAGCGTAGAGCTCGATCTCGCCTGTTGGAAGCTCGGTGTTGATCGTCCCCGCCGGCCGGTCGCGCACTCTACCGTCGATCCGGACGACCCACTCCGAACGCAACAATTCGGCCGCCTTGAACGCGGCACTATCCGGGTCGGCGACGACTTGCGTCAGGCCGTAGTGATCCCGAAGATCAATGAACAGAACGCCGCCGTGGTCGCGCACCCGGTGCACCCAGCCCGACAGACGGACGTTGGCGCCGACGTCGCTCTTCCTGAGCGCGCCGCAGGTATGCGAGCGATAACGATGCAGTTTAGCCTCGGCCATTGCCGGAAACCCTTCGATCGAAATGGGCGGAAATCGACGCGGAAAAGCGCATGTGGCCAGCCGAAAGTCAAGGTTATGGGCCGGATGCTTTCATCGGCGCGAGCCCTCATAAGCCATCAACTGCGGTCCTTGAGCGACGGCTTGGTTTCTACGCGGACGCTTAATCAAAAATCTCTCCCAACCGCGACCAAGCTGATGGCGACAAGGCTCAGCTCTTGCGCTATAGGCGTGCTTCGATGCAGATGATTACGACCACTCCGGAATTGGCGGCGCTTTGCGAAACTCTCGCCAAAGGCGATTACGTCGCTGTCGACACCGAATTTCTGCGTGAGCAGACGTTCTGGCCCTTGCTTTGTCTTGTCCAGCTTGCCGGACCCGATGCCGAAGGTGTCGTCGACCCGTTGGCGCCCGGTCTCGACCTCGCGCCATTCTACAAATTAATGGCCGACAGCTCGACGGTCAAAGTCTTCCACGCGGCGCGCCAAGACATCGAAATTGTCTTTTTCAAATCGGCGGTCATGCCGACGCCCGTCGTCGACACGCAGATCGCTGCAATGGTTTGCGGTTTCGGAGACAGCATCAGCTACGTCAATCTCGTGAAGAAAACGACCGGCGTCGATCTCGACAAGACCTCGCGCTTTACCGACTGGAGCCGGCGGCCGTTGTCGCCGAAGCAGCTCGACTACGCGCTGGCCGACGTGACGTATCTCAGAAACGTCTACGAGCATCTGAAGCAAATGCTCGAGAAGACGGGCCGTACGCCGTGGCTGCAGGAGGAGATGGAAGTTCTCATCAATCCTGCGACCTACGACACTAGCCCCGAGAATGCCTGGCAGCGTTTGAAGCTGCGTGTCAAAAGCCGCAAGTCTCTCGCCGTTCTGATCGAGCTCGCCGCCTGGAGGGAACGCCTCGCCCAGTCGCTCGATGTACCGCGCGGCCGCGTGCTCAGGGACGACGCGCTCTACGACATCGCCAATCAGGTTCCGGCGAGCGCCGAAGCACTTGGGCAACTGCGCACGCTGTCCGACGGTTTCGCCCGCTCGCAGCGCGCCAAGGAAATCATCGACGTCGTAAAGGCCGGTCTGGCCCGCGATCCCAAAACGCTGCCGCAAATTCAACGCAACGAAGCTCTGTCGGCCGAGGCCAGCGCAACGCTCGAACTCTTGAAGGTGCTTTTGAAAGCCGCCGCCGCCGAACACGGCGTAGCACCAAGGATCATCGCCGATTCCGATGATCTCGAGCAGCTTGCGACGTCAAATCACGCCGGCATTCTGGCGCTGCAGGGCTGGCGCCGGACGCTCTTTGGCGATGCCGCGCTGAAGCTCAAGCGCGGCGAACTGGCGTTGACGCTCGTCAATGGCGAAGTCCGCGCCGTGCCGGCGGCCCCACCGGACTGACGCTCTATCCTTTCCTTGCACTCAATGGCCGGGCTTGACCCGGCCTTGACGTGATTGGTTGAATACTCGAACGCCGCCGCGGCTATTTGCGTCCCGGATCGTAGCCGTGCTTCTGGCGCCATTCCGAGAAGAAATACGACAGGCTTTCGTCGATCTCAGGCGGCACAATGATTTTGACGGTCACGAGCTGATCTCCAACCGTACCGGCCTTCGATCGCACGCCCTTGCCTTTCAAGCGAAAGGTCCGTCCCGAACTCGTGCCCTTCGGGATCGTGAGCTGCACGCGCCCGGTCGGGGTCGGAACCTGGACCCGGCCGCCGAGCACGGCTTCGTCAATCGTGATCGGCAGTTCCAGCAGGATATCGTCGCCGTCGCGCTTGAAGTCTGCGTGCGGACGGACCTTGATTTCGACCAGCGCATCGCCGTGTTCGGCGCCGGGGCTGCCAGGTGTGCCTTTGCCCTTCAGCCTCAAGACCTGACCATCGGTGACGCCTTCGGGGACAGCTAGGTCGAGCACACCGCCATCGGGCAACGTCACGCGCTTTTTTGCGCCGAGCACGGCTTCGAGAAAATCGACTTCCAGTGAGTAGCGGAGATCCTGCCCGCGAACGGCAAAGCCGCGGCCCTCCCGACGGCCAGATTGGCTAGCTCCGAAGACGTCCGAAAAAATGTCGGAAAAGCTGTAATCATCAAATCCGGCACCACCTGGGTGTCCACCGCGCGGGCCGCCGCCGCGCGCCTCGGCACCACGCCTGGCTCCCGCTGCCCGCCCCCACTGAGGCCGGCGAGGATCGCCTTTAGCGTCAATTTCGCCGGAATCGTATTGCCGGCGCTTTTCCGGATCGCTCAGAATATCGTTGGCGGCGGTGATTTTCTTGAAGCGTTCCGCGGCGGCCGAATTATTGGGATTGACGTCGGGGTGGTTGGCTTTCGCAAGTTTGCGAAATGCGCTGCGGATTTCATCCTCGGTGGCGCGGCGCGAGACGCCAAGAATGTCGTAGAGGTCTTCCGCCATAGGCTATCTTGATCCTGCGAGCTGTCAGAGCAGACTACCAGAAATTCCCGCGCCACAAGCGAGGCGTATCGCGTCTTTAACCGCTAATCCTGATATCGAACTTTTTACCGATCAAATCGGCAAGCGTTCCGAACCGGCGCCGCAGCCGTTCCCCATCGAGCGCAGCATAGTGCCGCGGCAGAGTGAGGACCAATTTGCCGTTTTCGTAGGAAAGCGGGGTCTGGTCGATGATTCCGGCCATGCCGATCGACAACATATGGGCTGCCCTGATGGCAGCGCCGACGATGCGGGCGCGCCGCTGCACCCGTTTGCTAACAAGGCTTCGCAGCCGCTCGGACAGCTGTTCGCCGTTATCTTCCGGCTCGTGACGATGGAAGACAGAAAGCGCCAAAAAGATGCGGCCCTGGTGATCGACGCCGCCAAGACCCGCATGGGCAATCGTATTGACGCTTTGCTCGCCGCGATAATCGGGATGTGCCCGCCAGCCGACGTCGGATAGCAAACAGGCCGCATACCGCAGACGGCGTTCGTCCGCCGTCTCCTCGAATTCCGGATTGGCAAAGAGCTCATCGGTCCACCGACACAACTCCCACGCATGTTCGACAGATCGGGAACGCAACGCCGCATAGTCTTCGCAGAAACTGATGAGCGGATCGCGGATTTTCTCGTGCGGCGGCAGCAAGCTATAGATCAAGCCCTCACGAATACCGAAGACCGAGAAGACGACCTGACGCGGCTGCATGCGCCGAAGAAGACGATCAAGAACGATTGCGCCAAACGGCAGCACTTCGCGCCTCGCCCGCGCGACGCCAGCGATGCCCGGAATGTCGAGCGGCTTTTTCGCTTTGCGAAACTGTTCGCAAAGATCGAGTGCCTCCGCGGTGGAGAGCCGATAGCCCTGCATCACCCGCAATGGATAATGGATCTGGTCCATGTGCATCTTGGCAAGCGACCGCCAGGTGCCGCCGACGGCGTAGAACGTCCGCCCCTTGCCATTGGCGAGCCATGGCAGGTTCGCCAGCGCACTGTCGATAACGTCAACCGCGCGCTCGATCTTGTTGCCTGTGCTATCGATGAGACGCAGGCCCCCGAGCGGCGCCGTCGCCGCTTCTTTGAGCCGGTCCTGCACGATGTCGATCAGCTCCAGGCTGCCGCCGCCCATATCGCCGGCAATGCCGTCGGCATCGATGAAGCCCATCATGATGCCTTGGGCCGCCAATCGCGCTTCCTTTTCGCCGGACAACGTTTCTATCGAGACACCGAGCACGCGTTCGCCACGTTCGATAAATTCGCGGCCGTTCTGAGCGTCACGAACGGCGGCCGTCGCGATCACTCTCAAATTCTTGACGCTCAGGATGTGGGCAATGACATTGAAGCGTGCCAAGGCGGCCATCGCGCGCTCGACGGCTTCGCTGCTGAGGCTGCCGGTCGAGGCAACCGATCGGCCTAGGCCGCAGAGAACCTTCTCATTGAAAACCGGTGTCGGTGCGCGCACGGCGCCTTCGTATACGACAAGGCGCACCGAATTCGAGCCGATGTCGATGACACCGATCGGCTCCATTTCCGCGGTGCGTTCATTGGCACCCGAGACTTCTTTCCATCGCGTCAAGCGGGCGCCCCAGCTCTAGCCCAGCTGGCGGAAGCGCGGGGGGAAGTGCTCTTTGAGAGATTGCCCGCGACCTGAAAGCGAAGGGTTTATCATGAAGTACTTGTGAGCGTTGAAAGCTTCCTCGCCCGGACCCGGTTGTAACCGTGTCGAGCTGCCGTCGGAGTTGATCCGCCAGCTTTGTTGGTTATCTCTCAAATTCGCTACCATGATCTGGTTCAGCACTTGCTCGTGAACGGTCGCATTCTTGATAGGTGCCATCGCTTCGACGCGACGGTCGAGGTTGCGCGGCATCATGTCGGCCGAGCTGATGTAGACGGCGGCGTTGGGAGAAGGCAAGGCCTCGCCGTTCGCGAAACAGTAAATGCGGGCATGTTCGAGAAAGCGTCCTATGATGCTTTTCACTCTGATATTGCTCGAAAGTCCCGGAATGCCAGGGCGCAAACAGCAAACGCCGCGCACCACGAGATCGATCGGCACACCGGCCTCGCTGGCATCGTAAAGCGCTGTAATGATGTGCGCATCGACGAGTGCATTCATCTTCATCCAGATGCCGCTCGGCCTTCCGGCCTTGGCATTTGCGATTTCTTCGGCGATGTGGGTCATGATCAGATGGCGGATGCCGTGCGGGCTTGCGGCCATACATTCGAGTTCGGCCGGCTGCCCGTACCCTGTGACGAAGTTCATCATCCGCGAGACATCGCGGGCGATCACCGGATCGGTGGTGAAGAGCGACAGGTCGGTGTAAATGCGTGCCGTCTGCGGATGATAGTTTCCCGTGCCGATATGGCAGTACGTCGTCAGATCGCTGCCCTCGCGCCGGACGATGAGCCCGAGCTTGGCATGCGTCTTGAGTTCGGTGAAGCCATAGACGACGTGAACGCCGGCGCTTTCCAGGTCGCGTGCCCAGCGGATATTCGCCGCTTCATCGAAGCGTGCTTTGAGCTCGACAACCGCCGTGACTGATTTACCCGCCTCGACGGCTTCTTTCAGCGCTTGAATGATGGGACTGTCGCGCGACGTTCGATAGAGCGTCCACTTGATCGCCATCACGTTCGGATCGGCAACGGCCTGGCGCAAGTATTGGACGACGACGTCGAAGCTTTCGTAAGGATGGTGAACGACGATGTCCTTATTGCGCACAGCGGCGAAGCAATCGCCGCTGAATTCGCGAATGCGTTCGGGAAAGCGAATATTGAACGGCTTGAAGAGCAGATCGGGCCGGTCGGCGACGATCAGCTGCGAGGTGTCGGCAAGGGCGAGGATACCGTCTTTGACGAAGACGCTTTCTTCGCGAACCTCGAGCTCGCCAACGACGAATTTCCGCAAGCGGTCCGGCATTCGCGCTTCGATCTCGAGGCGGATCACGTTGCCGCGCCGGCGCCGCTTCAATTGACTTTCATAGGAGCGGACAAGGTCTTCGGCCTCTTCCTGCAATTCGATATCGCTGTCGCGCAGCACGCGAAACGCACCCTGACTTTTTATGTCGAAGCCCGAAAACAGCTCGGTTAGAAACATACCGATGACGCTCTCGAGCTTGATGAAACGGATTTCCTTGGGCTTGCCAGCATCGGCCTCGAGGCGAATAAACCGATCGAGCTGACCGGGTATCGGGATAAGGCCGTTCATCGTCTTGCCGTCGGCGGGGCGGACCATCTCGACGACGATCGTCAGTCCCTTGTTCAGAATGAACGGAAAGGGATGCGCAGGATCGGCGGCTATCGGCGTCAAGATCGGGAAAATGTGCGTCAGGAAAAGCTGCTCGAGCCGGGCGCGCTGACCGGGGGTCACTTCGTCGCCCTGCAGCACGTGGATGCCGGTGCCGGCGAGTTCCGTCTTGATCGTCTGCCAGATGGCCTGCTTGTCGGCCACGAGACGAGCGGCGAACTTGTTGATCGCAGCAAGCTGCTGCATTGGCGTCAAGCCGTCCTGAGACAGCGTTGAGATGCCGGCACTAACCTGGCCGTACACGCCGGCGGCGCGAACCATGTAGAATTCATCGAGATTGGCGGCGGCAATTGAGAGAAATCGCAGGCGCTCGAGCAGTGGATGCTGCTGGTTGCTGGCTTCTTCCAAAACGCGATGATTGAATTGCAGCCAGGACAGCTCGCGATTGTAAAAGCGGTCCGGTCCCTGCGGCACGGATTGAATATCCGCTTTGATGTTCGTTCTGCTCTTTGCCGATGCCATGTTGGTAGGTGGCTCCAAGAGTCGACTGGGGACTTCTGCCTTCTGCGTATTTCTTTACACCTAAATGACAGCCGAAACACAAACCGGCCTGGACGTCTTAGTACCCCAATCTATCAAGCGCCGCAGCCGCGACCGCCCGCGTCACGCGCTTCTGAAGCACGAGCGCTTGACGATCTGCCTCGGCCACCAGTCGTTCCGCCGCCGACATCGAGCGCTCCATCCGAACCAGCACGTATCCGATGACGTGCGGCTCGACGCTGAGCTGGCGGTCGGCAAACAACTTCACCAGCACGGCGCGAAGGAGGGCATCGTCGGGTGCCTCGATCGACGCAAGCGGCAATGCCTTGAGGCGGGACATAAGGTCGGGAAGCGCAACAGAAAGATCGCCCGGCGCGATGTCCGTCGTCAACAGAATCTGCAGGCGTTGTTCGCGCACCAGATTGAGAAGGTGAAAAAGCGCCGCCTCATCGTTGAGGTTTTGGATGTCTTCGATGATTGCAGCGCCGGCCGAAGCGATGGCCGGAACATCGTCGCGTGAAATTTGCGAGGCGTCGAACACGGTGGCGGCGGAGCGCAGCAGCCAGACATTGGCGAGATGCGTTTTGCCGCTGCCTTTCGGACCGACAAGAACGGCGGCGCCAACCGGCCAGTCGGGCCATCGATCGACGAGCGCCACTGCGGCGGCGTTCGAATCGGACACGAGAAAGTCCTCGCGCCCGAGCGCTGCGCGATGTGGAAGTTCAAAGACAAGTTGTTCCGGCGCTGACGGCATGGGGCGTGTCAAGGCTTATCCTTTCGCGCTCTCGCTGCCTTGATAAACCGATGACTCAAGATAGGTGCGAAGCGCGAAGCGTACGAGCACGCCGATTGCGGCAGAAACCGGCACCGCCACAAGTAGCCCTAAAAATCCGAACAGATAGCTAAAGGTCAAAAGCGCGAAGATCAGCCAAACCGGATGCAGTTCAATTTCCGAACCGATGATATTTGGCGTCAGAATACCAGACTCGAGCGCCTGACCGGCAAGCATGATGCCGACGATGATCGCCACCTGCCAAAGATCCGGCCAGAACTGGATCGCCGCCAGTACCGTCGCAGCGATCGCGCCGAGCGACCAACCGAAGATCGGAATAAACGACGCGAGGCCCGTCAGCGATCCCACCAGCAAGCCGTACTCGAGCCCGGCAACGCTCAGGGCCGCGGCGTAATACAATGCGAGGATCAAGCAAACGGCACCTTGGCCGCGAATGAAGGCCGACACCCGACTGTCGATTTCTAGAGCGAGCGCCCGTATCTGATCGGCATTATCGCGTGGCAACCAGGAATCGAGTTTTGCGATCATTTTCGGCCAGTCGAGTAGAGCGTAAAAAAATACAAGCGGCGTCACCAGAAGAACGGAAACGAAGTTGAATGCCGCGGACCCCTTGTTCCAGACGCTCGCGGCGAGGCCGGTCAACATGGACGGCATGGCCGAGCTGAATGACTCCAGTGCCGTCCTGACGGTACTCTCGGCCTGTGGATAACGGCCGCCGAGATACTCTCGGGCACTATCCTCGATTAAAACTCTGAAACGCGCGATCTCTCGCGGCGCCGCTTCAATCAGTCCCGCGGCCTGCTGCGCGAGGATCGGGACGACAAACACCAGGGCAAGCACAATCAGGCATGTCGAGGCGGCCAGCAACAGAATGGCCGACGCCCAGCGCGGCAGTCCGGCACGAGCCAAAATATCGACCAGCGGATTGAAAAAATAGGCGAGCGTCATGCCCAGCACGAAGGGCAAGAGAACCGGCGCCAGAACCTGGACGAGATAAACGAACAACAGGGCGCTCGCCGTCCAGAACAGCGCATGGCGCTCGAGTTGCATCAGTCTCAGCCCTCAAAATATCGCTACGACAACGATAGCATGCGCCAGGTCATTCAGGTATTGGAGCCCGCCGATTCATAGAGCGTCATGTGGCGGAGCCACACGCGTAAATATGCAATGAGCGACGCCACCGTCGTCACGGCAACGAGCAGGTTGAGAAGCTGTACGGGACCATTGAGCATCAGCACGAACGCCTCGTCGGCGAGCACCGTCGCGGCGAGCACGATCTGGGCGACGGTATTGATCTTGCTGACCGCCAGAGGTTTCATCGGAGTCGGGTGGCCGAGCAGCCAAGACAGTACGACGGCGATGACGATCAGCACGTCGCGCGACACCACCGTGATCACGAGCCATGACGGTAAGCGGCCGGTTACGCCGAGAGCGATGAAGATGCAGACGATCAGCAGCTTGTCGGCGATCGGGTCCAAATAGGCACCGAGCTCGGTCTCCCAATTAAAGCGTTTCGCAAGAAAGCCGTCGACGGCATCGGAGATACCGGCAACAACAAACACCAGAAACGCCGCTTTGAGCTCGCCGGTCAGGAGTAGCCAAAAAACCACAGGTACGAGGATGACCCGGCCGAGCGTAATGAGGTTGGGAATGCTCACGCCGGCCTGATCCTGTCCATTTGTATCCCGCCTCTTCGAGGTCGCCCGTATTTCAAATAAGGGCGCGAACCTAACCTCGGACGGTTCGTCCCGTCGAGCACAACATCTTCCCGGCTGGGTCAGCGATCATCTTACGGCTTCGTCGTGGTCGGAAGGATCGCTGGGATTACAAATAACTTCGTTTATTATCAATAGTTTGGACGAAGAACCCAGCCGCCCGAAGTGTTTGCAAGACTTAAGCCGCGAGCGCCCAGAGCATCAGCCAGGCCTCTGGCGCCGCCCGGGAACCGCAGCGATACGTCGGCATCGCGGTCCGAGACGGTAGCAATTTCGAGGGCATCGACGCCCGGCGTGTCGAGGAGCTGGGCGCGGATCTCGTTCCATTGCCCGGGATCGACGAATGACGCCGTAAACCGCACCACTTCGCCTCCGGCACCCGTCGAGGCCGACCAGACCGGCGCGCCGGTCGATGCCTGTTGTGCAGGCCCAGATTTGATCGCCTTCCAACGGCCTTCGAGCACACCAAGCGCAATGACGGCTGCAAGCTCGGATGTGTACCCGAGGTCGCCGTTCGTCATGCGGTAGGTGCGTTTCAGAAGCAGAGGTCCGACAGCATCCTGTCCTGCGAGCGTTACGGTCAACTTCTTCGCCACCATATCGGGCTCGGCGACCGCCATGACGATGAGCTTGGTGCCGTACTCGTCATTGAGAATGCGCAATCCGTTGCCGTCTCCGGCGAGCAGCATGCTGACGGTATCGGCGTGGATCTCCGGCTTCAGGTCTTGCACGGTAACGGGCGTGATCGTGTGCTTCAGGTCGAGGCCGGTCCAGGCACGGCGCCACAGCCCCGTATCGTTCGTCACGGCTGGCGGATTGCCCTGAAGCAGCACCGTGATCAACCCTACCGGCGGCGCCTGCTCATCGACGAACGGGATGCTTTGACGCGACAGCTCGGCGCGAACGGCATCGGCCTGAAATGAGAAATCGAGGTTCGCGAGATAGTCGGTCGCGGAGTTTTTCTCCGAACGGACGGTGACTCCCGATATGAGATTTGCGGCTTTGATATCCTTAACGCGCGTCAGCTGCTTGTAAGCGGTGACCGGCACGATGCGTTTCAAGAGCGAGCGGAATGCCGCCTGCTGACCGTCGGCGAGCGCCTGCTGTTTTGCGGCGACGGCGTTGGCGGCGGTCGCATCGACGGGATAGTTCGCAATCGTGTAGGCGCTATCGGCGCCGGCTGCGAAGGCCAATCCGGCGCAAAGGTGCGCGGTGGCCATCCAAACCCAAAGAACGATTGCGAGCGAGCGTCTCGCGTGCACGGCATGCCTCATCGTTGCATTATCTGGACACGCATGGCTCGATGCAGCATGAGCCTGCGTTGCCCTCACCTCTCGGGGCTGCTACGACCCCCATCCCGGGTTGGCAATGGGGCAAAAGTGAGTTTAACGGAACCAATGTCTCACATGACCGCCCGCAAAGGTGTGGAGACGTTCATCTCACATCCTCATCATGCGAGGTTTGATGCCCTCCGCCAAAGATAGCCGATCAAAACCGATTACCTACGCCGGTGCGGGTGTCGATATCGACGCCGGGAACGCACTGGTTTCCGCGATCAGGCCGCTCGCCAAGGCGACGAGCCGGCCCGGCGCCGATGTCGATCTCGGCGGCTTCGGCGGCTTGTTCGATTTGAAGCGCGCCGGCTTTCGCGATCCGATCCTCGTCGCGGCGAACGACGGCGTCGGCACGAAGCTCAAGATCGCAATCGATACGGGCCGTCATTCGACGATCGGCATCGATCTTGTCGCCATGTGCGTCAACGATCTCGTCGTGCAGGGTGCCGAACCGCTATTTTTCCTGGATTATCTTGCGGTCGGAAAGCTCGACGTTGGCGCGGCGCGTGACGTGATCGCGGGCATTGCCGAAGGCTGCAAGCAAGCTGGCTCGGCGCTGATCGGCGGGGAAACCGCCGAGATGCCCGGCATGTATAAGACGGGCGATTACGATTTGGCTGGTTTTGCCGTCGGCGCCGTCGAGCGCAACGAGGTTCTGCCGCGCCCCGACATTGCCATCGGCGACACGCTGATCGGCCTCATGTCGTCGGGCGTCCATTCAAACGGCTACAGCCTCGTGCGCAAACTCGTCAGCCACGCCGGACTCGATTGGAGCGCGCCGGCCTCTTTCGCTTCTGGCAGAACGGTCGCCGAAGCACTGCTGACGCCGACGCGGATCTACGTCAAACCCGTTCTCGCTGCGATCCGCGCGACCGGCAGATCGGGACCGAATGGAGCCATAAAGGCGCTGTCGCACATTACCGGCGGCGGCCTTTCGGAAAATCTACCGCGCGTCATGCCGAAGGACGCGGCGGCGCGGATCGACCTTTCGTCGTTCGAGGCGCCTGCCGTGTTCGGCTGGCTCGCGAAGACCGGCAACCTAGATGACGCCGAAATGCTGCGCACGTTCAATTGCGGCATCGGCATGGTCGTCGTCGCTGCAAAGTCGCGGACGCAAGAGGTGCTGGCGGCGCTGAAAGCCGAGGGGGAAGCGCCGCTCATCATCGGCGACGTCATCCCGCCGACTGGTGAAAAGTCCGAAGCCAAGGGCAAGGGCGAAGCGTGGGCGGTGAAGTACGACGGGCGATTGGGGTTCGCTTCGAAAGGCGATTGATAGCGTCCGTCGGCGATCTTGCCTTGAGCCGGCGGAGCCAGCCTCGCAAATTGATCTGCTGGCCAATCCACCAAGCCTTTCGTTTGGGGGCGCGACCGCACTCGCGCGTCCGTGGTTGCTCGTGCTAGATGCGCGCCATGACCACGAAAAAGCGCACCGCCATTTTGATCTCCGGCCGCGGCTCGAATATGCAGGCGCTTGCCGCCGCAGCGTGTGCCGCCGACTATCCGGCAAAAATCGTTCTCGTCGTCTCGAACCGTCCGGACGCGGCGGGGCTGCAATGGGCGAAGGCGAACGGACTCGCGACGTTGGTCATCGACCATAAGGCCCATGCCTCGCGCTCAGCCTTCGAAGGCGCGCTGCAGCAGGCCCTCGACGCGGCAAAGGTCGAACTCATCGCGCTTGCGGGCTTCATGCGGTTGATGACGCCGGCGTTCGTCGAACACTGGCGCGACCGCATGATCAATATCCACCCGTCGCTGCTACCGAGCTTCAAAGGGTTGCATACGCACGAGCGGGCGCTGGAGGCAGGAGTGAGGATCGCCGGGTGCACCGTGCACTTCGTTAGAACCGAGACGGACACCGGCCCGATCATCGCCCAAGCGGCCGTTCCGGTGCTCAGTAGTGACACTGCGACAACACTCGCGGCCCGCGTGCTCGAGGCCGAACACAGAATTTACCCTATTGCCTTAATGCTTGTGGCTTCGGGTCGCGCTCGTTGCGAAGGGGAAAAGGTTATTATCTCTGAGCGTGTTACCGACTTGGGATCACTCTTTTCGCCCGGCGTTTGAGTGGAAAGTCACACGCCGGTTACCCTGCGCTGGCCGTCGCATGGACAGCCACCCCCTAAGCCATGATATTTCTCATGGTTCCGGAGTGGGAGTCCGGCAGCCTGGAACGTCGAATGCAGCTTTGGAAGCTGTCCGAAAGCGCGACCGTCGCTTACATCTGCGCGGCCCCGCTGATCCCGATGGAGAGACACGGTAATGGAAACCACCGCCAGCCACACTCTGGGCCTCGGCGAGGAATCGAGCATCTGGTTCAAGCTGACGCCGCTACTGCGCGGCGACCCAGACAATCCGATGCGCATCCTGATGCACATGATGGAACGCTATGGTCCGGTGTTGCCGGTCAACATGGCGAACCAACGCGTCGTGCTGGTTTCGGAACCGGAATACTTCAAGCATGTGCTCGTCACCAAGGTGGACAACTACGTCAAATATTTCGACGGGCTGAGGCCTATCTTCGGCAAATCGATGATCACCAATGACGGCGCGCTCTGGCAAAAGATCCGCATGCCGCAGCAGCCGGCGTTTCATCCCGACATGTTCGCCGAATACATTCCGTACTTCCTGAAGGCCATTGAAGCGAAAATGGCGATTTGGTCCGATCTCGCGAAATCAGGCGAGACGGTCGAAATGGTCGAACAGACTTGGACGCTCGCGGCCGACATGATCTGCAAGGCACTGTTTGATCGCGACATGCCGTTCAACCCGCACGTCGTGTTCAAGTGCGTGAAGACCTACACAGATGTGATGAACCATCGTGAGATCCGCCTCAGGAAGCAGGCGGGTGAAATCTTCGAAATGACGGACGAAGATACGGCGAAGGCCATGAAAGTCTGGGCCAGCGTGCCGCCAGCCGTCATTTCCGCCGATCCGCGCGAAGAACGCGAGCGCACGCTTCTGAAAATGATCGAGGCAGCGGTCGACGATCCGGCTGTGCCGGAATTCGATCGTCAGCAAGCCGTCGACGAGTTGAAGCAATATCTTTGGGCCGGAACGGAAACGACGGCGCTGACCCTTGCCTGGGCGCTCTATGAAACGTCACGGCGTCCCGAGGCGGTCGAGCGCATCCGCCAGGAAGGCGAAGCGGTCTACGGCAACCGAGCACCGACGGCTGCCGATTATTCCGGTCTCGCTTACACGCGGGCCGTGATCCAAGAGACGATGCGCATTTATCCGCCCATCTGGGGAATTATCCGCGTCGCAACGGAGGCCGACGAAATCGGCGGCGTCAAAATAAATCCCGGCGATCGCGTCACGCTTTTCGCTTATGGCGCGCACCACAATCCGAAGTTCTGGGAGAAGCCGGAAGAGTTCGTGCCGGAACGCTGGATGGCCGGCAATGCCAAGAAGCACGTGAAGTACAGCTACATTCCGTTTGGCGCGGGAAAGCGCGCGTGCATCGGCGGCGCCATGAGCCAGGTCGAGAACACGCTGGCGCTGTCGATCCTGCTCCGTCGCTTCCGACCGGAATACGCAGGCGATGGTCCGCCACGTCTCAATGCGACGGTGACGCTGACGCCAAAGGGCGGCCTCAAGTTCCGCATCCGGGAGCTGAGCTAATACAGCGCGGCCGCGATGGATGTCCGTCAGGCTCACCACACAAAATGACGTGACCGCCGTATAGGGCCGATGGGCGTGTCTTCGGCGGGCGAGTTAGGTGTGACTTAGACGGATGCCAGCCTCAGAAAATCATTCCAAACATTTGTCTTTTAGCGGATTATCCACAGCCTTTTTCGCAGCGCACCAATGCCCGATCGCCACGGAAATGCTCAGTTAACTGCAAATCGGGTTGTAGATCGCTCGCATGTGCGAGACAGGTTCATGTGCAGCCAAGGTTAATGCTGTCATATTCTCAGCACGTTAATGGATCAGTAAGGATTTACAGCGTCAGTTTGTTTTTGTGATTTCCCCCGTGCACTACAACTCCAGGAGACCCCCGTCATGGAGTCGGTGAAAACAGTAGTTCTTGGTAAGTCCGTTTTTCTACTGACAGGTGCGAAACCATACAAAAAGAAAGGCCGCGCCTTGAGCGGCCTTGAAGTCGAATCTCCTGAGAAGCTGCTTGAAACCGCGCGCCGTAACCCTGATGCGGTTGCATTCGGTTTCGTTGCGGGCAGCTGGGTTGCCGCGGCTTAGGCCACCCCCAGTCCTGATCCAAATCATACTGGGTCGCGCGTCGTGCGCGGCCCAGTTTTTTTTGGCCAAGCCGCCGAGAGGCCTTGCCTCAGCTCGCGAAAAGGTCCGGTCCAAACGTCAGATCCGTGAAGCCCGGTTTGACGCCCAAGTCCGTCAACAGCGCATGAACCTGCCCGCGATGATGCGTCTGATGATTGAAAACGTGCGTGACGACGAGTGCCGGGGCGACATCAGCTCGCGTCCGGCTGAGGCCGAATACCAAGCGAGATTACCCTCGAGCCCCGACGCATTGAGACCGTTCGCCCAGTCCTGAATGATCGCGTCGGAACGGCGGCGCTCTTAGGCCAGCCGTTCCCAGTCGTCGAACATCGTCAATCCGTCCGCAATCGATTTGCGGCCGGTCGAGGCGCGGCGCGGCGCCCCACCACATCAGCCACGTCTGTCGGCCCACAAGATGTGGTTGATCGTGGCGTGGATCGAACCGAAAAAGGCGCCCCGATCCTTCTTGCGTGCCGCATCGGTCAGGCGTCCAGCGGCGTCGTACACCCGCCTGTTCTGCCAAGCGCTATAACGAGACATTGTTTGAACGTAGGAGACAGAGATCATGCGGGTCTCTTAGTAGCGAGGCGACACACCTGAACTCGCCACACTCAGCAAGCGAATTGAAGCGTGTTCAGCCGACGATTTCGTCGGGGCGGAAATTCAGGCCAATTTCGCGATCAGCGGCGGCGGCGCTGTCGGACCCATGCGTCGAATTCGCGCCCTTCGATTCAGCGAAAAGCTTACGAACAGTGCCTTCCGCAGCCTCTGCCGGGTCGGTCGCGCCCATGACTTCGCGGTACTTGGCTATGGCGTTTTCGCCTTCCAGAACCTGCAAAACGACCGGGCCCGATGTCATGAATTCGACGAGTTCGCCGTAAAATGGCCGCGCCTTGTGTTCT